>JBOHAM010000154.1:0-8362 GCA_050697735.1 Gaiellaceae bacterium | reverse complement strand
GCGCTTCCAGCTCCTCGTCCGAGACGGTGTCCTGGATCAGCGGGAAGAGCTGCCGCTCCTCGAGGCGGACGTGCGCGTCCAAGAGCTCGCCGACCTCGCGCATGAGCGCAGCATCGGGGTCGCCGAGAGCCAGCCCGCGGTCGAGCCGGGCGACGAGGGCGTGGAGCCGCTGGTGCTCCAGGAGCGCCTGTGTCAGCAGCTCGCCGGCCGGCTCCTCGCGATCGACGAGGAGGGGGAAGAGCTCCTCCTCTTCCTGGCGGAAGTGCCTGATCGTCTCGAGGGAGAAGAAGCGGAGAAAGGCTTCGCACGCCGCCCGGCGGGCCGCGGCGTCGGCATCCGCGTCACGACGCAGTCGCCGCGCCTCGACGAGGGCATGGTGGTGGTCGTGCGAGAGCGGGATGAGGGACGGATGACGCTTCATGTCGCGGCCGCTCAGGACGTGCGCGTACGGCCTGCGGCCTCGCGCCCGCTGAACACGTCGAAGACGATGCAACCGAGAAGCGCGACCGACCAGTCGTTCCAGGTTCCGAACCACTCCAGGTCCGGCGTCCCCTGGATGAGCCAGACGATCAGCCAGATCAGGCTTGCCATGGGGGAGTTATTCCACAGACGACGCGCAGAAGCATCCGAGCCGGAACGGATCCTCGCTGCGAGTAACTACCGAGTCTGGCCGACCGCCCTGGGAGCGCCGGTTGGCCGCCACGCCGCCAGGACGAGCTCGTAGGTCTCCGATTCTGCCGAGCGGTTCTCTCCAGGACCCTCCCGAGTCTCACGGTGAGCCCATCGTGCCACGGCCCGCGGGGAGTCCGCGGCTACTCGTCGCCGTCGGGCTCGGCCGCTTCGTCCCGAGCCGAGCCCGAACGGTCGGGAGGCGGGATCCGGGCGACCGTGGCATTCCAGACGAGGACCGCCTCGTCCCAGCCCTCGTCCGGCACCTGCTCCGGCGAAGCGTCGTCCGCGTCGGGGGTCACGCCGCGATCTCCTCCGCCCTGGCACTCGTGCGCTCGAGGCGGCCGTTGGCGCTGCGGGCCAGGACGTGCTTCGCGACCCGCTTGCCGTCCCTGCCCGCTCCCACGATGAGCATGGAGGCGAACGAGTGCAGGAACGGCAGCCCGACGAAGTAGAGGCCGGGCGAGGAGAGGACGACGCCGCGCTCCTGCTCGGGATACCCGTCGGCATCCCCCGGCAGGGGCGGCTGGATCCATCCGTAGTCGTTGCGGAAGCCCGTGCACCAGATCACGTTCGCCACGTCGAGCACCCGGCCGTCCGCCAGCACGGGCCTTCCGTCCTGGACGCCGACGGTCCGCTCCAGAACCCGCTCCACGCCGGCGTCCTCGAGGTCGGCCCTCTTCACCCGCAGGAGCGGCCCGCCGTGCGCGCGGATCTTGGGCTTCGCCTTCCGGCCCATCGGCGTCGAGACGGTCAGCACGCGGGTGGCCACGAACCGCAGCAGCGGGAAGACGACGCGCGCGGATCGTCCCTCGATGTCGAACGGGATCTGCCCCGTGTCTCGGCCCGAGAGGACGGTCCGATGGCCGGCCCTGGCGACCTCGTAGGCGATGTCGCCGCCCGAGTGAGCGGCGCCCACGACGAGCACCGGTCCCTCCTGCAGCTGGGCGGGGCTTCGGTAGTCGGCGGAGTGGAGCTGGGTGATCGCTGGGTCGACCTCCGCGGCGAACGCGGGTGTCACGGGCTGCTCGTGCTGGAAGACGCCGGTCGCGACCACGACGTTGTCGGCCTCGTACCTGTGGTCGCCGGTCGTGACGACGTATCCGTCGCCGTCTCGCTCGACCCCGCTCACAGCGACGCCGGTCCGCACCGGGAGCTCGAAGTGGGCCGCGTACTCCTCGAGGTAGTCCGCCATCTCGTGTCCGCTCGGATAGGAGTACGCGGGAGCCGGGAACCGCATGCCGGGTAGGCCGTCGGCTCGGGCCGGGGAGTACAGGCGGAGCGACGGCCAGCGCTTTCGCCAGGAGTCGCCGACGCGCTCGCCCGCGTCGAGGATCACGAACGAATGCCCGCGCTTCGTCAGGTGGTAGCCGACGGCGAGGCCCGCCTGGCCGGCGCCGACGATCACGGTCTCGACCTGCTCTGGGTTCTGTCTCGGGGTCATCTCGGCCTCCTTGGGTCGGTCGTGCGCCGACGGTAGGCCTGCAGGCCTCGCTCCGCTTCGCTCGGATCGACCAACTTGGAGGGCGGCCGGCGTGGTCATTTCTGACTACGGCCGGGCGTCAGACGAGGTCGTGCTCGAACGCGAACGCGCTAGCCGCGGTGCGGGACGACACCCCGAGCGCGGCGAAGATGTTCTGGACGTGCCGGGCGACCGTGTGCTCGCTGATCACGAGCGACTCGGCGATCTCCCGGTTGCTCTTGCCGGCGGAGAGGAGGCGGAGCACCTCCACCTGCCGCGGCGTCAGCCCGTAGACGTTCCCGGCGCGGCGTCCTGCTGCGTCGTCGATCCGCGCCAGGTCCGGGACCGCCCCGAGCGCGGCGAAGGCGTCGCGAGCGGCCTCGAGCTCGAGGGCGGCGGCATCCTCGTCTCCCAGCGCCCGGCATGCCTCCGCGACGAGAGCGCGGGCGCGCGCCGCGTCGTATGGCGCTTCGAGCTCCTGCCAGGTGTCCACGGCCTGACGCAGCGAGGCAAGTGCCGAGCGGGCGTCTCCAGCGGCGAGCTCCGAGGCTCCGCGAGCGTGCGCGACGAGCGCGGCGAGCAGTGCGCTCTCGTAGCCCGCGGCGATCTCCGCCAGCTCGCCGGACGCGGCGCGCGCCTCTTCGACGTCACCGCAGGCCAGCGTGATCTCGACATACGCAGGCAGGAGGTTCGCGCGCCGCAGCGGCTGCGCGGCCTCGCCCAGAGCGCGCCGAATGGTGGCCGCGGCCGCGTCGCGGCGTCCCTGGGCGAGCCGCAGGAGCGCCATGCCCGGCTGCGGCTCCCAACCGAACCGGCTCGCCTCGCGGTAGGCGTCCTCGGCCTCCGCGAACTCGCCTCGCAGGCGCTGGAGCTCTCCCTGGCGGTAGAAGGCCTGGGCGGCCGCGGCTCGGTTGTAGCTTCGCGCCAGGCGTTCCCCGGCGAGCCGTGCCTCGTTCAGGGCGTCGCTCCAGGCGCCGTGGAGCTGCATGATCTCCGCCCGGTGCACGAGGCAGCGGCCCGTGAAGGCGACGAGCTCCGGCTGCTGCTCGCACCAGCGGGTGAGCACGGTAGTCCACTCCTGCGCCCTCCGTACCTCGTACGCCTCCTGGCAGGCCAGGATCACGCCGCAGTAGACGATTCCCGTCGCGATTGGCGACACCTTGCCGCCGGCGATCGTCACCATGGCCTCGTCCAGGACCGCGAGCCCCTCCTGCACGCGCCCTGCCTTGATCAGCATCGATCCCTGCGACTGCAGCGAGAGCGCGTATCCCTCCGCATGGTCGAACCGCTTTGCCATGGCGGCCGCGTCGGCCGCGACGGCCGCGGCGGTCGCGAAATCGCCGGCCGCAGCGTGCTGGAACACGAGGGGAATGAGCAGGTAGCCGCGCTCGACGGAGTCCTGCTCGCCGACGAGCTGATGGGCGCGTCCGAGCCAGCCCCCGGCCGGCCCAATCTCGCCGCGAAGCGCGTGGGTGATGCCGACCCAGAACGCGCACCTGACCGCCGCGAGCGTGTCGCTCGTCTCCAGATGGCCGTGATGAGCGCGCTCCAGGAAGCTCAGGTAATCGTCGTCCAGGCCGAGCATGTAGGCGGACGTCGCGAGCCGCTCGAGATCCTCTCCGCCGAGCGGAGCCGCCCGGTCGGCGCGCAAGAGCGCTTCGCGGGCGTCCCGCCAGCCCTGCCCCTCGTACGCGGCACGGCCGCGCTCGAGGTCGGTCACCGCCAGTCGACCGAGACGAGCTCGATCGGCTCGTCGAAGCCCTTGAGCGTCTCGAGGCGCGGCTCGGAGAGGGAGAAGCGGATGCCGCCGTCGTGGCTGTCGCGGCTGACGAGGATCTCGCCGCCGCCGGCGAGGGCGCCGATGCGGGCGGCCATGTGCACGCCCTGGCCCGCGTAGTCGGCGTCCTCCTTGTGGAAGGCCCCGCCCGTGTGCATGCCGATGCGGACGTCGGGTGCGAGCGGCTCGTGCTCGTCCAGCGCGCGCTGGATGCCGGCCGCGGCCTCAACCGCCGCCGCGGGGCTCTGGAAGGCGGCGAAGTAGCCGTCGCCGGTCTGCTTGATGACCTCCCCGCCCGCCTGCTCGATCAGCTCCCGCAGGCGGCGGTCGTGCCAGGTGAGGAGCTTGCCCCACTTCTCCTCGCCCAGCACCTCGACGAGCTTCGTCGAGTCGACGATGTCGGTGAACATGAACGTGCGCTGGGCCCGCGACTCGCCCAGGAGCTCGGATGCGCGCTGGAGGTCGAGGGCCGCGCCGAGGCGCTCGAAGGTCGCCTTCGCAGCGGCGATCTCCCCTTTCGCGCCGTCCTCGTCCCCCTGGCCGCGGTAGGCGAGGCCGAGGAGGAGCCGGGCCTGTGCGGTCTCGTAGGGGGCACCGACCTTGTCCCACGTCTCGCGCGCGCCCCGAAGGGCGGTCTCGGCGCCGTCCCAGTCGTGCTCGGCGAGCCCGATCTGGCCCCGGGCGAGCTGGACGGCGCCCTCGAGGGCCGGCGAGCGGCGTTCGCCCAGGCGGTAGCCGTCGGCGATCTGCTCGAGCTCGTCGGCGGCCTCGCGGGCCCGCCGGATCTCGCCCGCTGCGAGCGCGATCTCGATCTGGGCCGGCAGGCGGCGCGCGCGGCCGAGCGGGTCGAGCGACTCGTCGGCGAGCGTCCTCTTGATCGCGGTGGCGGCGGCATCCACCTTGCCCTGGGCAAGACGAAGGAGCGCGAGCCCCGGCTGCGGATCGCGCCCGAGGTCGCTCGCCTTTCGGTAGGACTCCTCGGCGGCCGCGAAGTCGCCGCGCCGCCGCTGGATCTCGCCGATCTCGTAGAAGCCACCCGCGGTCACGAAGCGGTTGTACTCCTGCAGCTCGTCGCACGCCTGCACCGCCTGCTCCTCCGCCTGCGGCCACTCGCCGCGCAGGCGCAGGATCTCCGCACGGTGGATGCGGCAGGCACCCGGGAAGCCCGTGACGTCCAGACGGTCGCACCACTGGTTCGCCACGTCCGTCCACTCGGCGGCCCGGCCGCAGTCGCCCAGCGCCTGGCAGGAGTGGATGGTGACGCAATAGACGAGTCCGGTGGCGAGCGGCCTGAGCTCACCGCCCACGGCGGCCGCCGTCGCCTCGTCGAGCAGGGCGAGCCCCTCCGTGACGTCGCCCTTCGAGACGAGAACGGTGCCCTTGAAGACCAGCGCCATCGCTTCGAGGTTGCGGTCCCCGAAGCGAGCGCCGATCTCGTGCGCGCGCTCGAGCTCCCTGCTCGCGGCGTCCAGCTCGCCCATGTCGAATGAGGACATGCCGCGCGCGAGCGCGAGGTGTCCGTGCGCGATACCTTCGTCCTCGTTCGCGAGCAACCGCTCGGCGCGCGCGAGCCAGCCGCCCGCGACCGACATCGCGGCCCGATTCGCGTGGTCGATCGCGACCCAGATGGCGAGCAGCGCGGCGCGTTGCGTCTCTCCGGCTTCGAGAGAGGCCGCATAGGCCCGCTCGCGCAGCCGGATCGCCTCGTCCAGGCGGCCGGTCCACCACGCGGCCTCGGCGAGGTTCTCGAGGTCCTCCGCCTGGAGGCGGCCGTCGCCGTCCGCGCGTAGCAGGAGGTCGTAGGCCTCTCGCCAGGCGTGCCGGCGGGCGGCCTCGCGGCCTGCCTCCAGCGAGTCGTCGACGACCTGCGTCACGGTGCGCAGATTGTACGCCCGTGTGCTTCGAGGAGGGCTTGGCGAAACAGGCGTTGTGCCGCAGGGCCGCGCTGCTCGCCCCGATGCTGCGTCCTCAGTCGCACCGATAGCTACGACTATCGGCGCTCCCTGCGTCCTTGCCTCGGAACAAGCATCGCACCCCTGCGACGAACGACGTTCCGCCAATCCCTCCTAGCCGTGCTCGGCGCGCTCGGCGTCCTCCTTCGTCCGGTGCACCGTGCCGTCCGGGTGCTCGGGCGGGGAGTAGAGCGAGTACAGCTTCAGCTCGCCCGAGCCGGTGTTGACGACGTTGTGCCACACGCCTGCCGGGACGACGATCGCCCAGTCGTCCTCGACCTCGTGCGTCTCGGCGATCTCGTCCTCGCTCGGGCCGAGCTCCACCGGCCTCCTCTCGCTCGTTTCCGGCAGCCTAGGCGCGCCCGGCGCCGTGGCCGCGGGCATCAGCGTGCCCGCGGCCTCGGCGATCGAGCGAGCCGTCACGGATCGACGACCTTGAGGACGTCCGAGGTGTTGTTGGAGCAGCGGATGCGTGAGAAGTAGACGCTCGCGCTGCCGTCCCCGTGGTCGTCGGCGTAGGTGTGGAACGAGTCCCGGCCGGCCGCGAGGGACGCGATCGTCGTGCTCTGGCCGCCGAGCGGACGCCGGACCAGGCGCACGGAGGCCCCGCAGCCCCGCCGGCTGCGGACGAAGTAGACCGTTCCGTCAGCCGTCACCGACGGGTCGTACTGCTGGCGATTCTGCGGCTTCGGAATCACCTGGGACGTCTCGGCCGCGATGTCGTGAAGGAAGACGTTGCACGCGGGCGCGCATCGGTACCAGACGGCATAGTTGCCGCTCACCTGTCCCGGCTCGGCGATCCGGCGCGGCCAGGCAGGGCGGAGCCGGTCGAGGACTCGCTCCTCGCCGGTGACCCGGTTCCGCAGGATGACGAGGTCGGTGCGCGTGGCGAAGTTCCTGCGCCCGAACAGGAGCCAGTCGCCGGAGATCGTCGGGTGCCATTCCCAGCGCGGAGTGTTGACGCCGGCCGGCGGGTTCCGGCGCGTCCCGAGGAAGATGTCATAGAGCACCAGGCTCGACTGCCCGCGCCGGACCTCCTGATACACGAAGGAGTCACCCTCGAAGCCGCCGGAGTATCCGTCCGAGCGACGCCGGTTCACCTTGTCCGTCCCGAAGCCCGGCACCCGTGCGTTGAGCGTCCAGAAGCGGAAGCCGCTTCTCGCGCCCTGCGCCCAGGCCAGGTTCCCCTCGTCGGCGGACGGGGACAGCTCGTAGTGGCGAGTGCCGCGGACGACGAGCTGCGGCAGCGGCGGAGCGACGTCCAGCGAGACTTCGAGGTTGCCGCCGCCGGTGGCCCCGGCCGCCATCAAGTAGTAGGTCACGCCCGTCTCGGCGAGGAACGTCACCTGCGACTGGGGTCCGCTCTCGTCGTCGTTGCAGGCGACCTGGGAGAGGCCTCCGGACTCCTGTGTGTAGGCCGAGAGGATGGTGTCGTAGTCGCTGCCGAAGGTGTGCGCCGTCACCCAGGCCGTGCCGGGGGCCGTCCACGCGTACCACACCGTGGCGGCGTCGTCGCGGGAGCAGAAGGGATCGTCGACGGCGGCGGTCGCCTCGCCGGTTCCCACGGCCGCCGCGAACGGCAGGCTCGGCACGACCGCCGAGTCCGCGAAGGCATCGTTCGGAGGCGGCACGAGCGTGGGGAGAGGACGTGTGCTGACGACGGACGCCCGTGCCGTCCCCGGCTCTGCTCCGGGTCCGGCGGCGGGCGGCGCGGCGTAGGCGGCCGATGCCGCCAGGAGGGCGGCGGCTGCGGCCGCGACGTAGATCGGCCCGCGCCGCCGGCTCTGTCTCGTGAATCTCTGGATCCTCATGATTCCAAGCTCCTTTCAATCTCGTGCGCCCGCTCGAGGGCAACGCCTGAGGTCGTCCCGAGGACTCCTCCTTGCTCGCCGAGCGGCGCCTCGTCTGGACGGCCGCCGTGAGCCCACGTCTCGACGGCGACGGGGCGGATCCACGCGGCGAAGCACGCGACCGCCGCGGCGACCTCAGCGGCGACGACGACGATCGTCACGACCATGGACGCTCACCTCCCATGCCGCGACCGTAGGACGCGCCGCCCGCCGTCACATCGGGGAAGACCCCGGACTTTCCCCTGGGTCTGCCCTAGTCCGGTCAGCTATGCCGCGTCGAGCGCGACGACCCGGTTCAGCCCGTTCACCGCGAACGCCCGCCAGCTGTCGCCAGCGTCCTCGCTCTCGAGGAGGCGGCCGTCGCGGAGGCCTGCGACGAGGCGGCCGTCCGTCCACGCGAGGGCGTATGGCATCGTCTCGAGCGGGCGGGGGAGGCCCAGGTCGAGCTCCTCCCATTGGCCCTCACCCTGCCGGCGGTAGAGCGCCGCGCGGGCCGGGCGGTCGCCGTGTGCCTCGAACGGGCCCGGCGCGGCGGAGACGTACCAGCGGTCGGGGTCGGCGGGGTCGACGGCGAGCGCCCACGTGTAGTGGCGGTCGCGGCCTTCGTCGGCCGGCTCCCACGTCTCGCCTCCGTCATGGCTCCAGGCTGCGC
>JBOHAM010000153.1:0-17800 GCA_050697735.1 Gaiellaceae bacterium | reverse complement strand
GCGCTTCCAGCTCCTCGTCCGAGACGGTGTCCTGGATCAGCGGGAAGAGCTGCCGCTCCTCGAGGCGGACGTGCGCGTCCAAGAGCTCGCCGACCTCGCGCATGAGCGCAGCATCGGGGTCGCCGAGGCCCAACCCGCGGTCGAGCCGGTCCACGAGGGCGTGGAGCCTCTGGTGCTCCAGCAGGGCCTGGGTCAGCAGCTCGCCGGCCGGCTCCTCGCGATCGACGAGCAGAGGGAAGAGATCCTCCTCTTCCTGGCGGAAGTGCCTGATCGTCTCCACCGAGAAGAAGCGGAGGAAGGCTTCGCACGCCGCCCGGCGGGCCGCGGCGTCCGCATCCGATCCACGACGCAGTCGCCGCGCCTCGACGAGTGCGTGGTGGTGGTCGTGGGAGAGCGGGATCAGGGAGGAATGACGCTTCATGTCGCGGCCGGTCAGGACGTGCGCGTTCGGCCCGCGGCCTCGCGCCCGCTGAACACGTCGAAGACGATGCAACCGAGGAGCGCGACCGCCCAGTCGTTCCAGGTTCCGAACCACTCCAGGTTCGGCGTGCCCTGGATGAGCCAGACGATCAGCCAGATCAGGCTTGCCATGGAGGAGTTATTCCACAGACGGCGCCGGGCGACCTCCGAGTTCGGACGGATCGTCGCTGCGAGAAACTACGCACGCGGCACGCGCGACGCCTCACGGGGGCTCGAGTCCGCGCTCGGGCGGTCGCCTCCTGGTTCGTCTGCGGACGCCGGGATCCGGGCCACCGTTGCGTTCCAGACGAGCACCGTCTCGTCCCAGCCGGGGTCGGGCTCCTGTTCCGGTGTCGCATCGTTGCCGCTCTCGTTCATGCCGGCACCTCCTGTCCCACCGTCGCTCCTGTCCGGCCGTTGGAGCGGTGCGAGAGGATGTGCTCGGCGACTCGCTTGCCGTCCCTGCCCGCGCCGACGATGAGCATCGAGGCGAAGGAGTGCAGGAAGGGGAGCCCGACGAAGTAGAGGCCCGGCGAGGCGGGGACGGCGCCGCGCTTCTGCTCCGGGAAGCCGTCGGCGTCCTGCGGAAGGGGTGACCGAATCCAGTCGTAGTCGTTGCGGAAGCCGGTGCACCAGATCACGTTCGCCACGTCGACGACTCGGCCGTCCGCGAGGACCGGCTTGCCGTCCTCGACGCCTACGGTCCGCTCGAAGACGCGCTCCACGCCGGCGGCCTCGAGGTCGGCTTGCTTCACCCGCAGGAGCGGGCCTCCGTGCGTGCGGATCTTGGGCTTCGCCTTGCGGCCCATCGGGGTCGAGACGGTCAGCACGCGGGTCGCGACGATCCGGAGCAGCGGGAAGACGATCCGCGCTCCGCGTCCTTCGATGTCGAACGGGAGCTGGCCCGTGTCGCGTCCGGAGAGCAGCGTCGGATGGCCCGCGCGCGCGACCTCGTATGCGATGTCTCCGCCGGAATGGGCTGCGCCGACGACCAGCACCGATCCTTCCTGGAGCTGGGCGGGGCTACGGTAGCCGGCGGAGTGAAGCTGCCGGATGGCGGGATCGAGCTCGGCGGCGAACGCGGGGGTTACCGGGCGGTCGTGCTGGAAGACGCCGGTCGCCACGACCACGTTGTCCGCGCGCAGCCGGCGCGGGCCGGCGGTGACGACGTATCCGTCGCCGTTTCGCTCCACCCCGTCCACCGCCACCCCGGTCTCGACCGGAAGGTCGAACCGCCTCGCGTACTCCTCGAGGAAGTCCGCCATCTCGAGCCCGCTCGGGTACGAGTAGGGCGGCGCCGGGAAGCGCATGCCCGGCAGCCCGTCCGCGCGGGCGGGCGAATAGAGGCGGAGCGACGGCCAGCGCTTGCGCCAGGAGTCGCCTACCCGCTCGTTGGCGTCGAGGATCACGCAGGCGTGTCCGTGCTTCGTCAGGTGGTAGCCGACGGCGAGGCCGGCCTGGCCGCCCCCGACGATCACGGTCTCGAAGCGCTCCGGTTCCTTCATCTGGGTCATCTCGTCCTCCCGTCTCGTTGGCACAGACGACGCTAGGAGGCGCAGTCCCGGGCCGCTTCGCCCGTATCCACCAACATGAACGTCGGAGGGCGTGGTCATTTCTGACCACGCCGGTGCGTCAGACGAGGTCGTGCTCGAAGGCGAACGCGCTCGCCGCGGTGCGGGAGGAGACCCTGAGCGTTGCGAAGATGTTCTGGACGTGCCGGGCGACGGTGTGCTCGCTGATGACGAGCGCGGCGGCGATCTCCCGGTTGCTCTTGCCGGCGGCGACGAGCCGAAGCACCTCCACCTGGCGCGGCGTGAGGCCGTGGGCCCGGCTGGTCGTGGACGGGTCGAGCCGCGCCAGGTCGGGGCCTGCCCCGAGCGCCGTGAGGAGGTCGCGGGCGGTCTCCAGCTCCAGGGCGGCCGCGTCGTCGTCGCCGAGTGCCCGGCAGGCCTCCGCGACGAGAGCCCGTGCGCGCGCTGCGTCGTACGGCGCGTCGAGCTCCTGCCACGTCTCTCCCGCCTGCCGCAGCGAGGCGAGTGCCGAGCGGGCGTCTCCCGCCGCAAGCTCCGAGGCTCCGCGAGCATGGGCGACGAGCGCGGTGAGCATGGCGCTCTGGTAGCGCCCGGCGATCTCCTCGAGCTCCCGGCAGGCGGCGAGCGCCTCCTCGACGTCGCCGGCGGCCAGCATGATCTCGACGTAGGCGGGCAGGAGGTTCGCGCGCCTCACTGGTTGCGTGGCCTCGCCCACGGCCCGCCGAATCGTGGTCTCGGCCGCCTCGCGCCGTCCCTGGGCGAGGCGCAGGAGGGCCATGCCCGGCTGCGGCTCTAGGCCGAACCGGCTCGCCTCCCGGTAGGCCCGCTCGGCGTCCTCGAACTCGCCGCGCAGGCGGTGGAGCTCTCCCTGCCGGTAGAAGGCCTGTGCTGCGGCGGCCCGGTTGAAGCTCCGCGCCAGGCGTTCGGCGGCGCGCCGTGCCTCCTCGAGGGCCTCGTTCCAGGAACCGTGGAGCTGCATGATCTCGGCGCGGTGCACGAGGCAGCGGCCGGTGAAGGCGACCAGATCGGGCTGCTCCTCGCACCAGCGGCTCAGGACGGCCGTCCATTCCTGGGCCCGGCGGACCTCGTACGCCTCCTGGCAGGACAGGATGACGCCGCAGTAGACGATGCCCGTGGCGATCGGAGGCACCTTGCCGCCCGCCACGGTCACCATGGCCTCGTCGAGCAGGACCAGTCCCTCCTGGAAGCGACCGGCCTTGATCAGCATTGCGCCCCGAGCCTGGAGGCAGAGCGCGTAGCCTTCTGTGTCGCCGAAGCGCTTGGCGAGGGCCGCCGCGTCGGCCGCGATTGCCGCGGCCCCCTCGAAGTCGCCCTGGGCTTCGCGCTGGAAGACGAGAGGGACGAGCAGGTAGCCGCGCTCGACCGAGTCCTCGTCGCCGACGAGCCCATGCGCGCGGCCGAGCCAGCCGCCGGCCGGACCCATTTCGCCGCGGAGCGCATGGTTGATGCCGACCCAGAACGCCGACTTGAAGGCGCGGGACGTGTCGCCCGCCTCGAGGTATGAGTGATGAGCGCGCTCGAGGAGGCTCAGGTACTCGTCGTCCAGGCCGAGCATGTACGCGGAGGTCGCGAGCAGCTCGAGATCCTCCGCCCCGAGCGAGGCAGCCCGGTCGGCGCGCGAGAGGCGGTCGTACGCCTCCCTCCAGGCGCTGCGCTCGTACGAGGCACGGCCACGCTCGAGGTCGTCCTTCGGCCTCTCGCTCGGCTGGTCGCTGCGTTCCTGAGCGCGCTGCTTCTCCATCGCGCATCCTCGAGATCCCGGGAGCGTACTGCGACGAGCGGGCCAGGCGTGTGCCCGGACCAACAACGCGGTTGCGAGGTCGCCCCTTATTCCACGGCTGTCACCTTCGTGATTCGCGCGCGCGCCAGGCCAAGAAGAGAGCAGCTCTCCTGGATCGCCTCCAGCGACGGCGCCTCGAAGAAGTGGAAGCAGGTCTCGTCCTCGGGGAGGAAGACCGAACGCACGTAGACAACGGGCGTACCGGCCCGCGCGAGCTCCTCGGACGCTTGTCGGAGCCGAGCTGAGAGCTCGCCTAGCGCCGTGGCGCCGAGCCTGGACAGGTACACCTCGACGACGTAGCCCGGCATCGCGACGAAGCTGGGGGCGGGCACGGATGGCCGGGGCTCGGCGCGCGAGGAGCACGCCGAGCCCCGGGCGATCGCCTAGCCTCGCGCGCCGCTCGCCTTCCCCTTGTTGACGGCGGTGAGGGCGCCCGTCGTCTGGTCGGTCACCGCGGTGAAGGTGCCGCGCCCGCTCAGGCCCTCGTAGGCCCCCGTGCCGCCGACGACCTTCCACCGGCCCCGCGCGATGTGGACGGCGCTGTCCAGCGGCCCCGTCGTTCCGCGGAGGGCGAGGATGATGTCGCCCTTCGAGCCGGCGAGGGTCTCGGTCGCCTCGAAGATCGCCCTGTTGTTCGGCTGCGGCGTGAACGAGGTGACGTCCGCTCGCGCGACGCCGCTGTCGGTGACGATGCAGCAAGCCGCGAAGGTCCCTTCGGCGTGCGTCGAGCTCGTGAAGTCGAGCCGGATGCCTACGACCAACTGCCCGTCACGGTCGGCCGACGCCCCCAGCGGCACGACCGAGAACGCGGCGACGAGGGCCGCGAGCAGGCAGGCGATCGTCACTCTCCTCTTCGTCATTGCTCCTCCCTTCGGCGTTGCATCGGAGCTCGACGCTACGCGTGCACGCCTCGCGGGGAAACGTGGAAACCCACACTGTTTGCTCGCAGCGCTACGCGGGCTCGTCCGGGTCGCTCGCGCTCAGGCGGCGCACCAGCTCGGCGCGCGAGCGCACGCCGAGTTTCCGGTAGACCCGCGTCAGATTCGACTCGACGGTGCGTACCGTGACGACGAGCTCGGCCGCGACCTCCTTGTTCGAGCGGCCCTGGCCGACGAGCTCGGCGATCCGCCGCTCAGCCGGGGTCAGCTCGCCCGGCCTGGCGCTGCGCCCGCCGATCCGTGCCAGCTCCGCACCGGCCTTCTCTGCCCAGAGCGCGGCGCCGAGCTCCTCGAAGACCGCGCGCGCTTGCCGAAGCGCCTCGCGCGCGGCCCGCCTCTGCCTCGCGCGGCGCAGCACCGAGCCGAGAGCGAGCAGCGTTCGTGCCCGCTCGAAGGGCATCGGCACGCGGTCGTGCTCGGCGAGCGCGCGTTCGAGCGTGGTGCACGCCTCCTCGAGGTCGCCGCGTGCGGCTACGAGCAACCCGCGGCACCGCCACGAGGAGGCGAGCGCGCCGCGGCGGCCGAGCCTCGCCGCGTGGGACTCGTACCAGCCGCAGGCCGCCTCGGCTTCCTCCAGCCTTCCGACTTCGATCGACGCCTGGACGTAGTCGAGCGTGAATCGCGCGAGGGACGGCTCGCACATCTGCTCCGCACGCGCGAACTCGACGAGCGGGGCAAGCCGTTCGGCTGCCGCCGAAGCTCGGCCGAGGGAGAGCTCGAGCAGGCCGAGGGCCGAGCTCGCGAAATGCAAGGTGGGCCTGCTTCGCGTCCGACGTGCGAGCGCGAGGGAGCGCTCGCCTCCCCTCCGTGCCTCGTCGACACGGCCTCGGTGAGCGTCGACGAGCGCGTGCACCGCCAGCGCATAGCCGGCGAGCGCCTCCTGCCCCACCTGCTCGGCGATCTCCCGGCCATCGTCGGCCTGCGAGGCCGCGCGCTCGAAATCGCCCCGGAGGCAGTCGTTCTGCGCGCCGAGGACGTAGACGTACGGAAGGAACGATTCGTCGCCGCTCTCGTAGCCGAGCTGGATGAGCTCGGCGAAGGCGTGCCCGGCTCGTTCCAGCTGTTCCCACCACATCCAGGCGATAGCGGCGTGCCATCTCGGCTCGGCTTGAAGCCGGATGTGCCCACCGGCCGGCTCGACCTGGAGTAGCCGCTCGAGCGTGGCAGCCGCCTCCGCGCGGCCAAGAGCGGCCTCGGCCATGAGCTGCACGCCGAGGGCGTCGCCGACGAGCGCGAGGTCACCGAGGTCCGTCGCGAGATCGACGGCCGCCTTCGCGCGGTCGAGCGCCTCCGCGAGCTGCTCTCGCCGCCGGAAGAGCGTCGCCGAGAGGGCGGTCAGGGCCTGAACTCGCGTCACCGAGCCAGCCTCAGCTTCCTCGAGCGCTTGGCGGTTCAGATCGGTCGCGGCATGGACGTCGTCGTCGTACGCGCGCGTGAGCGCGAGTCGGACGAGGACGCCTGCGCGCTCGGGCCCGGCGGGCAAATCCCTCGCAAGACGTTCGAACGTCGTCCGCGCGCGCCGGCTGTCTCCCGACTCGAAGTGGTAGTAGGCGGCATCTGCAGTCCTGCGGCGGGCTTCTTCCGCGCGGTCGGGCGGCGTCAAGCGAGCGGCCTGCTCGGCGAGCTCGGCCGCTGCCGCGGGCGAGCCGCGGGCGGCGGCTCCTCGCGCCGCCTCCTCGAGCGCACTGGCTACGGAGGGGTCGGGCCCGCGCGCGGCGAGCGCGAGGTGGCGCGCCCGCTCCTCCGGATCGACGACGATCTCCGCCAGGCGGCCATGGAGCTCGCGGCGGCTCTCCGCGCTGCCGCACGCGGCCGCGGCGAGGAGGGGATGGGTGAAGCGCACGCGATCGCCGTCGAGCTCGACCACCTGCGCCTCGACGGCCGGCTCGAGGACGCCGGCACCTTCGCCGGTCGCGGCAGAGACGAGCCCGAGCGTCGGCTGGGAAAGAGCCGCGGCTGCCTCGAGCGCGGCGACGGTCTCCGCAGGCAGGGAGGCGAGCCGGCCTCCCGCGAGCTCGTGCAGCTCAGCAGGCACCGGCATGCGCTCCCCCGGCTCCAGCAGCCGCCCGCGGAGCTGGAGCGCCCGGGCGAGCTCGAGTGCAAAGAACGGATTGCCGCCCGAGCTCTCGTGGATCCGCCGAAGCGTCGGCCTGGCGAAGGGCGCCTCGAGACGGTCGCGGAGGAACCGGCCTAGCGCCCCGAGGCTGAGGGGACCTACGCGCACGCGATGCAGTCGCTCCCCCGGGAAGGCCGCCCCCAGCTCGAGCGGCATGGGCCCCAGCCCTTCCCGGCACGCGGCCAGCACCCCGATCGGCTCGTTCCCGAGGCGCCGAAGCGCGAACTGGAGCACCGTCGCCGACGCGCGGTCGAGCCAGTGCAGGTCGTCGACGACGACGAGTAAGGGGGCGGCCTCGGCGAGCGCCCGCAGAGCGCTGAGAACCGCGCTGCCGACCGCGCGCCGATCGGGCGGCCGGCCCACTGGCTCGCTCAGCAGGAGGGCGACCTGGAGCGCCCGCCGCTGCGGGCCGGGTAGAACGTCCTGAACCTCGCCCAGACTCCCTTCGAGGAGGTCGCCGAGGGCGACGAAGGAGAGTCTCGACTCCGCCTCCACCGGACGCGCCGAGAGAACCCGGAACCCCATCTGGGTGGCCGTTGCGACGCCTGCGCGCAGGAGAGTCGTCTTGCCGATCCCGGCCTCGCCTTCGAGCAGTAGCGCTCCCGGGAGCAACTCCGTCGACTCGAGGAAGGCGACGACGGAAGCCAGCTCCTCGTCCCTGCCCACGAGCTGGAGAGCAGTCGCGGTCACGCTGGTGCGTACATCATGCCCAGGCGCCGTGGCCGTGGCCAGGCGCCGCCGCGGAGGAGCCTGCCGCCGGCGTCAGGGTGGCGCCTGGAACGACTTGTCATGGGCGTTATCCATAGACGACGCCGGGCGTCGACGGTCAGTTCACGAGCCTTCCGCGCAGCGCGAACGTGGCCTCGGATGCTCGGCAGCCGAGCTGGGCTGCCTCCGAGTGGCTGAGCGTCCCGGTCAGGCGGACTGCCCGCCAGTCGCCCCGCAGCACACGGGCCGCGGCGACCTCGAGCTCGAACGTGGCCCGCGAGTTGGCCGGGGTTCCGCCGCACTGCAGACCGAAGCGCCCCGAGTACGAGCCGCGATAGGTAGCGCCGCTGCGCTCCAGGCGCGCCCGGATGCTGGAGTCGTTGATGCCGCGCAACGTGACGTCGCAGGCGGCCGTGCGACACCGCGGCCTGAGCCGCCAGCCGAAGGTTGGGTTCTCGTAGTCGCTGTACCCGCTCTTGCTCAGCGTCCGGACGCGGACGTCGAGTCGCCCTGCAGCCGGGCGGCCCGAAGCGGCGGGACGGGGATCTCCGCGGTGGCGGAAGCGCGCGTGGAAACGCTCTCGCCCACGTGTGACGCGATCTCGTAGGAGTAGGACTCGCCGGGGCGCACGCCGTCCCGGTCCGTGAACGTCGTGAACGATCCCGGCAGGCTTCTGTGCGGGACGCCGTCGCGGTAAAGGGAGTAGCGATCCGCCCGCGCGTCGCGGGGAGGCGGCGCCCAGTTCAACACGACCACCAGCCCATCGGCCTCCGCGGAGAAGTCGGCAGGCGGCAGCGCGCGCGAGCTCGCCGCGAACTCGCTCTCGGTCGAGGTCGTCGCCGGCCTGGTGGTCGTTCCCGCTCCTTCTCCCTCGCCGCCGCTGCACGCGGCGGCCATGAGGCCGGCGACGATCGCGGTGACGACGACTCGGCTCCACGGCATGGTCACTCCTCTCCGGCCAGGGCCAGCTCGAGGGCCAGCCTCAGGGCCTCGGTGATGGCGACGAGCGCGGCGACGAGGTACGTCCCCGCCGCGGCGCGCAGGACGCGGCGGGCGACCGGCAGCTCCTCGACGGTGAGCAGCTGCTGCGTCGCGAGCAGGGAGAGCGCCCGGCGGCTGGCCCCGAGCTCCACCGGGAGGGTCGCCACATGGAAGAGGGCGACCGCGGCGAAGAGGGCGAGGGCCGCCGCCACGAGGCCCGCGGACTCGAGGAAGAGTCCCGCGGCGATGGCGGCGAGCCAGCCGTAGGAGCAGAAGGACGCCACCGGGACGATCGCGCGCTGGACGCGAAAGGCGCGGTCGCCCTCGCGATCCTGGAGCACGTGCCCGACCTCGTGGGCGACGACGGCCAGGGCGCCGACGGAGCTCTCCTCGCCCACCTCCTGGGAGAGGCGGATGACGCGCTCGCCTGGGTCGTAGTGGTCGGTCAGCTCGCCGTCCGCGGTCTCCAGCGAGACGTCGGCGCAGCCGTTCGCGGTCAGGAGCTGCAGGGCCGCCTCGGACCCAGTGACGCCCGAGACGGCCTGAACACGGCCGGCTGCCCGGAACGCGGCCGAGACCCAGAAGCGCGCCGCGAAGCCAAGTCCGATGGGAACGATGGCGAGTGCGACGTACTGGAGCGAGGGCATGTGGCGCCTCCTTCACCTTCGTCTGGAGTGCAGCGAGGCTAGGAGCGGCGCGGCTCGGTCGCTTCAGGATTTTCCCTGGCCTTGTGCCTAGGGTTACCAGCGGCGACAATCTCGGCTGACGATGCTCTACGGACGCGGTGAGCAGTCCGTGCGGATCGAGCGCATGCTTGCGCAGGCCAGGAAGGGGCGTAGCTCCGCGCTCGTCCTGGTGGGGGAGTCGGGCATCGGCAAGACCTCATTGCTCCAGCACGCGCGCGAAAAGGCGCGAGGCTTCCGCGTTCTGCAGGCCAACGCCGTCCGGGCGGAGGGTGAGGTCTCCTACGCCGGGCTCGACCAGCTCCTGGGAGCCGCGCGGGGGTCGTTCGCGGACATTCCCGAGCCCCAGGCGGCGGCGCTCGGAGCGGCGCTCGACATGACGTCGTCGGCCCGTCTCGATCGCGACGCGGTCTTGCGAGGCACCCACAGTGTGCTCACCGCGCTGGCCGCCGAGGGTCCCATGCTCTGCACGGTCGACGACGCGCACCTGCTCGATTCCGGCTCGCTCGCCGCCATCTCGTTCGCGGCGCGGCGCCTCGAGGACGAGGGCGTCGTGATGCTCCTGGCCCGGCGCGACGTGGAATGCGACCCCGAGCTCGACGGGCTCGAGACCGAGGAGCTCGGCGGCCTCGGGCTCGAGGACGCGAGGGCGCTCCTCGAGGCCGAGCGGCCGGGCCTCGTCGCGCCCGAGGTCGTCGCTCGTCTCGTCGAGGCAACCGGCGGGAATCCCCTCGCGCTCCTCGAGGCTCCGAGTCTCCTGAGCGAGGCCCAGCTCGCCGGGCAGGTGCCGCTCGACTATCCACTCCCGCTCGGCGAGGGGCTGGCACAGGCGTTCGCGGAGCGGGCCGAGGCGCTCTCGGAGGACGCGCGCCGGGCGCTCGTCACGGCGGCGGCGGCCGACACGCACACGCTGCGGGTGATCACGGAGGACGGCGCCGTTCCGGGCGTCACCCCCGGGGCACTGGAGGAGTGCGAGGTGCTCGACCTCGTCAGGATCCGGAACGGACGGGTCGCCTTTCGCCATCCTCTGGCCCGCGCCGCCGTGTACAAGGCCGCCTCGCCCTCGGCGCAGCGCGACGCTCACCGGCGGCTCGCCGAAGCGTCGCTGGGCGAACGTCGGGCCCTCCACCTCGCCGCGGCGGCAATCGGTCCAGACGAGGAGGCGGCCGCCGAGCTCGAGCGCGCGGGAGAGCGGGCGCTCGTTCGCTCCGGCTACGCCACCGCGGCCGGGTGGTTCGAGCAGGCGGCGGACCTGACGCCCGAACCGGCGGACCGCGCTCACCGGCTCGCCGCGGCGGCGAAGGCGGCCCGCGTCGCCGGCCGGCCCGACCGGGCCCGTGCGCTGGCAACGGCCGGACTGGAGCTCGCGGACGATCCGGCAGTCCGGGCAGACCTCTCGGACGTCATCGCTGACCTCGACGCGGCCCAGCATCCGGAGCGGGAGGCGTCGCCCACGCCGCCCTCCGACGCGCCCTCGCACCTCGGCTCCGAGCCCCAGCTCTTGGACGAGCCCGAAGCGCTCGTGCTCCTCGCCGATGCCCTTCTGGCCGCCGGCCGGCCGCTCTCAGAGCTCGGCGAACCGGTCGAGCTGGCGGCGGCCGTCACCCGCCGGCGGGAGGCGCTGTGGTTCCTCGCGCGAGCGCTCGTTCACCGTGCCCGGCTGGGGATCCTCTCCGGGTCGTGGCGCGAAGCCGAGCTGGATGCGCTCGAGGCCCGCCGCCTCGCCGGGGAGCTCGGGCAGGCGCGCGCGCAGGCCGACGCCTGCTGCCTCCTGGCCGGTCTCGAAGCCCGCCGCGGGCGTGCCCAGGAATGCGTCTCGCTCCTGGACGAGATGCTCGCGGCCCAGGACGTCCCGGAGACCCGGGCGGCGCGCGCTGCCGTGCTCGGCCTGCTCGACCTCGGGGTGGGGCGCCTGAACGAGGCGATCGAGGAGCTTGAGGCAGGCCTGGAGAGCGACGTGTTTCCGGGCTCGACCCTGACCGCTACCGCCGACCTCGTCGAGGCCTACGTCCGTGCCGGACGGACCGGCGCGGCGAAAGAGCTCGCCGGAGATGCGCGCCGCCGGTCCGGGCCCTTCGCGCCTGCGCTGGCGGCGTGGTGCAAGGCGTTGGCCGGCTCAGGAGGCGCGTCGACCGGGGCTTTCAGGAAGGCGCTCGCCCTCCTCGACGACCAGGACGCCTACCCGTTCGAGCGGGCGCGCATCGAGCTCAACTACGGCGAGCGGCTCCGCCGGTCGAGGGCGCGGACGGAGGCCCGCGAGCACCTGCGCGTCGCCCACGAGCTCTTCGAACGCCTCGAGGCTGCGCCGTGGGCAGAGCGCGCCCGCGCCGAGCTCAAGGCCACCGGTGAGACGGCGCGCCGGCGCGATCCCAGCAGTCTCGACGAGCTGACGCCGCAGGAGCTTCAGGTCCTGCGGGCCATCGCCGCGGGCGCGAGCTACAAGGAGGCGGCCGAGGCCCTCTTCCTCAGCCCGAAGACGATCGAGTACCACCTCGCCAAGGTCTATCGCAAGCTCGGCGTCCACTCGCGGCGGGAGCTCCTCGTCTCGCTCGAGCGACTGCGCGCCGAAGGCGCGGACGTCGTCTCGGGAGGGCAGGAGTGGCCGGTCGGAGGGTCGGACGGTACGAGATCGTCGGAGAGCTGGGTCGCGGGGCGACGGCGACCGTGTACCTCGCCCACCAGACCGGGCTGGAGCGTCAGGTCGCGCTCAAGGAGCTCAAGCGCGAGCTGGTCGGCGACCCGACCGTCGCCGAGCGCTTCCTGCTCGAGGCGCAGCTCGCCGGCACGCTCGCTCATCCGAACGTCGTCACCGTTTACGACTTCTTCGAGCACCGCGGCCTCCCGTACATCGCCATGGAGCACCTCGAGCGCGGCTCGCTGCGGCCGTTCGTCGGCAGGCTCGACCTCAGGGAGGTCTTCACAGTCCTCGAAGGGCTCCTGGCCGGGCTCGCCCACGCCGAGACGAAGCAGGTCGTCCATCGCGATCTCAAGCCCGAGAACCTGATGGTCACGGACACGTCGAGCATCAAGATCACCGACTTCGGGATCGCCAAGGCGCTCCGCAGCAGCCATCTCACGGATACCGGCACCGTCGTCGGCTCTCCCGCGTACATCGCGCCCGAGCGTGCCCTGGGCAAGGGAGCGGGCCCGCTCAGCGACCTCTACTCGGTCGGGATCATCGCCTACGAGCTCCTCGCGGGTGCGCCGCCGTTCCTCGACACCGAGCCCGCTGCGATCGTGTTGCAGCAGGTTCACGCCCCGGTCCATCCGCTCGACGCGAAGCGGCCGGACCTCCCGGGCGGGCTCGCGGAGTGGGTCCACCGGCTGCTGGAGAAGGATCCAGCCGACCGGCCTCAGGGTGCAGCCGTGGCGTGGGCGGAGCTCGAGCCCATCGTCCTCGACCACAGGAGACCGAGGCCGCGAGAACGCCCGGAGCCCGCGAAGGTGGTCGTCAGCGCGCTCCTCCACCCCGTCAACCTCCTCGTTCCGCTCGCCGTTTTGGCGGTCGGCCTCGCCATCGACGCCCTCTGGCTCGTGCCTGTGGCCGTCGTCGCCTTCGCCGCGCTGGCGGTAATCTCGATCCGCGAGGCGCTCGGCCGGACGCGTGAGGAGGGCCGCGGCTAGGTGCGAGTCCAGGGAACCCCCCCGAGGCGAACCGCCCCCGGCGGCCGTAGCGTCCTGGGCGGAACCGACGAGCGGGGTGAGGGATGACCCAGGCAACGGACACGCCGGCCTTCAGTCTGACCGGCGCGTGGCGGGTGCTTCCACAGGCCGAGCGGCCGCAGATCCGCCGGACGAAGATCGTGGCGACGCTCGGCCCGGCGTCGTCCGATCCTGCAGTGATCGACGAGCTTGCGAGGGCGGGCATGGACGCGGCCAGGCTCAACTTCTCGCACGGCACGCACGACGAGCACCTGGCGCGGCTGCGGGCTGTCCGTCGGGCCGAGGAGCGCATCGGCCGGCCGCTGGCGGTGATCGCCGACCTCTGCGGCCCCAAGATCCGCGTCGGGCGGCTCGACGAGCCGCGCACATTGGCCGCGGGGGAGGAGGCGACGTTCGTCGGGGCCGGCGAGGAGACCGGCGAGGACATCGGCATCACCTTTCCCGACCTAGCCGACGTGGCCGAGCCCGGGGCCGCCCTGCTCATCAACGACGGGCTCATCAGGACGCGCGTCGTTCGTCGAGTCGGTCGGCGGCTGCACGCCCGCGTCGAGGTGGGCGGGGTGGTCACGAGCGGCAAGGGCGTGAACCTACCCGGGACGCTCCTACCCATCCCCGCGTTGACGGAGAAGGACATTGGCGACCTCGAGTTCGCGCTTCAGCACGAGGTCGACTACGTCGCGCTCTCGTTCGTGCGCTCGGCGCGCGACGTCGAGAGACTGCGCGAGCGCATCGCCGCGCGCGGATCGAGCGCCCGGATCATCGCCAAGGTCGAGAAGGCCGAGGCCGTTGCGAACCTCGATGCGATCCTCGAGGTCACGGATGCCGTCATGGTCGCGCGGGGCGATCTCGGAGTGGAGATCGGCGTCTCCGAGGTGCCGCTCGTGCAGAAGCGGATGATCGCCGCCGCTCGCCGGTCGGGGCGCACCGTGATCACGGCCACGCAGATGCTCGAGTCCATGATCTCGAGCCCGGAGCCGACCCGGGCCGAGGCGTCCGACGTCGCCAACGCGATCATCGACGGCTCGTCGGCCGTCATGCTCTCCGCCGAGACCGCGGCCGGCGAGTACCCGCTGGAGGCGGTCCGCTTCATGAGCCGGATCGCGAGCGTGGTCGAGCCCACGGTCGCCTACGACCGGGATGCCGACCTCGCCGAGTCGGACTTCGCCTCCACGCTCACGCGATCGGCCTGCGACATCGCCGAGGAGCTCGACGCCGCGGTGCTGGCCGTTCCCACCGAGACCGGCGCGACGGCGCGCCAGCTCACGCGCTTCCGTCCCCGCCGGCCGATCGTCGCCGCCTGTCCGCATGTCGGTGTCCTGCGCCGGCTCGCGCTCGAGTGGGGCGTGGTGCCGCTCCGGGTCGAAGCGGCCGAGTCGATCGAGGCGTCGTGGCAGCGGATCCTCGCGGCGATCGGAGAGAGCGAGCTGGCAGGCGCCGGAGACGTGCTCGTCCTGACCGGACGGACCGAGCTGGAGCTCCCCGGTGCCACGGCCCACGTGCTCGTGCACCGCGTCGCATGAGGGCCAGGGCCGTCGTGATCCTGGCGGCCGCGATCGCGGTGGGCGTCGCGTTTGCGACGTCGGAGGGCAACGGGAGCGCGCCGAACGGGTCGAGCGGCGCGCCGATCGTGCTCGAGTTCCCCTACTCGACCGACACGGAGGACCTGCTCGAGCCGCTGATCGAGGACTTCAACGCGGAGGGATTCCGCCACGAAGGGCGCGAGATCGTCGTCGAGGGGGAGGGGATCGCGTCCGGAGTGGCGGAGACGGCGATCGCCGAGGGCAGGTTGAAGCCGGTGATCTGGGGGCCGCCTTCGTCCCTCTGGGGCCGCCTGCTCAACCACCACGTCGGCGAGAGCTGGGTCGCTGACGAGAACCCCTCGCTCCTCCGCTCGCCCCAGGTGATCGCCATGTGGGAGCCTCACGCCCGCGCCCTCGGCTGGCCCGACGCGCCGATCGGCTGGACCGACCTGCTCTCCCTGGCGACGGACCCCGACGGCTGGGCGACGCGGGGGCGGCCCCAGTACGGCGCGTTCAAGCTCGGGCACACGAATCCGAACTCCTCGACGTCGGGGCTCTCCGCGGTGGCTGCGATGTACTACGCGGTGGCCGGCGGGTTCACGGCGGAGGAGATCGCCGGCCCTGGCGTCCGCGAGGCCGTTCGCGACATCGAGCGCTCGATCGTCCACTACGGCTACACGGCCGACGACTTCCTCGACCAGATGGCCCGCTACGGCCCCGGCTACGCCCACGCGGTCGCGGTGCAGGAGACTTCGCTCGTCCAGTTCAACGAAGAGAACGAGTCGGTGAAGCTCGTGGCCGTGTACCCCTCGGAGGGCACGTTCGTGGCCGACTACCCGTTCATCGTCCTGCGGGCGCCGTGGGTGGACGACGCCGAGCGCGCCGCCGCGGACGTGTTCCAGCGCTGGCTCCTGGCGCGGATCACCCCCGAGCTGGCCGCAAGCGACGCCTACCGCGCTCCGGGCGCGCACCGGACCCTCTCGCCGGTCGACGCCGAGCACGGAGCCGATCCCGCACAGCCGGAGGCGGAGCTCCAGCTCCCGCCGCCGGAGGTGATCGCCACGATCCAGGCCGACTGGAACGAGGACCGCAAGCCCGCGAACGTCGCCCTCGTGGTCGACACGTCGGGATCGCTCAGCCAAGACGGGCTCCTCCAGCGGCAGCAGGAGGCGCTCGAGGCCTTCCTCGACGAGCTGCGGCCGGAGGACCGCGTTGCGATGGTCACCTTCGGCACCGAGGTGTTCGAGCCGGTTCCGATCGCGCCGCTCGGCGAGGACGAGGCCATGCTGCGCCAGACGATCCGCGACCTGATCCCGAGCGGGCAATCCGCTCTCTACGACGCCGTTCGCGCCGGGTTCTCGGGCGTCCGTCGGCTCGAGGACCAGACGCGCATCAACGCGGTCGTTGTCCTGACGGACGGCGGCGACGACAGCAGCTCGAACACCCTCGACGACCTCGCCGAGGAGCTCGGCGATGCCTGCGACGTGGAAGGGGTCGTGATCCCGGTCGTGACGGTCGCCTACGGCCAGGAGGCCGACGAGCAGGCGCTCGAGCGGATCGCGGCCGCGTGCCAGGGCCGCGCTCTCGAGGCGACGCCCGAGGACGTCGTCGAGCTATTCCGCCGGATCGCCCTGCTCTTCTGAAGTGCCGGGCCCTCAGCGCCAGTCGACGGCGACGAGCTCGATCGGCTCGTCGAAGCCCTTGAGCGTCTCGAGGCGCGGCTCGGAGAGGGAGAAGCGGATGCCGCCGTCGAGGCTGTCGCGGCTGACGAGGATCTCGCCTCCGCCGGCGAGGGCGCCGATGCGGGCGGCCATGTGCACGCCCTGGCCAGCGTAGTCGGCGTCCTCTTTGTGGAAGGCCCCGCCCGTGTGCATGCCGATGCGGACGTCGGGGGCGAGCGGCTCGTGCTCGTCGAGCGCGCGCTGGATGCCGGCCGCGGCCTCGACTGCCGCCGCGGGGCTCTGGAAGGCGGCGAAGTACCCGTCCCCGGTCTGCTTGATGACCTCCCCGCCCGCGTGCTCGATCAGGTCGCGCAGGCGGCGGTCGTGCCAGGTGAGGAGCTTGCGCCACTTCTCCTCGCCCAGCACCTCGACGAGCTTTGTCGAGTCGACGATGTCGGTGAACATGAACGTGCGCTGGGCCCGTGACTCGCCCAGGAGCTCGGATGCGCGCTGGAGGTCGAGGGCCGCGCCGAGGCGCTCGAAGGTCGCCTTCGCCGCGCTGATCTCCCCCTTGGCCCCGTCCTCGTCCCCCTGGCCGCGGTAGGCGAGGCCGAGGAGGAGCCGGGCCTGCGCGGTCTCGTAGGGGGCACGGACCTTGTCCCAGGTCTCGCGCGCGCCCCGAAGCGCGGTCTCGGCGCCGTCCCAGTCGTGCTCGGCGAGGCCGATCTGGCCCCGGGCGAGCTGGACGGCGCCCTCGAGTGCCGGCGAGCGGCGTTCGCCCAGGCGGTAGCCGTCGGCGACCTCCTCGAGCTCGTCGGCGGACTCACGAGCGCGGCGGATCTCGCCCGCGGCGAGCGCGATCTCGATCTGGGCCGGGAGGCGGCGCGCGCGGCCGAGCGGGTCGAGCGACTCGCCGGCGAGCGCCCTCTTGATCGCGGTGGAGGCGGCATCCACCTTGCCCTGGGCGAGACGAAGGAGCGCGAGCCCCGGCTGCGGATCGCGCCCGAGGTCGCTCGCCTTCCGGTAGGACTCCTCGGCGGCTGCGAAGTCGCCGCGCCGCCGCTGGATCTCGCCGATCTCGTAGAAGCCGCCTGCGGTCACGAAGCGGTTGTACTCCTGCAGCTCGTCGCAGGCCTGCGCCGCCTGCTCTTCCGCCTGCGGCCACTCGCCGCGCAGGCGCAGGATCTCCGCGCGGTGGATGCGGCAGGCGCCCGGGAAGCCCGTGACGTCCAGACGGTCGCACCACTGGTTCGCCACGTCCGTCCACTCGGCCGCCCGGCCGCAGTCGCCGAGCGCCTGACAGGAGTGGATGGTGACGCAGTAGACGAGTCCGGTGGCGAGCGGCCTGAGCTCGCCGCCGACAGCGGCGGCCGTCGCCTCGTCGAGCAGGGCGAGCCCCTCCGTCACCTCGCCCTTCGAGACGAGAACGGTGCCCTTGAAGACCAGCGCCATCGCTTCGAGGTTGCGGTCCCCGAAGCGAGCGCCGATCTCGTGTGCGCGGTCGAGCTCCCTGCTCGCGGCGTCCAGCTCGCCCATGTCGAATGAGGACATGCCGCGCGCGAGCGCGAGGTGTCCGTGCGCGATACCTTCCTCCTCGTTCGCGAGCAATCGCTCGGCGCGCGCGAGCCAGCCGCCCGCGACCGACATCGCGGCCCGATTCGCGTGGTCGACCGCGACCCAGATGGCGAGCAGCGCGGCTCGCTGCTTCTCTCCGGCTTCGATTGAGGCCGCATAGGCC
>JBOHAM010000152.1:0-7894 GCA_050697735.1 Gaiellaceae bacterium | reverse complement strand
CGGCGCCCGAGGGCGCCGCGGCCGCGTTTCGTGCCTGGGCCTCCCGGCCGCTAGTCGACGATCTCGATCGTTCGCGACTGGTAGTTCTGGGAGGCGGGGTTGTCCGGGTCGTAGTTCTTCTCGACGTTCCCGGCCATGTCCACGGAGAACCAGTTGATCGTCGTCGTCTCCGTGATCGTGATCGGCGCCGCGCCCTGCCGCGGGCCCGCGGACTCGAGCCGCAGCCCGTTGGCGAACGTCGGCCGGCTTCCGTCGAGCGTGTAGTAGACGATCGCCGGCTCGTTCGGCGTGTCGAACGTCAGGTCGACCGAGCCGCTGTACCTGAGGCCGCCGGGCCGGAGCCTCGACCGCGGCGGCTGGTTGTCACGGCTCCAGTCGTGAGCCACCCACATCAGCTCCTCGAGACCGTTCGAGAACTCCATCGCTTCGGCGTGCGCCTCCTCCCAGTCGGGCTGGAAGCTCGTCCCGACCTCGAAGTTCCACGCGAAGATGTCGTTCACGTACCAGAGGCGGTCGCCCGAGTTCCCCGCCGCCGAGTAGAGCACGTCGGCAATCGGGCCCGTGCGGGCGGGCGTCACGGACAGCCCGCGGTACCGCTTGATGGCCGTGAGGATCCGGTTCGAGGCCTGGTAGAAGTAGGCCTCCTCGCCGGGATCGGGTCTCGGCAGGAGCACGCGGCCCGGCAGTGCGTACGCTCCGGGCGACCACATGAAGTAGTTGCCCGAGCTGTGGAGGTTCATGGAGAACCTGATGTTCTCGTTGTTGTCAGTGACCCACGTGAGGTTGCGGTTCTCCGGCTCGGAGAGCTCCGACGGCCCCGCGAACACGTCGCTGAGGCAGTTCGTGGAGGCCCCGCTGTAGCCGTCGAAGAGCGACCCGAAGTCGTAGTTGCGGTTGTTGTCGACGCCCCAGCTGTCGCGCCGGTTCGGGTCCGAGTCCTCGTCGTCGCAGTGGTTCGTCATGTTCCGGCGCTGGCCGTTGTCGTCGTAGAACGCGTAGTGGCCGCCATCCGGGTTGAGCGACGGGATGATCCAGATCTCCAGATTCCGGAGCAGCCGCCTGATGCGTCCGTCGGACGCCTCGTTGCGGAGCAGCCGCTCGGCCGTCTCGACCGAGACCAGAGGCGGCACCCACTCGCGTGCGTGCTCCTGGGAATACGCGAGGACGCCCGGCTTCGACCCGTCGCGCGTGCGGCCGATGACGAGCGCCTGGACCTGGTACGGCTCGCGCGAGATGTGCGCGGGAGCGTCCAGGAAGTCGGTCAGCTCCGTCGTCTCCTGCGGCGCGGCGAGTCCGTCTCCGACCTCTCCGCGATAGGTGAACGAGCGGATGACCGAGCCCGCGCCCGCGTTGAGCGCCGCGACGACGTCCGCCGCCGTGCTCACGAGCGCACCGCTCGCGTCCGTTCCGAGCGAGCCGCGGATGTGCGTCCCCATCACCGACACGGCGAGCGGCGAGCTGGGAGCGCCCGGATCCACGAGCTCGATCGTGAGATCGTTGCCGCCCTCGTGACCCCACGCGAGCGACTCGACGACGATGCGGCTCGGATCCAGGTCCGGTGCGCCGTGGACGCGGCCGGTCGCGGGCAGGCCCGCCCGGAGCGTGCCGCCGTCGTCCTGCGAGATCATCACTGCCGGGATCGTGATCCCGGGGGCGTTGCCGCCCATCTCGAACGGATCGCCGGGGACGTTGTTGGCCACGACGACCGCGATCGCTCCGGCGGCCTGGGCGTTCAGCACCTTCTGCGTGAAGGCGCAGCTGCCCCGGTCGATCAGCGCGATGGCGCCGGCCGGGAAGCCGACGAGCGGGCTGCAACCCTCGGTGGGAAGCGCGGTGCCGTCGTTCACGAGCACGACGTCGCCGGCGATGCCGGCCGTGGGAGCGTCCGGGCCGAAGTCCGCAGGCTCGGCGTCGTACGTGCCGGCCGCGGGCGACGGCGCGTCCACGACGAGCCTGGTGCTCGGCGGCTCGAGCAGGGCCTGCGCCTTGCGGCGGTAGCCGTTCGTCTTGAACGGCAGGTTGCGGACCTCCGCCAGCTCGGGGAACTCCGCCGCGAGCTGGTTGATCCGCTCGTAGAGCTCCGTCGGGTCCATGTAGTTGTCGACGAAGTCCTCGAACCGGGGCCTGCCCGGGCCGTCGTCCGGCGGCAGCCACTCGGTCACCTTCGCGGTGGCGACGTCGCCGGTCGAGGCCGTCACGCGGACCATGTCCGGCTGCACCGCGGCGCTCGTCTGGCGGCGGTGGTACATGTACACGCCCGCGTCGACGAAGCGCTGCATCGAGATCGAGCCTCCCGAGCCCATCGGCGTCCCGGGGCCCGAGTCCCACTCGAGCTCGAGATCCACGTCCGGGTCCGCGCCGTCGACGTGCAGCGCCTCCACGGAGAGCTGCGGAGTCCCGAGGCTCGTGAACCAGTCGGCGCGGAGCACCTTGAGGTTCTCGTTCTCCGCCTCGAGCAGCTGCAGCTGCAGGCCCGCGGACCGCGCCTTCGCCGCCTTGACGGCGTTGCGCTCCGAAAGCACCTCGTCCAGGTCGGCGGCCGACTGGACGGTGTCGCCGACCGTGAACCCGAGCTTCTCGAGCTGGGTGCGCTCGCTCGGAGTCACGACGGCGTTGACGACGATGCCGTCGTCCGTGTACTTGAGACTGTGATCGAGGTCGAAGCCCTCGCCGACGAGCCGGTCGAGCTCGGCCCGGTCGGCGACGACGACCTCGACGACGCTCGAGCCCTCGCCCGCCTCCCCGCCCTGCGCGGCCGCTCCTGAAGCGGCCAGCAGCGCGAGAACGGCGACGGCGAGAACAGCGAGCCTGCCTGCTCTCAGGGTCCCCCCCATCCGGGAATCCTCCTTGTCAGGCCGGTCGGGGATGGCCCGATCGGCCTGCACCACTGCAGGCCCGCAATCGTTCGTCCCCCCTGTGCCCGGCTACGAACAGAGGTGAGGAGAAAAACAGATCTTGCCGATCAGGTCAAGGCGGCGGCTGCGCGAGCTTCAGCGTCTGCTCGGCCACCTCGCCGAAGAGCTCGCTCCACGTCCGGTGGAGGGCGCGGGCGAACGACTCCTCCAGCATCCGGTAGTGCTCGTCGAGGATGACGGCGAGCTTCCGCAGGTCGCGCTCTCGCATCGCGTCGAGCTGGCGCTGGTGGATCTCGACGGCCCGCTCGTCCTCGGCCTTGCCGCCCTCGTAGGTGTCGCGGATGGGCGCGAGGTCGCTCTCGAGCTTCCGCATCGCCGACTCGAGCGTCTTGTTGTGGCTGGCCCGGACGACGGCCCGGTGGTACATCGCGTTGGCGCCCATGACCCGCGGCCGGTCGCCGAGGTTCCGCTTCATCAGGTCGATCGTCCGCTGGATGCCGTCGAAGTCCTCCTCGGTCCCGTGCAAGCCGGCGATGATCGTGGTGGAGCCCTCGAGGACTCGCCGGCCGAGGAGGACGTCGACCGCGTCCTCGGCCTCGAAGCCGATGTTCCGCGTGATCGTGTCGACGGGGACGACCTCGGCGTCCATGAAGATGCCGCCGCCCTTGCCCGGGCGGACGCGGAGGAGGCCGCTGCGCTCGAGCACCCGCAGGGCCTGCCGGAGGGTCGGCTTGGAGATGCCGAGCTGCGCGGCGAGCTGCCCCTCGGTGGGCAGCCGGTCGTCCGCCCGCAGGTGCGCGCGCTCGATTCCCTCGAGGAGGTTCTCGATCGCCGCCTCGAACGTACGGGACGTCCTAACGGGCTCGACGAACACCGCAGCTCCCACTAGGACCTACGTTCGCCGCAGCTGGACGGATGCTCGAGCGACGCCATTTTGCTCTCGCTTCGTGTCCGAAGGGACGTGCTCCTCGACGAGGAGTTCTTACTCGACCGTCACCGTCTTGGCAAGGTTCCTCGGTTGGTCGACGTTCATGCCGCGGAGCCGCGCGATCCGGTACGCGAGCAGCTGGAGCGGGATCACCGCGAGCGCGGCCTGCAGGAAGGGGTGCGTGCGCGGGACGTAGACGACGTCGTCGGCGTGGTGCTGGATGTCCTCGTTCCCGTCGGTGGCGATCGCGATCACCTCGGCGCCGCGGGCCCGCACCTCCTGGATGTTGGAGACGACCTTGTCGTACACGTGCGAGTCCGTCGCCACGACCACGACCGGAGTCTCCTCGTCGAGCAGGGCGATCGGCCCGTGCTTCATCTCCCCGGCCGAGTAGGCCTCGGTCGGGATGTAGGAGATCTCCTTCAGCTTCAGCGCGCCCTCGAGGCACACGGGCAGGCCGATGTGGCGCCCGAGGTAGAGGAAGAACGGCTTCGCGTGGTGCCGCTGCGCGATCTCCTCGATCGGATGGTCGGCGTCGAGGTACGTCCCGATCTTCGCCGGGAGGCTCTCGACCTCCGCCAGCAGGCGCGCGATCTCGTCCTCCGGCAGCGTCCGCCGCACCTGCGCGAGCCGAAGGGCGAGCAAGTAGACGAGCGTGAGCTGCGCGGTGAACGTCTTCGTCGCGGCCACCCCGGTCTCCATGCCCGCGCGCGTGTAGAGGACCCGGTCGACCTCGCGAGTGATCTGCGTCCCCATCAGGTTCGTGATCGCCACGGTGCGCGCGCCGCTCTCCCGCGCCAAGCGGACGGCCTGCACCGTATCCCTCGTCTCCCCCGACTGGGAGATGCCGACGACCAGCGTGTCCTTCGTGAGCACCGGGTTCCGGTAGATCCACTCGCTGGCGATGTCGGGCTCGCAGGGGAGGCGCGCCCACTCCTCCATGACGTACCGCCCGACGACGCCCGCGTGGTACGCGGTGCCGCACGCGAGGATGACCATCCGGCGCAGGTTCTGGACCTCGAGGTCCGTCAGGCCGATGTCCTCGAGCTCGAGCCGGCCGCCCCGGAGGCGCTCGCCGATCGTGTCGGCGACCGCCTGCGGCTGCTCGTAGATCTCCTTGAGCATGAAGGTCTCGTAGCCCTGCTTCTCGGCCGCCTCGTCGTCCCAGTCGACCTCGAGCTCGTCCCGCCGGCGCGGAGTCCCGTCCACCGAGACGAACCGCTCGCCGCCGGGCTCGATCGCCACGACCTCGCCGTCCTCGATCAGCTTGACGCGGCGCGTCTCGCGCAGGAACGCGGCGATCGAGGAGGCGAGGAACATCTCGCCGTCGCCGACGCCGACCACGAGCGGGCACTGGAGCCGGGCGCCGACGAGCATGCCGGGGTGGTCGCGGTGGATGGCGACGAAGGCGAAGTGGCCCTCGAGCTGCTCGTAGGTCGCGCGCACGGCCTCGAGGAGATCGCCCTGGTAGTGGCGCTCGACGAGGTGGGCAACGACCTCGGCGTCGGTCTCGGAGCCGAAGGCATGGCCGTCGGCCTCGAGAGAGTCGCGCAGCTCGCGGAAGTTCTCGACGATGCCGTTGAGGACGATCGCGACCTCGTCCTCGAGGCAGCCGGTCAGCGGGTGGGCGTTCTCGAGGGAGACCTTCCCGTGCGTCGCCCAGCGCGTGTGGCCGACGCCGGTGGTCGAATCGGAGCCGTTCGAGCCCGCGGCCGCCTTCAGCTGGTCGAGGTTCCCGACGGCGCGGACGTAGTCGAGCCCTTCATCCTCCAGGAGGCACAGGCCGGCCGAGTCGTAGCCGCGGTACTCGAGCCGCTCGAGACCGTGGAGCAGGAGGTCCTTCGCAGTCCTCGAGCCCACGTAACCGACGATCCCGCACACTCGAAAACCCCTCTCTCGCCTGCCGGGGTCCCGTCCCGACTATCTTCGACGCTTCCGCTTTACCTGCGTTCCAATCCTGAAAAACCGACGAAAAAAGCGAGGCCGGCCGCTAGCCGAGCTCTCGCCCTACGAGAGCCGCGATGGTAGCACAGAGCTGCTCCGCGGCCGGGGCCGTCTCGGCTTCGGCGAGCACGCGGACGACCGGCTCCGTGCCGGAGGGGCGGACCAGGACCCTCCCGTCGTCGCCCAGCTCGGAGGCGATGCGGTCGAGCTCGGCTAGGAGGCTCTGCGGAAGCTCCCGCGCCTTGACGCGGACGTTCTGCTTCGCCTGCGGGAAGCGCGGCATCACGGCCGCGAGCTCGGCGAGCGGGCGAGCCTGCTCGACGACGGCGCGGGCAAGCAGGAGGGCGGCGACCAGCCCGTCGCCGGTCGTGTGGCCCTCGAGCCAGATGACGTGACCCGACTGCTCGCCGCCGAGCCTGCCGCCCTCGGCCCTGAGGGCCTCGAGCACGTAGCGGTCGCCCACGTCGGTCGTCAGGACGCGGATCCTCCGCTCGGCCATCAGCCGGTGGAACCCGAGGTTCGTCATCGCCGTCACGGCGACGAGGTCGACTCCCAGATGGAGGGCGAGGACGGCGAGGATCTGGTCGCCGTCCACCTCCTCCCCGGCGGCGTCCACCGCCAGCATGCGGTCGCCGTCGCCGTCGAAGGCCACGCCGAGGTCTACGCGCTGCTCCTGCGCTACGCGCGCGAGCAGCGACAGGTCCGTCGCCCCGCAACCGACGTTGATGTTAGCCCCATCCGGTTCGTTGGCGACCGCGACGACATCCGCGCCGAGGCGACGAAGCACGGCGGGCGCGACCTCGGACATCGCACCATTCGCGCAATCCGCCGCGATCCTCAGCCCGTCGAGCGGCGCGCCGAAGCGCTCGCACACGAGGTCGGCGTAGCGCTCCGCCAGCCCGGGGACGGACTCGGCCGGGGCGCCGTTCGCGGACGAGGGCGGGTCGTCGAGGCGCGCTTCGACCGCGAGCTCGGCCTCGTCGGTGAGCTTGAGGCCGCCGTCGAAGAGCTTGACGCCGTTGTACTCGGGCGGGTTGTGCGAGGCGGAGACGACCGCGCCGGCCTCGTCGCCGGCCAGGAGCGCGACCGCGGGCGTCGGCAGCACGCCTCCGAGCCGGGCTCGGCCTCCTCCCGAGGCGATCCCGCGGGCGAGCGCGGCCTCGAGCGCGGGCCCGGACGCGCGCGTGTCCCGTCCGATCAGGACGTCGTCTGCGCCGGTGAGGGCGAACGCTCGGCCGAGCCGCTCGACCAGGTCCTCGGTCAGGTCTTCGCCGACAATCCCCCGGACACCGTCGGTGCCGAAGTAACGCCTCGGCAAGATCGCGTTAGCGCTTTGAGAACTGCGGCGCCTTGCGCGCCTTGTGGAGGCCGGCCTTCTTGCGCTCGACGATGCGGGCGTCGCGCGTGAGGAAGCCTTCGCGCTTGAGGACGGTACGCAGCTCGGGATCGGCCTCGACGAGCGCGCGGGCGATGCCGTGGCGCAGCGCGCCGGCTTGCCCGGTCGGTCCGCCGCCGTGGAGGCGCGCCCGGATGTCGAAGCGGCCGTCGACCCCGGCGACCCGGAGCGGGGCGGTCGCGGTTACGCGCAGGGCCTCGCGCGGGAAGTAGTCCTCGAGGGTGCGGCCGTTGATCCACGTGGCGCCGTCGCCCGGGCGCAGGATCACCCGCGCGACGGACGTCTTGCGCTTGCCGGTGCCGAGGTAGGAGGCGACGGTGGCCATTTAGTCGTCGAGCGGGAGCGGCTCGGGGTTCTGGGCCTGATGCGGGTGCTCCGGGCCCGCGTAGACCTTCAGCTTCGTGATCTGCCGGTTCGCCAAGCGGTTGCGCGGCAGCATGCCCTTCACGGCCTTGCGGATGACCTCGGTCGGCCGCCGCTCGAGCTGCTCCGCGAGCGTGCGCGAGCGCAGGCCGCCCGGATAGCCGGAGTGGCGGTAGTAGCGCTTCTGCTCGAGCTTGTTCCCGGTGACGCCGATCTTCTCCGCGTTGACGACGACGACGAAGTCGCCGGTGTCGACGTGCGGGGTGTACTGCGGCTTGCGCTTGCCGCGCAGGGTGTCGGCGATGCGCGTCGCGAGCCGGCCGAGAGTCTGCCCCTCGGCGTCGACGACGTACCAGCGCTGCTCGACCTCTTTGGGCTTGGCGGTATAGGTCTTCATCAGACAGAAAA
>JBOHAM010000151.1:0-12058 GCA_050697735.1 Gaiellaceae bacterium | reverse complement strand
GTCGTGCGCGGACATCGGAGAGGTCCTCGTTTCCCTGGAGAGCCTCGTCGACGGGAGGTCGCAGACCACCGTGGCCGTGTCGCTCGACGAGCTCGAGACCGGGAGCCAGATCGTCCACGCGCACAAGTCGGAGGCCGAGTTCGACGTCTCGGTCGCCTGCGCCGACATCCCGGAGGCCGGCGCGGACTGAGATCGGGGTGGAGCCGGCACGCGCCCCGAGCGGCTCCACCGGGCAGCGCCGTAGCGCCCTCAGCCGACCTCGGCGAGGGACGACGAACGCGTCTCGCGCACCATCTCGCGCGCAATCACGAGCCGCTGGATCTCGCTCGTCCCCTCGTAGATCTGCGTGACCTTCGCGTCCCGCATCATGCGCTCGACCGGGTACTCCTTCATGTAGCCGTAGCCGCCGAGGATCTGGACGGCCTCGGTGGTGACCTCCATGGCCGTGTCCCCGCAGAAGAGCTTGGCCATCGCGGAGAGCTTCGTCAGCGGCTCGATCCCCTCGTCGATCGCCATCCCGACCTTGTAGAGGAGACCGCGCGCGGCCTCGCACTTCGTCTCCATCTCGGCGAGCTTGGCGGCGATCAGCTGGTGTTCGGCGATCGGCTTCCCCATCGTCTCGCGGCTCTTGGCGTACTCGAGCGCGTAGTCGGTCGCCCCCTGCGCGATGCCGAGCGCCTGCGCGGCGATGCCAGGCCGCGAGCGGTCGAGGACGCGCATCGCGACCTTGAAGCCCTCGCCCTCCTCGGCCAGGCGGTTCGCGGCCGGGATGCGGCAGTCGTTGAAGAAGACCTCGCCCGTGGTCGAGCCCTTGATCCCCATCTTCGGCTCGATGCGGCCCACCTCGAAGCCGGGAGCGTCCGCCTCGACGACGAACGCCGAGATGCCCTTGTGCCCCGCAGCGGCGTCGGTCTTGGCGAAGACGACGTAGAGGCCCGCCACGCCCGCGTTCGTGATGAAGCGCTTGGAGCCGTTGAGGACGTATTCCTCCCCGTCCCGGCGGGCCTCGGTCCGCATGGCGGCCGAGTCCGAGCCGGAGCCCGGCTCCGTGAGCGCGTAGGCCGGCAGCCACTCGCCGCTCGCGAGCCGCGGCAGCCAGCGCTCCTTCTGCTCTTCGGTGCCGTCGTTCTTGATCGCGAGCGCCCCGAGCTCCTGCATGGCGAGGACGAGACCGGTCGTCGCGCACGCCTTCGAGATCTCCTCGATGGCGACGAGCACCATCAGCGTGCCGGTGCCCGTGCCGCCGAAGCGCTCCTCAAAGGGCAGCCCGAGGATCTCGTGCTCGCGGAGGAGCTCGACCATGTCCCACGGGAACTCGCCCTTCTCGTCGATCTCGGCCGCCCGGGGCGCGATCCGCTCCCGCGCGAGCGTGCGAATCAGGTCGCGGATCTCCCGCTGCTCGTCGCTGAGCGGCTCGTAGGCCACGCGCGGATTCTAGTGGCGACGTCTTTCGACCCGATGGCGCGATGCTTTCGGCGCATTCCGCGCACCACGCGTGCGTTCATCACGAGTAGCCTCGAAGGCGGGTGGTGGGATGGGGTGCCCCGGAGAGATACCCGCGGAGCCTCGCCCGGGCTACTCGCTCCAGTCGAGGTCGCGAACGGCGAGCGGGATGCGGACGACGAGCCGCTCCGGCTCCTCGGTCGGATAGACGTAGACGCTCTCCCCGGCCGCCAGCGCGGTCCAGCGCTCGTCCGGCGACCACGCGATCGCATGCGGGGAGCGTACGCCGTCCGGCAGATCGACCTCCTCCCCGTCCCGCGAGAAGATCGGCGAGCCGACCGAGTCTTCGCCGAGCAGCGCGTAGTAGCGCCCCTGCGGGCTCGGCCGGACGGCGCGCGCCTCGCCGACCCACCAGCGCGGGTGGACGAAGCTCGGCCGCCCGTCCTCGAACCCGGCCAGCACGCGCTCATGCGGCTCGTACGTCGAGTCGGCGAGCACGACGTACCGCTCCTCTCCGAGCGAGACGGCCTGCACGGCGCGGAAGCCAGCGTCCACCTCGTCCGCCGGGATCCCGAGGCCAACGCGGATCGCGCGGGAGAGCCGCTCCTCCGTGAGCACGACCTGGACGGCGCCGTAGCCCAGCCCCGACCAGACGACCTCGCCGTCGACGGCGCCGAGGCCTCCAGTCGCCGTGGCCGGACTGCACATCTCGAAGGACGGTGCCCGCCGCTGCTCGAGCTCGGGCAGCGACACCGCGTGCAGACGGCAGTCGTCGTCCGAGAACGTCAGCAGCCCGCTGACGCCGGCCTCGCGGAGCTGGGAGACGGCGAGCTCTGGCTGGCGGGCGAGGAGCGGCGCAGTCGTCGCGGGCGTCGCGCCCTGCCGAGGAGTCTCCTCGTCGCCGACGAGCGCGTCCAGCGTCGCAGCCAGCCCGACGCCGGCGAGGGCGACCACGACCAGCCAGGTTCCCCAGCGCCTCACGGCTATCTCCAGACGAGGTCGCGGGCGATGATCGGCACGAAGATCGGGCGCGGGTTGCGCTCTTCCGTCGGGAAGAATGCTATGCCGTCGTCCACGGCTTCCGCGACCCACCGCTCGTTCGGCGACCACGCGACCGACGTGGCGTAGGGCAACGGGAGACGGACGGGCCGCCCATCCCGGTCGACGACGGCGAGCCCTCCGGGATCGGCAACGCGCGCGGCGACGAAGCGGCCGAGCGGGCTCGGCCTGAGCCCGCCCAGCCCGTCGTAACCGAACCCCGGCGCGGAGACGAGCCGTCCGTCGGAGAAGACCGCGAGGAGATCCGTCGTTTGATCGGCCGAGCGGGCGCGGACGATCGCCGCGATTCGCCGGCCTGGAAGCCACGCGAACTCACGGAGGGCGAAGCGTGACCCAGCCCAGCCAGCTTGCCGGAGCTCTCGCTCGACCTCCCTCCGCGAGAGAACCACGCGCTCGTGGACGTACCTCCGCTCCGCGAGCGGCCCCGAGAGCTCGACGACGCCTCCGTCTCGGATGATCGCGAGCAGGCCCCCGCTCCGCCAAGCCGGCGCACAGCCGCGAAAGCGCGCGAGCAGGTAGCCATCGCTCGTCCGCACCTGTACCCGTCCGCGCCGGCACTCGGCCGTCAGGAACAGGCCGGGATCGGGACGCGCTCGCCCGAAGGAGACGACGCCGGAGGAAACGGTGAAGCGGCACGATCGCGTGACCTCGACCGGGTGCGGCTCGAGACCGGGAAGCGAGACGGCGTGGAGCCGACAGGTCTCGTCGGCGTACGTGACGACCCCGTGCATCCCGGCGGCGGACAGCTCGGCGGCGGCGCCATCGGGCTGTCCGTCGGGAGCTCCGGGCTGCGCCGCCGCGTCACTCGGCGCCGGACGCGGAGCCTCCTCCGCCTCCGCTTCGGCGCGCAGCACATCCACGCCCGCCGCGATGCCAAGGGCGGCGAGAACCCCGACGACCAGCCATGTCCCGACGCGTCGCATGGCGCTCACCGAGTAGTAGCACCATCGATCCTCACGTGGAGATGGTTGTCGTGGCCGGCGAGCATCTGCACGACTCCCGACCGGCCCGCCAGGCGGACGTTCGGGCCGACGAAGACCCGCTCGGCGCCCGCACGCACGAAGCGGTCGACGAGGTCCTGGGCGAGCCGGCGGTCGACCTGACGCGGCCGCTTGGGCGGGCGCTCGCGGCGGTCGCGGCGGGGGTAGTAGACGTCGACGTCGAGGCCGTTCTGGTGGGAGACGTGCCGCGAGCCGAACGGCCCGCCGCGGGGGCGGCTGAAGTCACCGACGCCGACGCGGGCCGCCTGTGGGTGCGCACGCGCGTAGGCGCGAACGACGCGGAGCACGATGCGCACGAGCGAGTCCGTCCCGTGCCGCCGCCACGCCCGGTTCGGGCGCCGGTGGAGGAGCGGGTCCCAGGTGAAGAACAGCGGAGCCTCGGCCGGAAGCTGAACTCCGCGGACGAGCCGGCCGGCCGACGGCGAGCCGAGTGCGACCGAGTCACGCCAGCGGATCTCCACCCGGGGCGGGTCGGGCGGCGTCGGCAGGCGAGGCGGCGGCGGCACTGTAAGTACGCCGTCGCCGGCGTCGAGGAACGCGCCGGCCGGCGCGGCGAGGCCGAACGCGAGCACGATGGTGAGCAGGGCGACCTTCACTGCTTCCAGGGGTACTCTGCCGGGCGGAGAATGGGTCCCGGACCACCACTCCCTCCGCGCTCGTAGGCCCGACGATGATCGCCGAAGCCCTCGCCGCCGGACTGCTCCTTGGCGCCGCCCCGGACGCGGCGGCCGCGGACGAGCGCCGCTTCGTCCTCGGGCGCTCGCACGAGGGCCGCCGGATCGTCGTCCACCGCCGCGGCGACTTCGACAGCCCCCAGAAGATCCTCGTGGTCGGCTGCATCCACGGGAACGAGTGCGAGGGCACCCGGATTACACGCCGACTCGCCCGCGGCCCGCTCCCCTCGGGGCTCGACCTCTGGATCGTGCACCGGCTCAACCCCGACGGCCATCGCCGCGGCGTCCGCCAGAACGCGCGCGGGGTCGACCTCAACCGCAACTTCGGCGCGCAGTGGATTCCGATCGGCTCCCGCTGGGATCCGTACTACTCGGGCCCGCGACGCTGGTCGGAACGGGAGACGCGGCTCGCCCGCGAGCTCGTGCTGCGCGCGCGCCCGGACGTGACGATCTGGTACCACCAGCCGCAGGCGGTCGTCAGGGCCTGGGGACGCAGCCGGACGATGGCGCGCCGCTACGCTCGCCTCGCGCGCGAGCCCTACGCCTCGCTCCGCTGGCCCAACGGCTCGGCGCCGAACTGGCAGAACCACAGGTTCCGGAGGCCGTTCTCCTTCGTCGTCGAGCTGCCCGCGGGGACGATCTCCGACGCCCGCGCCGCCCGCCACGCCAGGGCGGTCAGGCGGCTGTTGACCCCGTAGTCGTCAGTCCCGCGGTGAAGGGACCGGCGAGGGCTCGGCGAGGAAACGCGCCAGGCGCTCGGCCTCCTCCTCGGCGAGGGAGACCGCTGCGTTCGCGTGCGGCGTCGGCCCGTCGCTCCAGACGCTGAAGCGGACGTGGCGGATCGCGTCCTCGCCCAGGTAGCGCGACACCCGCAGCGCCTTCCCGCGGTCGCCTTCGAGCAGAGGGTGCGGGTGGAAGAACTCGACCAGCTTCAGCCGCTGGGTGGTGCCGCACCAGGGACAGAAGCGGAACAGCTCGTCCACCTCGCCGCCGCAACCGGGGCACGCGCGCATCTCGTGCGGAAGCGTACGACCTCCGCCGGACTCCGGCAAGGGCGCCCGCCGTATTCCTCGGATGGACCGGTTCGGGAGGCACGCTCGTATAGTCGGCACGCCATGGCGGGCGACGGCGGCGACGAGCGCGCCTGGGTGCGCGGCGCCCAGGCCGGGTCGGCCTCCGACCTCGAGGCCCTCTTCCGCGCGCACTGGCCGCGGGCCTACCGGGCTGCCTACCTCGTCGTCCACGACGCGGCCGGCGCCGAGGACGTGGCCCAGGAGGCCTTCCTCGCGGCCGTGCGCGCCCTCGACCGCTTCGACGGCCGCCGCCCGTTCGGCCCCTGGCTCCACCGGATCGTCGTCAACCGCGCGATCGACTGGGCGCGGGCCCGGGCGCTGCGGCGCGAGGTGGTCGCAGAGGACACCGTCGCGGCCGCTCCGGCCCCGGACGATGCGCCCGACGTCGCCGCCGCCCCTTCCGCCGGCGTGCTCGAGGCGCTCGCCTCGCTCTCGCCCGAGCACCGCGCCGTGATCGTCCTCCGGTACCTGCTCGAGCACAGCCCGGGTGAGATCGCCCGCATGCTCGAGCTGCCGCGGGGAACCGTGAACTCGCGCCTCCGCCGCGGCCTCGATGCGCTCGCGGAGCGCGTCGAGCGGGAGGATCACCCGTGAGCGACCGGGATCTTCGCGCCGACCTCCTCTCCGTCCCGGTTCCAGGAGAGCTCGAGGCGCAACGGCGCGCGTGGCGCGTGGTCGAGGCGGCCTACGCGGAGCGAGAGGAGTTGCCGCGCCGGCGGCGCTCGCTGCGGCCGGTCCTGGCCCTGGCCGTGGTCGCCGCGGTCGTCGCGGCCGCGCTCTCGCCTCCCGGCCGGAGCGTTGGCGGCTGGATCCAGGAGCGCGTCGCCGGCGAGCCCGACGCCGAGCCGGCTCTCGTGCGCCTGCCCGGGCCCGGGACGCTCCTCGTCGCCGCCGAGCGCGGCCCCTGGATCGTCCGGCCCGACGGCTCGAAGCGCTTCCTCGGCGACTACGAGGACGCCTCCTTCTCGCCCCAGGGCCTCTTCGTCGTCGCGACCGCCGGGCGCCGCGTGGTGGCGCTCGAGCCCGACGGCGACCCGCGCTGGTCGCTGGCGCGGCCGAAGTCGGTGGCGGACGCGCGCTGGGCTCCGAGCCCCGGTTTCCACGTCGCCTATCGGGAGGGCGGCACGCTGCGGGTCGTCGCCGGCGACGGCACCAGCGACCGGCTCCTCGCCCGGGAGGTCGCTCCCGTGGCGCCGGCGTGGCTCCCGCGCGCGGGACGCACGGAGCTCGCCTATGCGGGCGCCGACGGCGTCGTCCGCGTCGTGGACGTGGAGTCCGGAGAGGAGCTCCTCCGAACCCCGCGGACCCGCCGGATCCGAGAGGTCTTCTGGACGCCGGACGGCCTCCTTGCGGTGCTCACCTCCAGAGAGCTGCGGGTGCACGACCGCCGCGGTCGTCTCCTACGCTTGGCGCGCGTAGCGCCGGGGCACGAGCTCCTCGACGCGGTCGGGCTCGGCGACGGGGAGGTCGTCTACGCGGACTTTGACCCGGAGGCGCGGGCGACGGTGTTCGTCCACGACTACTGCTTCGTGCCAGGCGCCTGCAGGCTAATCGGCCCGAGCCAGGTCTTCCGAGGCGCGGGCCACCTGCAGGACCTCGCCCTCTCGCCCGACGGCCGCTGGCTCCTCGCCGGCTGGCCCGAGGCCGACCAGCTCCTCTTCCTCCGCCTCCCCGGGGTCGGGAAGATCGTCGCCGTCGACGACGTCCGGCGCGAGTTCGATCCCGGCGGCACCGCCCGCGGCGCGTTCCCCCGCCTCGCCGGCTGGTGCTGTCAGTAGCGGTAGTCGCCGTCGTCGTCCTCGGTGGTCGTGTCCTCCGTCGTAGTGCCACTACCACCACCGCCGCCGCCGCCGACCGTGAGCGTCCCCTCCATGCCGCGCTCGCGGTGGTCTCCCACCGGACAGGTGAGCTCGTACTCGCCGGGCTCGGAGAGGTCGAGAGCGAGGTTGGCCGACTCGCCCGGCTGCAGCTCGGCCGTCTCGAACTCTCCGCCCGGGCCGTCCACCTTCAGCGCGTGGACGGTGTCGCCCTCGTTGACCACCCTCATGGTGTAGCTCCCCGGGTCGAGCGAGAGCGAGTCCGGCGCGAGCGCGAAGTCCGTGAGCACGATCTTCGCGGTCGCGCCACCCTCGGCGCCGCCGCCGGCGTCCACCGGCTCACCCTCGTCGCCGCAGGCGGCCAGTGCGAGAGAGACGAGCGCGATGAGGACGATCCGCCGCATCGGCCCTCAATACGGTAGGCGGCCACGGCCGGATTCGCGGCGGGTCCCTTCGAACCGGCTGAGCAGGCCCTGCGAACCACCTCCGAGCCCAGTGACAACGACCAGGGAGAGCCCAGCATGAAGACACGCATCCTGCTCCCCCTCCTCGTCCTCGTCCTCGCGGCGCTCGGCCTGGCGGCCTGCGGCGGGGACGACGACGGAGACACGGAGGGCACGCCGGCGCAGACCGGTGAGACCACCACGGAAATGCCCGACGGCATGGGCGAGGCCACGACGATGAGCCCGGCCGCGGACCTCCGCTCCACCCTCGACACGCTCCTCGGCGAGCACGCCATGCTGGCGATGTTCGCCACCCAGAAGGGCCTCGCCGGCGATCCGGACTTCGAGGCGATCGCGGGCGCGCTCGACGAGAACAGCGTCGAGCTCTCCGAGGCGATCGGCTCGGTGTACGGCGACGAGGCCGCCCAGCAGTTCCTCGACGGGCCGAGCCTGTGGCGCGACCACATCTCGTTCTTCGTCGACTACACGGTCGGACTCGCGAAGAAGGACAAGGCCGCCCAGCAGGAGGCCGTCGAGAACCTGACGGGCTACACGGGCGCCTTCTCCGGCTTCCTCGCCGAGGCGACCGGCCTGCCGCAGGACGCGGTCCAGGAATCGATTACCGAGCACGTCATGCAGCTCAAGGGCCAGATCGACGCCTACGCCGCGAAGGACTACGGCCAGGGATACGGCCTCGTCCGCGAGGCGTACGCCCACATGTTCATGACCGGCGACACGCTCGCCGGCGCGATCGGTGAGCAGTCGCCCGACGACTTCCCGCTCGATCCTGCGACGGAAGCGGCGGCCGATCTGCGGATCACGCTGAACCGGCTCCTCGGCGAGCACGCGATCCTGGCCATGACGGCCACGCAGAAGGGCCTGACGGGCGCCAAGGACTTCGAGGCGATCGCGGGCGCGCTCGACGAGAACGCCGTCGAGCTCTCCGAGGCGATCGGTTCCGTCTACGGCGACGAGGCCGCGCAGCAGTTCCTCGACGGGCCGAGCCTGTGGCGCGACCACATCTCGTTCTTCGTCGACTACACCGTCGGCTTGGCCACGAAGGACAAGGCCGCTCAGGACAAGGCGGTCGAGGACCTGACGGGCTACACGGGCGCCTTCTCCGGCTTCCTCGCCGAGGCGACCGGCCTCCCGCAGGACGCGCTCCAGGAGTCGATCACCCAGCACGTCATGCAGCTCAAGGGCCAGATCGACGCCTACGCGGCCGGCGACTACGAGGAGGCGTACCGCCTCTTCCGCGAGGCGTACGCGCACATGGTCATGACCGGCGACACGCTCGCCGAGGCGATCGTGGCGCAGAACCCGGACGAGTTCGGCGGCTAGCGGCAACCGCCGACCCCTAGGCGCAGCGCCCTCGCGGGAACTTGGTCTCCCGCGGGGGCGCGTGCGTCTACCGTCCCACCGTGAAGGCCTTCACGATCGGACACGGGACGCAGCCGCTAGCCGAGCTCGTCGAGACGCTCGAGCTCGCCGGAGTCCAGACGCTCGTCGACGTGCGGCGGTTCCCCGGCTCGCGGCGGAACCCGCAGTTCAACAGCGACACGCTGGCGGAGGGCCTGGACGCCGCAGGCATCGCCTACCGCCACGCGGTCGAGCTCGGCGGCCGGTTGAGCGGCGAGCCGGGCGAGCAGCGCTTCTCCTGCATTCGGGAGGCGGCCTTTCGCAGCTACGCCGCCCGCATGGGCACCGAGGCGTGGCAGGAGGCTCTCGCGGAGGCACTGGCCGAGCCGGCGCCGTGCTTCCTCTGCGCGGAGACGCTCTGGTGGCGCTGTCACCGCCGCTTCGTCGCCGAGCTGCTGGCCGCCCGCGGGCACGAGGTCCTGCACCTCGTACGCTCGGGCGAGTCGCAGCCTCACCGTCCGCTCGACGAGGCGGAAGCACGCGACGGGAAGCTCTATCTTTGCGGCGAGCTCGTCGCGTGATCCTCGAGAACGGCGTCATCCGCACCCTCGACCCGGCCCTTCCCCGGGCGGCGGCGCTCGCGATCGCAGGCGAGCGGATCGCGGGCGGCGTCGGAGTTCACGAGACCGCGCTCGCCAGCCCGGACCGCATCGACCTGGGCGGGCGCTGCGTCCTCCCCGGCTTCACCGACTCCCACGTCCACTTCCCCACCTGGGCGCTGGCGCAGCGCCAGGTGCGCCTCGAGGGCGCCGGCTCGCTGAAGGAGGCGCTGGCCCGGGTCGCGGCCGCGGCCGCCGAGGCTCCCCGCGACCGCTGGCTCCGCGGGCTCGGCTGGCGGAGTGGGGACTGGGCGCCGGCGGTGGAGCCGACGAAGTCCGACCTGGACGCGGTCACAGGCGACGTCCCGACCGCGCTCATGTCGAAGGACTACCACTCGCTCTGGCTCAACTCGGCCGCCCTCGCGCACGCCGACGGCGAGCTCCAGGTGCCGGGCGGCGTCGTCGAGCGGGACGAGGCCGGCGAGCCGACCGGGATCCTGCGCGAGGAGTGCGCGTGGCACTTCCGGGACAGCCACGCGCGCCCGACGGAGGACGAGATGGTCGAGGCATCCCGCGAGGGGATCCGGATCGCGAACGCGCGCGGCGTCACCGCGATCCACGACAAGGACGGCTGGCTCGGCGCGCTGCGCGTCTTCCAGCGCCTGCGCGACGAAGGCGCGCTCACCCTACGGGTCTGGCAGTCGCTCCCGCACGAGCACCTCGACCGGCTGAAAGAGCTCGGGATCGGCTCTGGGCTCGGAGACGACCTCCTGCGCGTCGGCTACCTGAAGGCGTTCCTCGACGGCACGCTCGGCTCGCGCACCGCGCTGATGCTCGACGGGAGCGGCGTCGAGATCACGCCGTACGAGGCCTTCGAGGAGGTCGTGCGCCGCGGCGCGCGCGCGGGCTTCCCGGTCGCCGTGCACGCGATCGGCGACCTCGCCAACCGCCGCGCGCTGGACGCCTTCGAGGCGACGCAGGAGGAGTGGCGCCCGCGCGGTCTCCGCCAGCGGATCGAACACGCCCAGCTGCTCGCGCCGGAGGACGCCGGCCGCTTCGCTGCGCTCGGCGTCGCCGCCTCCGTCCAGTTCAGCCACGCTCCGTCCGACCGCGACCTGGCGGACGCGGCCTGGGCGGGAAAGACGGACGGCGCGTACGCCTTCCGCTCGCTCGTCGATTCGGGTGCGCTCGTCGCCAACGGCTCGGACGCCCCGGTCGAGGAGCTCGACCCGCTTCTCGGAATCAGGGCAGGCGTCACCCGGACGCTCGACGATCGCGAGGCCTGGCACCCCGAGCAAGCGGTGACCGTCGAGCAGGCCGTCCACGCGACCTGTGTCGCCCCTGCCTGGCTCACGGGCGACGAGCGCCGCCGCGGGAAGCTCCTCCCCGGCTACCTCGCGGACCTCGTCGTCCTCGATCGCGACCCGCTCGACTGCGCCGTCGAGGAGCTCCGCGACGTCCAGGTCGTCGCCACGATGCTGGGCGGCCGCTGGGTGCACAACCCGCCGCCCTGGGACTGAGTTCCCACAGGGTTACAATGCGCTCATGCGCACGATGCGACCCGTCCATGACGAAGAGTGCGCGGTCGCCTGTACCGCCGACATCATCGGCTCGAAGTGGACGGCGATCATCGTCCACGACCTCTCCGAGGGCCCGCGGCGGTTCTCCGAGCTCGAGCGCTCCTGTCCTGGCATCAGCCCGCGGACGCTCTCGGAGCGCCTCCGCGTCCTCGAGCACGACGACATCATCGAGAAGCGCGCGGGCGCCCGCCGTGCCGAGTACGAGCTGACCGAGAAGGGCACCGCCCTTCTGCCGATCATCGAGGAGATGCGCCAGTTCGGCCGCTCGTGGCTCGTTACCGACGAGAAGCACACGCACGCCCACGGCGGCAAGCGCGTCGCGCCGGCCGCGTAGGCCTACCACGTCCCGGGGATCACTCGAAAGCGATCGTGCAGCCTTGAGCCCCGCGAACCCTCGATCGTCGCCACGACCGGAGTCCCAGGCGACGGCTGCGAAGCGCTGCATGCTCAGTTCGACGAGCTAGCGCCGGAGAAGGTTCCGGACGACAAAGGTGAGGTTCGCCGGCCGCTCGGCGAGACGGCGCATGAAGAAAGGGAACCACTCGGGGCCGAAGGCCGCCGCCACCAGCACCTTGTAGCCGCGGGCGGCCAGATCAAGCTGGAGTTGCGGGCGGACGCCGTAGAGCATCTGGAGCTCGAAGCGGTCGCGGCCGATTGCCTTCCGCTCGGCGAAGCCGAGGGCGCGCTCGATCATCTGCTCGTCGTGCGTGGCGATGGCCGTATAGCCGCCGGCGGTCAGCGAACGCTCGACCAGGCGGAGATAGGCGGCGTCGACGTCCTCCTTCTTCGGGTAGGCAACCTCCGGAGGCTCGAGGTAGGCGCCTTTGACGAGGCGCAGGTTCGGCTTCAGCGGGAGCAGCTCCTCGAGGTCCTGCGGCGCCCGGTAGAGGTAGGACTGGAGCACGGTGCCGACGTTGTCGAGGCCGGCTTCGCGCAGGCGCCGGTAGATGCGCAGCGTGGGGTCGACGAGCGCCGAGTACTCCATGTCGATGCGGATGAAGTTGCCGAGC
>JBOHAM010000150.1:0-17639 GCA_050697735.1 Gaiellaceae bacterium | reverse complement strand
GTCGCCGACGGCGACCTGCTCGGCCCCGCGCCGCTTCTGCGCCTGCGCGGGCGCCACCGGGCCCAGATCCTGGCCAAGACGGATGCGCCGCGGCTCGTCGCCTCGCGCGCCGCCCGCCTGCTCTCGGCCGCAGCGCCCGCCATGGGCCGCGACGGCCTCACCGCCTCGGTCGACGTCGACCCGCAGGATCTCTCCTAGAGGAGGGCTTGGCGAAACAAACGTTGTGCCGCAGGGCCGCGCTGCTCGCCCCGATGCTGCGTCCTCAGTCGCGCCGATAGTTACGACTATCGGCGCTCCCTGCGTCCTTGCCTCGGAACGAGCATCGCACCCCTGCGACGAACGACGTTCCGCCAATCCCTCCTGACGTTTCTCCGCACCACGTGCGGGGCACACGGCTTTCATGGGAATCGGAGAGATCATCGGACTGATCGTCGTCGGGCTCATTGTCGGCGCGCTCGGGCGGCTCTTCCATCCGGGCTCGGACTCGATGGGGATCCTGATGACGATCGCGATCGGGATCGCGTCCGCCCTGCTCGTTGGCTGGCTCGTCGGCGGCGGCATCCTCGGGTTCATCCTCGCGGTGGTCGTCGCGGTCGTGCTCGTGGCGGTCTGGTCGCGCACGGTCGAGCCGCGCAGGACGGCGACCAACCTTTAGGAGCCGCAGAGCCTCCGGGTTAGACTTCTGCCCGCGTGGGCGAGGTCGAAGGCCAGGTTCGGAGCGAGAAGCTCGATGCCGAGCGCGAAGCCCGGCGTCGAGCCGCGCTTGCACAGATTCGGCAGTACCCCGACCCCGCCCTGCGGTTGCAGGCCAACGAGGTCGAGGAAGGCGACGAGTCCGTCCCGCAGCTCGTCGAGCGGATGAGCCGGCTGATGCAGGAAGCCAGGGGAGTCGGGCTCGCCGCGCCGCAGATCGGCGTGCTCAGGCGCGTCCTCGTCTACCAGACGACGGAGGACACGCCCGTCACGGCGCTCGTCAATCCGCGCCTCACGGCGGCCTCCGACGAGCGGGAGACGACCGACGAGGGGTGCCTCTCGCTCGGCTCGGCCTCCGTGATCGTGCCCGTCGAGCGCCCAGTGTCGGTTACGGTCGAGGCGACGTCGCCCGAGGGGGAGGAGCTGACCATCGAGGCCGACGGACTCGAGGCGCGCGTGATCCAGCACGAGCTCGACCACCTCGACGGCGTGCTCATCGTCGACCGGACGACTCCGGAGGAACGGCGAGAGGCGCTCGGCCAGCTGCGCCCGCAGCCGATTCTCGGCCCCCTCGCGTGATCGCTCGCCTTCGGCTCGCTCACGTGGGGGAAACCATGTTCCTTCGCCCTCCGCCGCCTTCGGCGTCGGAGGACTCGGGACTTCCAGGCTCCGCTCGAGACAATCGGTCGTCCGCGCCACCTGCGGTGTCGCGGACGGGGACCGTCTCGGACTCCGCCTGGAAGTTTCCCCCACGCGCCCCCTTCTTTGATGCCGTGAGGGAACCTCCCGGTTCCCTCACACACCCTCCACATAGGCCAAGGATTGGCCTATGAGCATCGCCGTCGCTGCGACCGGTCCCTTCGGCGCGGCGATCCTCGACGGCCTCGCAGCGCGCCGTGAGATCGAGCTCCTGCTCACGAAGCCGGACAGGCCGCAGGGCCGGGGACGCAAGAAGCTCGCCTCGCCCGCCAAGCAGGTGGCGCTGGCGCGAGACCTCCGCGTCGAGCAGCCCGAGCGCCTCTCGGAGTTCCCCGGCGAGGCGCGCGTCGTCATCGTTGCCGACTACGGCGTCCTCATCCCGGAGCGGCTGCTCGGGGAGCGGCTCTGGCTGAACGTCCACCCGTCGCTCCTCCCGCGCTGGCGCGGGCCGGCGCCGGTGGAGCGCGCCCTCATGGCCGGCGACCGGGAGACGGGCGTGACCATCCATCGGACGACCGCGGAGCTCGACGCCGGCCCGATCGCGGCGCAGCGGCGCTTCCCCATCGGGCCCGAGGACGACTCGGCGGTCGTGTTCGAGCGCGCCACGCGCGTCGCCCTCGAGCTCCTCGACGAGGTCTTCTCCGAGCCGACCTTCGTGCCGCAGCCAGAGGTGGGAGTGACGCAGGCCGACAAGATCATGGCCGCCGACCGCGAGCTCGACTGGTCGCGCCCGCCCGAGGAGAACCTGAATCTCATCCGCGCGCTTTCGCCCCACATCGGCGCGCGCGGGCTCGTGGACGGCCGCCGCCTGATCGTCTGGCGCGCGCGGCCGGCGCGGCCCGAGGCGGCGCTCTCCGAGGGAGGGATCGAGCCGCTCGAGGTGCAGCGCGAGGGCGGCCGCCGCATGACCGTGGAGGAGTACCTCCGCGGCCTCCGCAAGTGAGCTTCGCTCTCGTGGGGGAAACCAAGTTTCCCCCACGTGCCCCCTTCTTTGATGCAGTGAAGGAACCTCCCGGTTCCCTCACACACCCTCCACGCCCTCATGGGCCGGAAGGCCCATGAGGAACTCCGCCCGCGGCGTCGCGCTCGAGGTCGTCAGGCGTGTCTTCGACGAAGGCGCCTACGCCGACCGCGTCTTCCGCAGCGCCTCGACACGGCTTGACGCCCGCGACCGGGCGTTCGCCATGCAGCTCGCCTACGGGACGGTCCAGCGCGTGCGCACGCTCGACCACGCGATCGAGGCGCTCGGCCGCCGGCCGCTCCGCAAGCTCGACCCGCCGGTGCGCGCGGCGCTCCGCACGGGCGCGTACCAGCTCGCCTACATGAACGGCGTCCCCGACCGGGCGGCCGTTCACGAGACGGTGGAGCTGGTGCGAGCCGCCGGCCTCGAGCGGGCCGTGGCCTTCACAAACGCCGTCATGCGCAGGCTCTCCGAGGGGCTCGCGGCCCTCCTCGGGCGCCTCCACGAGGAGACTCCGCAGGCGGCGGCGCTCCTCCACTCGTATCCCGACTGGGTCGCCGAGACCTGGTGGCGGGAGCTGGGCGCCGACGAGGCGCGCGCCCTCCTGCGGGCGCAGAACGGGCCGCCCGAGACCGCTGTGCGGACGCCCGATGGGCCGAAGGTCGTCGACGCGATCCCGCCGGACTGGATCGAGAGCGGCTACGCCTGGCCCCAGAGCCGCGGCTCGCAGCTCGCCGGCGCCGCCGTGGGCGCGCGGCCCGGCGAGCGCGTGCTCGACCTCTGCGCCGCGCCCGGCGGCAAGGCGACCCAGCTCGCCGCGCTGGGCGCCGAGGTAGTAGCCGTGGAGAAGCACGAGGGCCGCGCGCGCGAGCTCGAGGAGAACGCGCGGCGCCTCAGAGCGGAACGCCTCACCGTCCTCAACGAGGATGCCCTGGCGCTGCCCGCCGGTCTCGGCGAGTTCGACCGCGCACTCGTGGACGCTCCCTGCTCGGGGCTCGGCGTCCTCAACTCGCGGCCGGACCTGCGCTGGCGCGCCGAGCCGCTTCCGGACCTCCAACTCGCGCTCCTGCGCGCCGCCGCGGAGCGGGTGCGGCCGGGCGGAACGGTGACGTATGCCGTCTGCACGATCAACGGGGCGGAGAACGAGGCGGTCGTCGCCGCGCTCGGGCTCCCGGTCGAGGACCTGGGCGGAGCGTGGCCGGACTACCGTCACCCGCACCGCCCCGAATTCCTCCTCACGCTCCCGCACGTCCACGGGACGTCCGGGTTCTTCGTCGCCCGGATCCGAGCGTAGGATCGCCCCATGCCCTGGCGGAGCTGGATCCGGACGGTCGAGATCGAGCCCTCGCTCTACGCGGCGGACTTCGCGCGGCTGGGCGAGCAGGTGCGGCACCTGCTGAACGCGGGCGCCCGTGTCTTCCATTTCGACGTGGGGGACGGGCACTTCGTCGAGCCGGTCACGATCGGCCCGGTCGTCCTCCAGTCGATCGCGCCCCTGATCCACCGGGAGGGCGGCGTGGTCGACGTGCATCTGATGGTCACGAACCCGGAGCATCACTTCCCGCAGGTGGCGCGCGCGGGCGGCGACAGCGTCACGTTCCACGTGGAGGCCTGCGAGGAGCCCTGGAAGGCGATCGAGCTCGCGCGCTCGCTGGAGCTCGAGGTCGGCGCCGCGTTCAACCCGGAGACGCCGGTCGAGGACGCCGTCGCCGCCTCGCTCGGCGCCGACCTCGTCCTCTGCATGAGCATCCACCCCGGCTACTCGGGGCAGGAGTTCATGCCGGAGGCGCTCGAGCGGATCGCCGAGCTGCGCGCACAGCTGCACGAGCGCGTCGTCGTGCAGGTGGACGGCGGCATCACGCAGGAGAACGTGCGCGCGGCGCACGAGGCGGGAGCGGAGGCGATCGTGGCCGGAAGCTCGATCTTCGGGCGCGAGGACCTGAACCGCGCCTACCTCCGGCTAGTGCGCGAGCTCGCGCCGCGTGACTGACGATAGCCACCTCGAGCGCGCGCTCGAGCTCGCCGAGCGGGGGCGGGGGACGACGGCGCCGAACCCGGTGGTCGGCGCGGTGCTCGTCCGCGACGGCGAGGTGGTGGGGGAGGGCTGGCACGAGCGTCCCGGCGGCCCGCACGCCGAGATCGTCGCCCTGGAGGTCGCGGGGGAGCGCGCGCGGGGCGCGACGCTCTACGTCACGCTCGAGCCGTGCGCGCACCACGGGCGGACGCCGCCGTGCGCGGACGCCGTCGCCACCGCCGGGGTGGCGCGGGTCGTGGCGGGGGTCGGCGATCCGGATCCGAGGACGGACGGCGCCGGCTTCGAGCGCCTGCGCGCGGCCGGGGTCGCGGTGGAGCAGGCCGGGGGCGAGCTCGAGTGGCGTGCCCGCGTCCAGAACGAAGGCTTCCGCACCCACGCGGCGCTCGGGCGCCCGTTCGTCCTCTACAAGGCCGCCGTGACGCTCGACGGGCGCGTGACCGTGCCGGATTCCCGCTGGGTGAGCGGCGAGGAGAGCCGCCGACGCGTCCACGAGCTGCGCGCCCGCATGGACGCGGTCGCCGTCGGGATGGGCACGGTGCGCGCGGACGCGCCGACGCTGACGGCGCGCGGGGTTGGCGCGAAGCGGCAGCCGCGGCGGCTCGCCTTCGGCCGCGGCCCGCTGCCTGCCGGTTCCGAGCTCGAGCTGCGCTCCGGCCCGCTCGAGGAGGAGCTGCGGCGGCTCGCGGAGGAGGGCGTTCAGACCCTCCTGCTGGAGGGCGGCCCCACGCTCGCGACGGCGTTCCTGCGCGCGGGCCTGGTCGACCGGCTGCTCCTCTTCGTCGCCCCCGCCCTCGCGGGCGGCGGCCCGCGGTTCCTCGGCGCCGTGCCCGGCCCGCTCCCACTTCTACACCCCACCGTCGAGCGGATCGGCGAGGACGTCCTCCTGAGCGGCTACCTCCGAGAGCCGTAGGAGCGCGCCTCGGGACTATCGTTGGCGGGGTGTTCACCGGGATCGTGCGCGAGGTGGGGACCGTCGAGGCCGTCGAGGAGGCCGGCGGCGGGGTGCGGCTGCGCCTGCGGGCGCCCGAGACTGCGGCGGCGACCGCTGTCGGCGACTCGGTCTCGGTGGGGGGAGTCTGCCTCACCGCCGTCGAGGCCGCGGACGGCGCGCTCGCCTTCGACGTCGTGCCCGAGACGTTGCGGCGCAGCTCCCTCGGTGGCCTGGCGCCACGGGACCGGGTGAACCTCGAGCCGGCGCTCCGGGCGGGCGAGCCGCTCGGCGGGCACATCGTCCAGGGTCACGTGGACGGCCTCGGCCGCGTGCGCGCGGTGGACGCGGAGGGCTTCGAGATCGAGGCGCCGGAGGACCTCCGGCGCTACCTCGTCGAGAAGGGCTCCATCGCCGTCGAGGGAGTCAGCCTGACGATTGCCGCCCTGACCGCGGAAGGCTTCACGGTCGCGCTCGTCCCGCACACGCTGAGCGCGACGACGCTCGGCGCGCTCGCCGTGGGCGACAAGGTGAACCTCGAGGCCGACGTCCTCGCCAAGCACGTCGAGCGGCTCCTCCCTCGATACGATCTTGGACAGGAATGAGCGCGCAGCTGGACACCCGGGCGCCGTTCGCCACCATCGAGGAGGCGATCGACGACATCCGCCAGGGGAAGTTCGTCGTGGTCGTCGACGCGGCCGACCGCGAGAACGAGGGCGACCTCACGATCGCCGCGCAGTTCGCCACGCCGGAGGCGATCAACTTCATGGCCACGCACGCACGTGGGCTCATCTGCCTCTGCCTCACCGAGGAACGCTGCGACGAGCTCGGCCTCCGACCGATGACCGACCGCAACGAGACGCCCTACGAAACCGCGTTCACGATCTCGGTCGAGGCCCGCGAGGGCGTCACGACGGGCATCTCGGCCGCCGACCGCGCGCACACGATCCAGGTCGCCGTCGACCCGACGAAGGGCGCCCGCGACCTCGTCCAGCCGGGCCACATCTTCCCGCTACGCGCGCGGCCGGGCGGCGTCCTCCAGCGTTCGGGCCAGACCGAAGCGGCCGTCGACCTCGCGCGCCTGGCGGGCCTTAATCCGGCCGGGGTCGTCTGCGAGATCATGAACGAGGACGGGACGATGGCCCGCGTCCCCGATCTCGTCCCGTACTGCGAGCGCCACGGCCTCAAGATGGTCACGGTCGAGGAGCTGATCGAGTACCGCCGCCGGCACGAGAAGCTCGTCGAGCGGATGACGACCGTGCGCCTGCCGACCGTGCACGGAGAGTTCACGGCTGTCGCGTTCCGGGAAGTCCTCACCGGCAAGCACCACGTCGCGCTCGTCAAGGGCGACGTCGAGGGCCACGAGGACGTGCTCGTCCGCGTGCACTCCGAGTGCCTGACCGGCGACGTCTTCCACTCGCTGCGCTGCGACTGCGGCGAGCAGCTCGAGCTCGCGCTCCGCAGGATCGCCGCGGAGGAGCGCGGCGTCCTCCTCTACATGTCGCAGGAAGGCCGCGGGATCGGGCTCCTGGCGAAGCTCCGCGCCTACGAGCTGCAGGAGAACGGGCTCGACACGGTCGAGGCGAACCTCCAGCTCGGTTTCCCGCCGGATGCGCGCGAGTACGGAATCGGCTCGCAGATCCTCGCCGAGCTCGGCCTGACGACGATCCGGATCCTGACGAACAACCCGCGGAAGATCACCGGTATCGAGGGCTTCGGGCTCCGGGTCGTGGAGCAGCTGCCGATCGAGGTGCCGCCCAACCTCGAGAACCGCCTCTACCTGGAGGCCAAGCGCGACAAGCTCGGCCACCGCCTCCACCACCAGGAGCAGCGGTTCGACGACCCCGGGGACGCCGAGTGACCGACGGCCTCGGCACGTCCGAGCACGCCGTCGGGCGCCTGCGGGTCCCCGAGGGCGTCGGCGTCGTCTCCGGCTCGCCGAACGGCGCCCGCCGCTCGGTGGGGATCGTCGTCGGGCGCTTCAACGGCGAGATCACGTCTCGGCTCCTGGAGGGCGCCGTGGCCGCGCTCGAGGAGGCCGGCGTGGAGCGGGAGCGCATCGACGTCGTGCCGGTTCCCGGCGCCTTCGAGCTGCCGCTCGGGGCGATGGCGCTCGCGAAGACGCGCCTCTACGCGTGCGTGATCGCGCTCGGCTGCGTCATCCGCGGCGAGACGCCCCACTTCGACTACGTCGCTGCGGAAGCCGCGAGCGGGCTCCAGCTCGCCGCGCTCGAGACCGGCATCCCGGTCTCCTTCGGCGTCCTCACCACGGACACCCGCGAGCAGGCGGAGGAGCGCGCTGGCGGCGCGCGCGGGAACAAGGGCGCCGAGGCGGCTCGCTCGGCGCTCGAGATGGCCGATGTCTTCGGCCGCCTGCGGGCCCGGGCGCCTCAGTAGCGGCCGCTATACTCGACCGCCGACATGTCCAAGATCTGCGCAGTCTGCGGGAAGGGCCCTTCCTTCGGCCACAACCGAAGCCATTCGATGGTGGCGACGAAGCGGCGCTTCAACCCCAACCTCCAGCGGGTCCGGATCCTTCTGAACGGAGTGGCGCGCCGGACCTACGTGTGCACGCGGTGCCTGAAGACGGGCCGCGTCGAGAAGGCCGTCTAGCGCTCGCGTGCGCGGCTCTGGCCGCGCTCGAGGCGAGCCGCGCCCGGATCGACGACCTCAACGTCTTCCCGGTTCCCGACGGGGACACCGGCACGAACATGACGCTCACGGTGCGCGCCGTGGTGGAGGCGCTCGAGCGCGACCCTGCTGCAGACGTCGGCCGCGCGATCCTGATGAGCGCCCGCGGGAACTCCGGCGTCATCCTCTCCCAGCTCGTGCGCGGTGCGCTCGAGGCCCTGCCCGCCGACGCCGAGCCGGACGCCGCCGCCCTGTCGCGGGCGCTGCGTAGCGCGAGCGACGGCGGCTACGCGGCCGTCCGCAACCCGCAGGAGGGGACGATCCTCACTGTCGCCCGCGCGCTGGCCGAGAAGGCCGAGGAGCTGAGCGCGGCCGAGCCGACCCTCGGCGACGCGCTCGCCGAGCTCCTCGCGCACGGGGAGGTCGCGCTGGCACAGACGACGGAGCAGCTGGATGTCCTCCGCCAGGCCGGGGTCGTCGACGCGGGCGCCGCGGGCCTGCTCGAGATCGTGCGCGGGATCGCCTCGCACGTCCGCGGCGAGGCCCTTCCGGAGCCGGCGCCCCTCGCCGGGCCGGTCCCGCTCGAGGCCGTCCACCTGGAGCTGTCGCGCTTCCGCTACTGCACCTCCTTCTTCGTCGAGGGCGACGGCGTCGACCCCGAGCGGCTGGAGGAGGAGCTCGGTCGCCTCGGAGACTCGCTCCTCGTCGTCGGCGCGGTGGGTGCGGTGAAGGTGCACGTCCACACCGACGAGCCCGGCGCCGCCCTCGCGCTCGCCACCGCCGTCGGCGTGATCGAGGAGGTGGACGTGAAGAACATGCACGTCCAGACGGCCGAGCGGGAGGAGCGGCTCGTCGCCGCCGTGGAGGTGACCGAGTGCGGGGTCGTCGCCGTGTGCGCGGGCGAGGGGAACCGGCTCCTCTTCGAGAGCCTCGGCGCGACGTGCGTCGAGGGCGGCCAGTCGATGAACCCGGCTACTGCGGAGATCGTCGCCGCCGTCGAGGCCCTCGACGCGCGGGAGGCGATCGTCCTGCCCAACAACAAGAACGTGATCCTCGCCGCGGAGCAGGCGGTGGGCGCGGCGGCGAAGCCCGCGCGACTCGTGGCGACGCGTTCGCTGCAGGCGGGACTCGGCGCGCTGGTGGCCTTCGACTCCGCGCGCGGAGCCGAGGACAACGCCGCCGAGATGGAGGAGGCGGCGGCCGGGGTCCGCGCCGGCGCCGTCACGCGGGCCTCGCGCGACGCGACGGTCGGCGGCCTCGACGTGCAGAAGGGGCAGTTCCTGGGGCTCCTCGACGGAGAGCCGGTGACGGCGGGGCCGCTGCTCCAGCCGGTCGCGCGGGACGTGGTCGAGCGCCTGCTCGAGGAGCCCGCCGACGTGCTCACCATCCTCGTGGGCAGCGACGCGGAGGGTGTCGACGACTTGACGTCGTTCCTCGCCGAGCAGCAGCCGGAGCTCGAGGTCGAGGTGCTCGAGGGCGGCCAGCCCCACTATCCGCTTCTGTTCTCCGCCGAATAGCCGATACTTCGGATCGTGACGGCCGACCCGATCACCGTCGTCCTCGTGGAGGACAACGACGTCTTCCGCGAGCTGCTCGAGCTCCTGCTCGGGACCGTGCCGGACGTCGAAGTCGTGGCCGCGGTCGGGGACGGCCGGAGCGCCGTCGAGGTGTGCGCGAGCCTCGAGCCGGACGTCGTCCTCATGGACTACCGCCTGCCCGAGCTCGACGGGGTGGAGACGACCGCGGCGATCTGCGAGCGCTGCCCGGGAACCGCCGTCGTCGTCCTGACCGCCTCCGCCGAGAGCGAGGAGATCGACGCGCTGCGCGAGGCCGGGGCGGTCGCCTGCCTGACGAAGGACCGCGAGCTGGACGAGATCGTCGGCGCCGTGAGGGACGCCGCGGGGCGCGGTGCAGCTCTCCGCTGAGAACACCGCCCTTGTCCTCGACTCGACGGCGGACTGTCCGGATCCGCAGGCCCGTCATCCCAACTGGCGCGTCGTCCCGCTGTACCTCACGTTCGGCGACGAGACCCTCCGCGACCACGTAGACATCTCGCCCGACGAGTTCTACCGGCGCCTGACGGACGCGCCGGTGCCGCCGAAGAGCTCGCAGCCCACCCCGGCCGACTTCGCGGCGGCGTACGAGGAGCTCGCCGCCTACGAGAAGGTGCTCTCGGTCATGCTCTCCTCGAGGCTCTCGGGCACGTACGAGAGCGCGCGACTCGGTGCGGAGGCCGCCGGTGAAGGACGCGTGACGGCGATCGACTCCGGCGTCACCTCGGGGGGCACGGTCATCCTCGCGGACGCGATCCAGCGCCGGCTCGAGCGGGGCACGACGATGGAGGAGATCGACGCGCTGGTCGAGCGTTTTCGGCGTACCCGCGGGCTCCTGTTCACCGTCGAGACGCTCGAGTACCTCATCCGCGGCGGGCGCATCGGGAAGGCGGCCGGGCTCGCCGGCCAGCTCCTCTCGGTGAAGCCGATCCTCCACTTCGACGACGGCGAGGTGGCGCCGCTCAAGCGCGTGCGCGGCCGGGCGAAGGCGCTCGCCGAGTTCGAGCGACTGTTCCTCGCCGATACCGAGGACTCGCCCGACCTTCACATCGGCGTCGGCCACGCCGCCGCCCCGGGCGATGCCGAGGCGATCGTCGCGCGGCTGCGAGCTGCCCGGCCGCACGCCTCCTTCGACCTCCTCGTGACCCTCGGGCCCGTGATCGGCACGCACGGCGGCCCGGGCACACTCGGCCTCTTCTGGTTCCAGGACGAGCCGGTCTAGCCCACTCGCGCGGATAAGGTTGGCGCTCGTGGACCACGTGATCCACTGGGACGAGGTCGAGCCGAGCCGGCGCGAGGCGGGGCACATCGGCGGGAGCTGGCGAGACCTGGGCACGGCCGCCGGGACGAGCGGCGTGGGCGTGCAGCGGGTCGACGTCGACCCGGGGCGCTGGTCGACCCCGGCCCACGTCGAGGGGGCGTCCGAGGAGATCTTCTACGTCCTCGAGGGGAGCGGCCTCTCGTGGCAGAGCGGGACGGTGTACGCGGTGCGGGCGGGCGACTGCCTCGTCCACCTGCCGCACCGGGAGTCCCACACGCTCAGAGCCGGCCCGGACGGACTCCGGGTGCTCGCCTTCGGCCACCGCGTGCGCCACGGCAACACCGTGCTTCCCCGCGCGGGGGTGGCGTGGATGTTCCCCGCCTTCGCGGAGGTGGCGCTCGTGGGGCCGGACCGCGGCCCGTACCCGAGCGAGGCGGCGGCCGGCGAGCCCGAGGTGGGGGAGCCCGCCGAGCGCCCCGCGTCGATCGTCAACGTCGGCGACGTCGACCCGGTCGAGCGCGAGCACAGCAGATCGCTGCTCGTGGAGCGCGACCTCGGCCGGACGGCCGGATCCGCCCGCACGGGCCTGTCGCACCTGACGATCCCGGCCGGCCGCGAGGGCTGGCCGCCGCACTGCCACTCGGCCGAGGAGGAGATCTTCGTCGTCCTCGGCGGCGAGGGGACGGTGCTCCTCGGCGACGAGGAGTACCCCGTGGGGCCGGGGCACATCGTCGGCCGGCCGCCTGGCACGCGGGTCGCCCACGCCTTCCGGGCCGGCGAGACGGAGCTCGTCTACCTCGCCTACGGGACGCGCGAGCCGAACGACATTGCCTACTACCCCCGCTCGGGGAAGGTCAACCTGCGCGGCGTCGGCGTCATGGGGCGCATCGAGCCCCTGGGCTACTGGGACGGGGAGCCGTAGCGGCGGCGCCGGCCGGTTTCGGCGGCGTCGACACGGGCCCGCCGCGGGCCGCGCGCTGGAGGGTCGACCCGGAGGCCTCGGTCGAGACGCTCGCCGGCGTCGGCCCGAAGGTGGCGGAGCGGCTGGCGCGGCTGGGGCTCCGCACGCTCCGCGACCTCGCCGAGCACGCCCCGCGCGCGTACCTCGACTGGGACGAGGTCGGCAGCTTCGGCGACCTCTCCGCGGGGGAGGAGGGCACGGTGCGGTGCACGCTCGAGCGCATCCGCGTGCGGCCGACGCGCCGGCGGAACCTCAAGCTCGTCGAGGGCGTGGTCACGGACGCGGCGGGCGTCCGGGAGACGGCGATCTGGTTCAACCAGGCCTACCTCGCCAAGCTCCCGCCGGGCACGGAGCTGCTCCTGCACGGCACGCGCGAGCTCTCGGGCGGCTTCCGCGTCCAGCGCCACGAGATCGGCGGCGCAGGGATCCACACGGTCGGGCTCGTCCCTGAGTACCCGGCCAGCGAGGACGTGCCCTCCTACCGGCTCCGCGCGCTGGTGGAGGCCGCGCTGCCGCGCCTCCGCTTCCTGCCAGACGCGCTCCCGGCGGGCCTGCGGGCGGAGGAGAGCCTGCCGCTGCGCGCGGATGCGCTCACGGCGGTGCACCGACCGCGGGAGCGGCGCGAGGCCGAGACGGCGCGCGAGCGCCTTGCCCTCGAGGAGCTCCTCGTCCTCCAGCTCGGCTTCCTCGCGCGCCGCCGCGCGCTCGCGGAGGAGGCGAGCGCGCCCGCGCTCGGCGACGACGGCGAGCTGGTCGCGCGGTACCGGACGGCTCTTCCCTTCACGCTCACAGAGGAGCAGGAGCAGGCCGTCGGCGAGATCCGCGGTGATCTCGCCGAGCACAGGCCGATGCAGCGGCTCCTCCAGGGCGACGTCGGCTCCGGGAAGACCGTCGTGGCGCTCTACGCGCTCCTGCGCGCGGTCGAGGCGGGCCACCAGGGCGCGCTGATGGCGCCGACGGAGACGCTCGCCGAGCAACACTTCCTCACCGTGGAGGGTCTCTGCAACGAGCTCGGCGTCCGCTGCGAGCTCCTCACGAGCTCGCTCCCTGCCGCGCAGCGCCGGGCGGCGCGCGAGCGGCTGGCGAGCGGGGAGGCCGACCTCGCCGTCGGCACCCACGCGCTGATCCAGGAGGAGGTCGAGTTCCGCTCCCTGGCGGTGGCCGTGGTAGACGAGCAGCACCGCTTCGGCGTCGAGCAGCGCCGCGCGCTCGGGCGCTCGACGCCGCACGTCCTCCACATGACCGCGACCCCGATTCCGCGCACGCTCGCCCAGAGCGTGTACGGCGACCTCGACGTGACCGAGATCGCCCGCCCGCCAGCGAACCGCCGGCCCGTGGTGACCCGCTGGGTCGCGCACGAGCGGAGCTCGGAGGCGTACACGCGCCTGCGCCGCCACCTCGAGGAGGGTCGCCAGGCCTACGTCGTCTGCCCGCTCGTCTCCGAGTCCGAGACCGTGGAGGCTCGGGCTGCCGAAAGCGAGGCCGAGCGCCTGCGGGCGGCCGAGCTCCGAGGGTTCCGGGTCGGCTGCCTCCACGGCAAGCTCCGCCCGGCGGAGCGGCGCAAGGCCATGGACGGCTTCAAGCGGGGCCTGGTCGACGTCCTGGTCGCCACGACGGTGATCGAGGTCGGGGTCGACGTCCCCAACGCGACGATCATGATCGTCCAGGAGGCCGACCGCTTCGGCCTAGCGCAGCTCCACCAGCTGCGCGGGCGCGTCGGCCGCGGGGCGGAGCAGTCGTACTGCCTGCTGATCTCGCGGCCGAAGGAGGAGCTGACCGAGGACGCGGCCCGCCGGCTCGAGGCGCTCGTGGAGACCGGCGACGGCTTCGAGCTCGCCGAGGTCGACCTGGAGCTCCGCGGCGAGGGCCAGCTCCTCGGGACCCGCCAGTCGGGTCTTTCGGACCTCAGGTTCGCGAGCCTCCTGAGAGACCGCCATCTCATCGTAAAAGCCCGCAAGTGGGCCGAGCGGCTGCTGGACGGGGATCCGCTCCTCGCCGAGCCGCTCAGCCGCGAGGCCGAGCGGATTGCGAATAATCGCGGGTTCGCGTAAGGGGGCGCGCATCTTCGCGCCGAGGGGGGCGGACACGCGCCCCACGGGCGACCGCGTGCGCGAGGCCGTCTTCAACCTCGTCAGCCCGGTGGACGGGGCGGAGGTGCTCGACCTGTACGCGGGCTCCGGCGGGATGGGGCTCGAGGCGCTCTCGCGCGGCGCTGCCAGGGTGACGTTCGTCGAGTCCGACCGGGCTGCTGCCGAGACGATCGTCCGCAACCTCGACCGGCTGCGGCTCGACGGCGCCGTCGTCCTGTGCGAGGAGGCGGCGAGGAAGCTCGCGGCCGACGCGGCGGGAGGCAGGCGTTACGATCTCGTGCTGGTCGACCCGCCGTACCGCATGCTCCCCAGCATCCAGCCCATGCTCGCCTCCCACCTGCCCGCCGTCGTCGCGCCCACCGGGCTCGTGGTCGTCGAGTCGGCCGCGCGCGAGGAGCCGGAGCTGCCGCTGCCGCTCGTCACGAGCCGCCGCTACGGCTCCGCCCGCGTCACACTCTTCCAGGCCGGCGGCGCGTGACCGACTCCCGCCCGGTCACCTGCATCTGCCCCGGGAGCTACGACCCGGTTACCAACGGCCACCTCGACATCATCCGGCGGGCGGCCGGGATCTTCGAGCGCGTGGTCGTCGGCGTCGTCCGCGACCCCCAGCACAAGTCGGCCATGTTCACGGTGGAGGAGCGCGTCGCGTTCCTGCGCGAGGCGCTGGCGGACTGCGACAACGTGGCCGTGGAGGTGTTCTCCGAGCTCGTGGTCGACTTCGCACGCCGCTGGGGCGCAGACACGATGGTGAAGGGCCTCCGCGCTATCTCGGACTTCGAGTGGGAGTTCCAGATGCACCACCTGAATCGCAATCTCGCGCCCGAGGTCGAGACCATGTACCTGATGTCGAGCGCCAAGTACAGCTTCCTCTCCTCGAGCGGCGTCAAGGAGGTCGCGTCCTTCGGAGGCAACGTCGACGACCTCGTCCCGGAGGCCGTCGCGCGGCGGTTCGGGGAGCTGTTTCCTCGAGGCAGGCCCGGCGCGCCCGTCAGTCCGCAAGAGTAGACTGACACGCGGCCCATGGACGTCCTCGTTCTGATCGACAAGCTCGACGACCTCGTGCACAACGCGAAGGCCGTGCCGCTGACCGACCAGGTGCGCCTCGACCGCGAGGAGATCTACGAGATCCTCGATCAGATGCGCGCCACCATTCCGGAGGAGATCAAGCAGGCCCGCTGGATCGTCAAAGAGCGGCAGGAGATGCTCGCCGAGGCGAAGCGGGAGTGCGATCGGATCATCCAGGAGGCTCGCGAGCAGGCGATGCGCGAGGCCTCGCAGACGGAGATCGTCAGGCTCGCCGAGAACCAGGCCGAGGACATCGTCGACGACGCGCGACGCAAGGCCCGGGAGACGCGGCTCGAGATGGAGGACTGGGCGGATTCGATCCTGTCGACGCTCGAGGTCAACCTCGACAAGTTCCTCACGGCGGTGAAGCGCGGCCGTGAGAAGCTGCACGAGCGGTCGCAGGAGACCGTCGTCGCAGGCATCGGCCCCGAGTCGATCGAGCCGGAAGAGTACGAGCGGTTCTCGTAGTCCGCTAGGCCGCCGCCGGCTCGGTCGCCAGCTCGCGGCACACGGCGATCGCCGACTCGACGAACGCCTCCGCCGCCGGGCTCCGATGGCGATCGCGATGCCAGACGAGGCCGATGACCCGGGGTGGTATCCGTCCCTGCAGGTCGATCACGTCGATGCTCGGGTCGTCTTCGTCGACGGTCAGCCGAGGGGCGACGCTGAGCCCCACCCCCGCGCCGACGAGTCCTTGGACGGTTCCGTTGTTGTCGGAACGGAACACGATGTTGGGCGCTCGTCCGGTCGAGGCGAGGTGGGACTCGACCTGATCCATCGCGCTGCAGTGGTTGGATCCGATGAGCGGCTGGAGCGCTATCTCCTTGAGTGTCGGGGTGCGTCTCAGCGCGGACATGGGGGACCCGGCCGGCACGACGAGGACGTACGGGTCGGTGAGGAGCTCGACCGTCTCGTAGGGGCCCGACACGACCGGCAGGGTCCAGAACGTCAGGTCGAGCTCGCCGCGCTCGATCATGTCGAGAAGCGCGCCCTCGTTCTGTGACTCACTGAGCACCACCTCGACCTGCGGGTGGCTCTCCGAGAAGCGGCGGAGCAGGGTCGGGATGATGCGTGCGCCCACGCTCTGGAACGTGCCGACGCGGAGCCGCCCGGCATCGCCGGCCTCGAGCGCGGCCATGTCCGCCTTGGCAGCCAGGAGTCGAGCCTGGATCGCGTCTGCATGCCGGAGGAGTATTCGGCCGGCCTCGGTGAGCGAGATCGGTCTGGGCCCGCCGGGTCGCTCGACGAGGCGGAGCCCGACGATGCGCTCCAGCGTGGCGATCTGTTGCGATATCGCAGACTGCGTATAGCCCAGTCGCTCCGCAGCCTTTCCGAAGGAGCCCTCGTCGGCGACCGCCTTGAGGGCGATCAGATGGCGGAGGTCGAGCCCGAGCCAGCGATCAGCGTCCATGATCGAATCCTAGCAACCCAGCACTACTGCTAATGAAGGAGGTCGAGGCGAAGCAGCGCTACTCTCCATGCGTGGGGACGATCGACCTAGGGCGGCTCCGGCTCAGGCCGGGTGAGGTTCGCGACGAGGAGTTCGAGCTCGAGCTCGAGCCGTTCGTCCTCGGCGGACAGCGCTACGAGCTGTCGCCTCCGCGCCTGCCGGTCGATCTCCGAATCTCGGAGGCGTCGGGCGCGGCGGTCTTCGAGCTGCGCCTCGTTGCGCATCTCACTGGCCCCTGCATGCGCTGCCTGGCGTTCGCGGAGATCGAGAGCAGCGCGGCCGCGCGAGAGTACCACGACCCCGACGCTCCGCCTGCGGACGGGTTGCACTCCGACTACGTGACCGACGATCACCTCGACGTCGCAGCCTGGGCGCGCGACGTGATCGCGCTCGCGCTCCCCGAGCAGATTCTCTGCCGGCCCGACTGCGCCGGTCTCTGTCCCGTCTGCGGAAAGGACCTCAACGTCGAGCCGCACGAGCACATCGAGCGCGAGCCCGACCCGCGCTGGGCGGCGCTCGGCGAGCTCCGCGACCAGCTCTAGGAGGCCGGATGCGCTCGTCCTCGCCGCCGCTCAGGGGCTCGCCGTTCGCACCTGAACGAGGCGGTACCCCGCGATGCCCGCCAGCGCCGGATCGCCGGCCCGATAGGCCTTCACGAAGAACTGGACGTTGTAGCCCGTCCGGATACGGAAGTTCGCGTTCGGGGCGAGCTGGTACGTCACCCAGCCGTCGGTCGTCGCGACCTGGCGGTCGCCTCCACTGGTCACCCGTGGTGTGGAGCGGACGAAGACGACCGCCTCCCTGACGACGTAGCCTCGCGTGTCCTTGACGCGGACGCGGACCGTGATGAGCTGGCTCCGGCTCGTGACCGGGTTCGGGGAGAACACGACCTGCGAGACGATCAGACGCTGGTCGCGAGGCACGCTCGCCGCCGGGATCGAGATCTCGCCGCTCGGGAGCCGAATCGCCCCCGTCGGGAGCGGCTCGGTCACGACGGGTGACTCCGCCGAGAGCACCGTGAGGCTGCCGACAGCGTTTCGCGCGGTCACGTTGAAGCGCATGCGGTGATCGACGTCGGCCGAGGTCAGGCGGTATGTGCGGCCGGTCGCGCCCCCGATCGACAGGCAGTCGCCGCCTTGCGTATTGCAACGGAGCCACCGGTACGAGAACGAGATCGACTGACGTCCGCTCCACGATCCGGGATCGGCCGTCACGACGGAGCCAGAGACCGTCGTGCCGCGGACGACGGGAAGGGACGTGTTCACGGGCGGTCCGAGGACGGCGGCCGTCGGGTTCGAGGCCACCGTCTGCG
>JBOHAM010000149.1:0-20148 GCA_050697735.1 Gaiellaceae bacterium | reverse complement strand
CGCGACCGGGCACAGTCGATGGTAGCAACGGGCCGGCGCTAGACTGGCCGTCTCGGGGCGCATAGCTCAGCGGGAGAGCGCCCGCTTCACACGCGGGAGGTCCCTGGTTCGATCCCAGGTGCGCCCATCGCGGAAAAGCCCTGCAGACTTGCCCGTTTCGTAGTCGAGGCTGAGTTGCTCGACGCTCGGCGTTGGGGCCATAGTGGGGCACTTCGGTTTCGTGAGCTCGTCGAATGCGCCGAGAACGGCGCGATTTGCGTTCGGGAACAGGTGTCCGTACTCGTCGTACGTGGTGCGAATCGAGGAATGGCCCATCTGCGCCTGGAGGTACTTGGGCTCGGCCCCGGCTCGGATCATTAGCGCTGCGTAGGTGTGCCGCAGGTCGTGGAAGTGGAAGCCGGCCGGAAGCCGGGCGGCGCGGCAGGCGGGCGCGAAGACACGTCGCCGGAAGTTGCTGGCGTTCTGGACGCCACCCTGTGGATTCGGGAAGACGAGACCTTCGGCGTTTGGTGTGTGCGCCAGGAGCTGCTCGCGCATAACCCGCGCTGCGGTCTGCGAAAGATCGACTCTCCTCCGGCTCGCCTTCGTCTTGAGCTGGACGAGCGCGCCCTTGTAGACCCCGTGCTCAACGCGAACGGTGTCTGCTTCGAAATCGACATCGCGGTCCCGCATCCCGAAGCACTCGCCCTCACGCAGCCCCGTCAACGCCGCGAAACAGACGAGGTTTCGATAGGCAGGTGGCATCGCGTCCGCAAGAGCCTCCACCTGTTCCCACGCGAGGAACAAGCGTTCACGCCGTTCGAGGGCAGGGGGCCTGATGGCAAGGATCGCCTCGTTGACCGGGTGCCCTCGCGCTCTCGCATTCCGGAGCGCGGACTTGAGCAGCTGCAGCGTCACCTGCGCCTGTCGCGGCGCTCGCTCGGCGAGTGCGTAGATGTGATCCTCGACCTCTCGCGGCCCGAGCTGGCCGAGCTCCATTGCCATGAACGGCAGAAGGTTTGGAAGGACCTCCGCGCAGTTGGCGAACGTCTTCGCGCGCACGCGCTGCCGGTAACGGCCGAGCCAGCCACCTCCTTCGATCACGACCCGGCCGCCATGGGGCCGAGCGCCGAGGAAGCTCGCCAGAGTCTCGCCGCGCGCCGTGTGCAGGTCTCCGAGCGCATCGCGACGCTTGAGCTCCGCCATCACGCTCTCCGCATCGCGCTTCCGCTCGTAGATCTGTGTGTGAGCGTGCTTCCTCCCGTCGGCTCCTTGCCAGCGAATGCGGTAGCGCTTGCCGCTCTTCGCGCTCCGCACGCCGTAGGACTCGACCCAGAACCTCAACTCACTGCTCGTCGCCGAACAGCCTAGGCTGCTCGGTGTCCCGCCGCCTCGTCTTTTTCGGACGGGTCTGTTTCCGGCGCGGCTCGCGTCGAGCCGGCTGCCCGCGCTCCGGCTGTCGGTGCTCGGCGATCCACCGGCGCACCTCGTCGCGGTCGAAGCGGCGCGTGCCGCCGATCTTGTAGCTGGGCAGCACCCCGGCAGCCGCCTGGTCGTAGACCCAGTTCTCGTGCACGCCGAGCAGCTCGGCGACCTGGCGGGCGGTCATCATGGACTCCATCGCTGCTCCTCTTCTGATCGAGATCGTACGATAGCATAAATGAGTCCGACTGTGCTAACGCGCCTGACCGATAGACTGTCGATATGCGCGGTGGCGAGCTGATCCGGGAGGCACGAACGCGGGCGGGCCTCACCCAGGCCGAGCTCTCGGAGCGGACCGGCCGCGACCGCTCCGTGATCGCTCGCTGGGAACAGGGCCTCATCTCGCCGCCGGTGGAGAGCCTGCTCGCGTGCGTGCACGCCTGCGGCTACGACCTGCCGCTCGTCCTCGTGCCGCTCGACGAGAGCGCGGACAGGGAGCTGCACGACTCGCTGATGGCGACACCGAGCGAGCGCGTCGCGCGCATGCTCGAGCAACTCGGGCATAGCCGAGCTCGGAAGGGACGCTGAGGGGAGGATCGTGGCGAAGCCGATTCCCTCGTTCGACCCATACGAGCTCCTCCGCGCGCTCCAGGCCAACCACGTCAGCCTCGTCGTGATCGGGGCCTTCGCCCGAGTGATCCAGGGAACCGGCGAGGTCACCGACGGGCTCGACATCACCCCGTCCTTCCGGGGCGACAATCTGGCCCGGGTCGAGAAGGCGCTCGACGAGCTCGACGCCAGCCGCCGCGACCGAAAGCCGCTCGACATCGCACGTGCCCGCGAGCCGGTGATCGAGCTCAACACCCGCGCCGGCGAGCTCAAGCTCGTCGCCGAGCCGGCAGGCAGTCAGGGCTACGACGACCTCCGCCGCCACGCAAGCCGCGAGCCCCTCGGCCAAGGCCTGCGCCCACAGGTCGCCTCCCCGGGCGATCTCGCGCGCATGCTGGGCGCGCTCGAGCGCGAAGACGACATCCCCACCCTCCTCCGCCTCCGCCGACTCATCGAACTCGACCGCGAACTCAGCCGCAGCCGCGGACTCGACCTCGGCCTCTGAGTCAGCCTACTCCGCAGCCCCTCGGCGTCAGGAACTACCAAGCCTCATAGCTCGCAGGGCACATATGCATCCTTCGATGCATCGGCGTCTCGCGTACTGTCGGGGCTCAGTTGCTGAGGATAGACAGGCCGAGATCGGTGCTCCCGCTTCAACCAATGTCGATGCCGATGGCAGTCTGCCCGCATTCGGCAGAGACATCGAGGCGGTCTCCTGGGACTGGCTCCCCAGCCGAGACCGCGTGGGCTGGCTCCGACTTCGCGCGCCGCCTTGCGCGAGCGCAATCGGCATCTTCGCGTTCGAGGGCGTGGAGCAGGAGCGCCGCACGCGGCCGAGCCTGTGCCGCCGCGGTACTTCGTGAAGCCGCTCGGCCGGCGCGATGTCGAGCAGGCAATGAACGCGGCTTGCCCATGCGGCACGCCGCCCCCGCTCAGACAGGTGAGCCCGGGCCGCAGCTCTCCTCGCAGACGCCATGTCGCAGAGCGCTCCTGGGGTTCAACGCCTCGTCAACGACGCATTCTGCAGCCTTCTCGCCCCGAGCCCTTGACGCTCCAGCGGGTATGCGAGAGGGTCGACTTGCCGAGAGCCACGCCACACGGAGGAGGGTCCCGTGTTGCCGAGTCGTCTTCGTCCCATTGTCGCCCGGTTTCTCCGCCTCCGGTTCATCCTTCCGCTTGGGTTAGCGCTCGCGCTCACGATTCCAGGTGCGGGCAACGCGCTCACGTACGTCTCAGGCACCGTAAGCGCGAACACCACATGGACGCTCGCTGGAAGCCCATATGTCGTCACCGGGAACGTCACCGTCAACTCTGGGGTGACGCTTACGGTCGAACCGGGCGTCGTGGTCAAGCTCAACGCATCGACGCGCACCATCTTCGTGAACGGCGTGCTGCACGCCGTGGGCACCGGTGCTAGTCCGATCATCTTCACTTCCCTGCAGGATGACTCGGTTGCTGGGGACTCCGGTGGCGATGGCGCCACAAGCGGCTCACCCGGTCAGTGGCACGGTATTCGGATCACCGGAGCGGGTTCCCAACTCTCGAGCGTGAAAGTTCGCTATGGCGGCTGGGGCTCGTCAGACACTGCCTACGCCGCGATTCAAGTGAGCGGGACGCAAGCGGACGCGACAATCTCCGACTCGCTCGTCTCGGACAATCAGCGTTCAGGAGTCCTAGTCTCAAGCGGCGGCCACGCGCTGATCGAGGGATCGACCATCGAGCAGAACAAGGTAGGCGTCGCGGTTACCGGTGCAGCAGTGGATATTCAGGCACGAACGAACATCCGCGCGAATATCACGGATGGTGTCACCTTCAGTCTCGCTTCGACGTACGCCGGTCCGGCGTCGTCGATAACCGACAGCGATGTGCGAGAGAACGGTGAGGACGGGGTGGATATCTTCGTCGACCGAACGCTGGCAGTAGCGAAGTGGCCTCACGGGAACTGGAACAACATCTTCTTCAACACTGGCAAGCAGCTGAGACTATCGGGCTATCATCCGTCCGGCTACATCAAGCAGTACCAGGTCGACTGGTCCGGGAACTTCTGGGGCCCCGACGTTTACTATTGGACTGGCCCGGCGGCCTGTCTCACAAGCTCGCCGAATTCCCCCGGTCACCTCGCCTATCACTCGAGCAATCCTCCTCCCGGCCCCGGTGGACTGACGCCTCCACCCGACGGACCGCTTACCTGGAACACGTACCTCGCGGGGTCGGGAAACGACGTCGTCTACTGCGCCTACGATCGCTTCAAAGATCTGGGTGAATGCTCGTACTCGTCCGCCTATATCGAAAGCAGGACACAGGTCATCCTCTTCGAGCAGCCAAAGGAGATCGACGAAGCGCTCTCGTGCACGCCGGCAGGCGCGCATATCACTCGCATCGAGGCGGATTCGCCAAGCACCTGTCCCGATATCCGCCTCGGATATCTGCCAGATCCCAATGACACGCTGCTTGACATCATCGATGACTTCCAGGCGTTCATCGAGGGGCTGGCGAACGAGATTACCGATTTCGGTGACTACGTTTGCGAGCACGCCGCCGCCAAGGCCAAGGAGGTGGTTGCTCAGGTCGGGGGCGGGCTCGAGACAGAAGTCACGCTCTTCACCAATCCCGAGCTCTACGCCTGCATGACGACGCCTTGGACGCCGACTGAAGGCACCATCCGGACGGGCGTCTCGTTCAACTATCCCAGCCAGCGATCGATTTATCAGACGTTTGGTTGGGACGAAGGGCATCTCCTGTACCTGAAGACGTGCGGGAGTGAGGCGACGTTCGAGCCCGATTCCGTCTTCGACAACTACGATGGCTACCACTACTTCGGGGCTCAGCTGGGGTACGGGACGAATCTCCCCCGCGGCTATATAGACAGCAACGCCTTTGACGAGGCCTCGGAGCCCGTCTACACGGTTGGAACGGCAGATGTCCAAGCCCTCGGCAGCCTGCCCGCGTACCGCTATTTCACCCTCGTGCGCACCGCGGCTGGCAACGCATCGACGGATCGAGGAAAGCTGCTTGCACAACTTGGCGGTCGCTTCCCGGCCGCTTGCTACAACCCGAGTTCATGCATCTTCGCCGTCGATACGGAGTTTCTCATCGGTTCATCGGTCGATCCGTGGCAGCTCACCGTTCCGGGCTTCACTTCGTGGGGCGGCTAACGGCCGCCCCCGGACGATCCCCCGCGCGGGGCTAGCGGGGGAGCGCGGTCGCGCCTAGAGTCAATGTGTGAGGGTAAGGCGTTTCACAGCGGTCTGCGCCGGTAGCTTCGCCCTGGGCTCGGCGGCGTTCCTAAGCGCCTGCGGCTCCGAAGCAACGTCAGTCAGCGTCGAGAGTGGGCGCGAGACGCCTTCCGCAGCGGTAGTTACCTGCGACGGTCAGCGTACGCGTGTGGCGGCGTCGACGGTGCGCACGCGCCACGACGGGATTCACGTGCGAGTGAATAATTCGTCCGGAGTCCCGCTGGTACTCAACTACACCGTCGACCGCGGCTCGAGCGGAGGTGGCGACATGATCGTCCCAGAAGGCGTCTCTGCACAGGTGATCCCGTTCGTTGCTCGCACGGTCGGTTTCAAGTGTTTGCGCGAGGAAGAGGACGACAAGATCATGGATTTTGCCCTCGACTTCGAGACGATCAACGTCTTAGACCCGCAAGGCACGGCGAACGCAGCGCAACCGCTGAGTTGCGGAGTGAAATCGAGCGAGCCGGACGACCTTCCAGCGCAGGGAGATGGCTCGATAACCGGAGCCGACCCGATCCGAATGACCAAATCCTATCTTCGGAGCCGCGGACTCCTCGAGCGCGGCGACACCGTCGAACCGGCAGTCTCCCCAGCCCCGGAGTTTCCGATCGTCCGGTTTGTACGTGGCGGACGCCTGATTGGCGCCTTTTGGTTTGCGCAGCTCTCTCCCGAAGGCGACGACTTCGCGCTCGACGTCGTTCAGCTATGCCCATCGCGTAGCTGACTAGTTAACGAGTGCGTTGGGTTCATTTCCGATGGGGCGCGAAGAAACGCCGATAAGAGCCCGAGGCAACTAACGTCCTGCTAAGGAACCGGAGCCAAGGACCTCTTTGATCCGTTCTTCCGCTGACCTCAGCGAGCCCAAGGAACTCCGCTTGAACGGACGGGATGATGCAAGCCTGTCCGAGTAAGCCGTGATCGCCGAAACTGGTCCATCCAGCTCGACAACGAGCAGGTCTCTGGTTGAGGCGTCCAGCGCCGGTGGTGCGCGTACCGCGCGCGTACAGGCCTGCCTCCGCACGCCGTAAGTTCACAACGGCTCGCCTGAACTCAGAAATGGTACTTTTGCAGGCGCTTTCCGCGATGACAGTTCAGCGCAAGCTGCTTGAGCGGACTTGCGGTCCCCAGGCATCGGATCTCTCCAGCCCCGGTAGTCGCCACTCCGACGTCCCGTTCGCGCCGCGCGCCGGCGTTCGCTACGGGCTCAATCGGTGGACCGAGGTGCTCGAACGTGACCGGATCGCATCAGGGCGAACGTTGCATGAGTGGGAAACGACCTCTTGGGGCTATGGTGGGGCAAGCCGAGCATGGCCGTGCGTTGCCGTCCGGGTCGGGACGGGGAACCCGCGCCATGAAGCCGCTGCATATCGTGCTCTTACGGGGAATCGCGTGGCGCTTCGTGGGCGTCCTCGTCCCGCTTCACACGCGGGAGGTCCCTGGTTCGATCCCAGGTGCGCCCACCTACTCTGCTCGGAACGCTCGGCGCTAGTGGGGTTGAGCTAGAAAGACACCTCCGTCGGCGCTATCCTCGGCCGTCGGCCGACTAAACGGCCGGCTCGTACGGGACATGGAGGAGATCCTATGAGGAGATTCAGACCCCTTCGGCGCAGACGCGCCCAAGGCCTGGTGATTGCGGCCTTCGCACTGGCGGCGATGCTGCCCGCAGGCGAGGCGCTCGCAGTTCCGACGCAGCGGGCCTGCGACACACGCAACAACAACACGTACCAGAAGATCCTCGAGTGTGTCCGGATCGACCAGGTGCGGGCGCACCAGGCGGCGTTCCAGCAGATCGCCGACGAGAACGGAGGAAACCGCTTCTCCGGCTTTGCCGGCTACGACGCTTCAGTCGACTACGTGGTCGAGAAGCTCGAGGCGGCGCGGTGGGACGTCACCGTGCAGGAGTTCGACTACCTCGCGTTCGAGGTGGCCGGCCCGTCGGCTCTCCAGCAGACCGCGCCCGGCACCATCACGTACGTCGAGGGCGTCGACTTCGGGCCGATCACCCAGACGGACCCAGGTGACGTCACCGCGGCGGTCACGCCCGTCGACCTGCAGCTCGGCCTGGGGAACACCTCGACCAGCGGATGTGAGGCTTCCGACTTCGCGGGCTTCCCGGCCGGGAACATCGCCTTGCTCCAGCGTGGCGCGTGCACGTTCGAGCTGAAGGCCGAGAACGCCGCGGCCGCCGGGGCCGTCGGCATCGTGATCTTCAACCAGGGCGACACGGCCGATCCCTCCCGCCAGGGCATCCCGGCCGTGACGCTCACGGCCAACAACACGAGCGGTATCCCGGTGATCGGCGTCACCTACCCGCTCGGCGAGACGCTGGCCGGCACTTCCGGCCTGGTGATGCGGGTCTTCGCCAACACGCTGCGGCAGGTGCTGCCCACCTTCAACGTGCTCGCCGAGAAGACCGGCAGGAACGACGCCAACGTCGTCATGGCCGGCGCGCACCTCGACTCGGTGCTGGCGGGGCCGGGCATCAACGACAACGGCAGCGGGTCGGGCGCGCTGCTCGAGGTTGCGGAGCAGCTCTCCAGGCACAAGCCGCAGAACACGCTTCGCTTCGCGTGGTGGGGGGCGGAGGAGAGCGGGCTCGTCGGGTCGACGAACTACGTCAACGGCCTGAGCCAGGCGGAGAAGGATCGGATCGCGCTCTACCTGAACTTCGACATGGTCGGGTCGTCGAACTACATCTTCATGACGCAGGACGCCGACCAGTCGAGCTTCGTGGCTCCGGTCGCCGTTCCGGACGGCTCGGTGCAGATCGAAGATCTCTTCGAGTCCTTCTACACCCTGCGTGATGAGCCGTACGACGACGCCGCGTTCGACGGACGCAGCGACTACCAGGCGTTCATCCTCAACGACATTCCGGCCGGTGGCCTGTTCACCGGCGCGGAGGTTCCCAAGACCGCCGAGCAGCAGGCGATCTGGGGCGGAATCGTGGGTGAGCAGTTCGACCCGTGCTACCACGAGGCCTGCGACACGTTCGGGAACGTCAACCTCCATGCTCTGGCCACCAACGCCGACCTGATCGGGTTCGCGGCGCTGACGTACGCGTACTCGACGGAGTCGGTGAACGGCGTCCGGGGCAAGAAGATCCCCGGCAAGTTCAAGCTCCCGGCTCCCGCCGGGTCGCAGGGCACCTTCGTGCCCTAACCACCGTCGCAAGATCGGAGGGGGGCGGCCACTCCGGCCGCCCCCCTCCTCCTACAGTGGCACGAGCGCCCCGCCCGGCTGCACCCACAGGAGCTCGACGCGGTTGGCGCCTTGGCGCAAGGCTGACTCCGGGATGAGGATCGAGAAGCGCTCCTCGCCGCCGGAGAAGTACGTCCGCCCGACGGCGACGATCCGGCCGGCGAGCGCGGCCGCCAGGTCCCGCCGTCCTCCTTCGCCGCCCGAGATCGTCCCGGTCAGGCGCGCGGGCATCACCTCGGAGCGCAGGTTCACCGAGCGCAGCTCCTCCGCCTGGTCGAGGTCGGCCCGCGCCTCTCCGGGCGGCTCCACGGCCAGCCGGTCGACGCTCTCGCCGATCAGCTCCGGATTCGGCCCGAAGCCGTAGAGGCCCGAGGCGAGGGCCTCGACCTGCCGGCGTAGGGACTCGTCTCGCTGCGCGATCAGCTCCTGCGGGTCGGCGGTGAACCTCCCGCGATCGCCGACGAACAGGAACTCGTCCTCCCCGCGACCGTCGAAGAGCGAGGTGCCCTCCACATTCCACGGCACCTCGAGCCCGAGGACGTCGGCGATCGTCGGCAGGACGTCGATGGTCTGGACAGGCTCGTCGACGATGCGCCCGACCTGTTCGCCTGGCCGCTTCACGAACAGCGGCGCGAACGCGACGTCGTCCAGGTTGGACTCCCGGAAGGCGCGACGCCGCTCGCCCGTGCGAAAGCTGACGCCGTGGTCGGCGGCGACGACGATCAGCGCCTGGTCGTAGAGCCCGGTGGCGCGGAGGCGGTCGAGGAGCCTGCCGAGGAGCCGATCGGCGAACCCGAGCTGGAGCAGGTACCGCTGGTACCCCTGCTCGACGAGGAATTCGTCGGTGCCCCAGCCGCCCGTCTGCAGGCCGGGCAGGTCGCCGCCCGCGTAGCGACGGCCGGAGGGCAAGAACTCCCACGGCGGGTGAGGGAGCATGACGTGCGCGAAGGCGAGGGGCGGAGGACCCCCGCCGCCGTCGAGCGAGGCGAGGAAAGCCTCGAACGCCGTGATCCGCCTGCGCGTGCGTTCGTGCGAGCTCTCCAGGAATGCACCCCAGGTGTTCGAGACCGACGGGAGCTGTTCGCGGAGATCGCGTGGCAGCACGAGGTGCGGGTAGAGGACGCCGACGTCGGAGAGGAGCGCGCTCATCCGCCGCGGGAACGGACGGCGCACGACGTCGGGACAGAGTGTGCGCGGGCAGAGCTGCGTCAGCGACTCGAAGATCTCGAGGCGGTGGCTGCCGCCGAGGAGCGTGAAGAGGTTGTCGGGATGCTCCGAGAAGACGGGGAGGCGGCCGTGCTCGGAGTAGAGCCCCGTGAGGATCGCCGGGACTGCGTGGACGGTCCAGGCGTCGACGGTGGCGGCGTTCCGGAACCAGGTCGACCCGCGGGCGAGCTCGGCGAAGCTCGGATAGCGCTCGGCATCGATGGCGCCGTCCTCGTCGAGGAGCGACGTGGTCGAGATCTCGTCGAAGACGACGACCACGACCGGCGTCTGCGAGCTCGATCCGTGGACACGTGGCTCCGGGCCGGTCCCGAAAACCAGCGTCCGCACGGGCGAGGAGAGGAGGAAGAGGGCGAGGAAGACGAGCGGTGCGACGGCGAGGACGGTGAGGAGCGACTGCACGGCCGCATACCGCGCGTATACGAGCGCCCCCACCAGTCCGGCCAGCGCGGCTGCCGGGACGAGCACGTCGCTCGGGCGGTCGGACACGTCGGCCGCGATTTGTAGGGCAAGCAGGCCGCCGAGAGCGGCCACGGCCGTGAGATGGACGACCCGCGCGACTCGCCGGTCGACCAGGCCGGCGAGCGCCTCGAGCCCCAGGATGGCCGCGGGCGGGATCAGGACGATGCCGACCGCGAAGCCGAGGATGTCCCAGCGCGTCGAGTCGCGCACCGCGAAGAACTCGGCGCCCTCGCCGAGGACGTCGAAGAGCGGCTGGGCGACCGCCAGGCCCCAGAGCGCCACGAGGTGAGCACCGCGCTGTCGCGATCCGAGCTCCAGAGGAGTCAACGGTACTCCTCGAATCGCTGACCCGGTTCGGGCTTACGAGATCTCGGGAATCGGCCCCGGCTCGGGCTCGGGCTCGGGCTCTTCCTCGGGCTCTGGGTCCAGGATCGTGCAGATGCCGACGTCCCTCCCGAGCTCGGCGCCCACGGGGTCGAAGAGTCGGACGAAGAACGCCTCCTCGCCCTCGCTGCTCTCGTCCGCGTAGACGGGGATCGTGACGATCTGCTCGGTATCGCCCGGCTCGAAGATAGCCGTGCCGCTCGCCTCTCCGAAGTCCTCCTCGGCGGATGCTCCTTCTGGGAACTCGCCCGCCTCCCAGGCGACGGTGACCGTCGAGGAGCTCGGCGCCGAGAGGGTGAGCGTGAAGGCCGCTTCGCCCGGCTCGGTGACGCCGCCGGCATCGGCGACGGAGACCTCGGGCGGCGGCGAGGCGGTGACCGTGACGAGCGCAGTCGCCTCTCCGCCGTTGCCGTCGCCGACGGTGTAGGTGAACGTGTCCGTCTCGAACCCCTCGGAATCGGACGTGTACTCGCACTCGCCCGCGCGCCTGCACGAAACAAAGCCGTGGAGGCCTTGCGTGTACCTGAGGACCACGAGCTTGCCGCCGTCCACGTCCCCGTCGTTGACAAGGACGTCGACGATCGGAGCAGCGCTCTCGAGCAGCGACAGAGTGTCCGGGCGCGCGCGCGGGTCGTCGTTGACCGCCTGGACCACGACGGTGATCGTGCCGCGGGCCGTCCTGACGCCGTCCGAGATCCGGTAGCCGAAGCGCGACAGGCCGCTGTAGTTGCGTGCCGGCGTGTAGATGACCTCCTCGCCGCGGAGCTCGACCCGACCGTGGGTCTCCCGCTCGATCCGGCGGACGGCCGTGACCTCGAGGTCGTCCCCGTTTGCGTCGCGATCGTTCTCGAGCAAGGTGGCGATCGGGATCGACAGCGGGTCGTCTTCGCGCGTCTCGGCGCGGTCGTCGAACGCTTCGGGCCGCCGGGGCTCGCTTACCGTCGTCGTCTGCTGCTGCGTCTCGGCATCGTCGACGGCGTCGTCCGCTCCCGGTGGATATCGGCCGGCCGCCACTCCGAGGACGAGGGCGACCAGGGGAACGGCCGCCATCAGCACCGTCTGGCGCCGAGGCCGCGGCGGTGCGGATGAACGCGCGAGCTCGCGCTCGGCGCACTCGAGGTTGTGTCGTGTCGCGCAGCGCCCGGCGACGTCGCCGAGCTGCTCCTTGAGCCGAAGCGCCTCGCCGAACTGACCGGCCGCGGTCTTCGGGTCGCCGGCCGCCAGATGGAGCGCTCCGAGCTCGTGGCGAACCCACGCCTCGGCGGCCTGGTCGCCGGCCGCGCCGCTCGCCTCGAGCCCCCGACGCAGGGCGCGGATCAGATCCAGCCAGCGAAGGGAAAGAGCGAGAGGGCCGTGCAGCGCGCGCAGGAGCCGAAGCTCCTCCTCGAAGCGACCCGCCTTGTCGAGGCGCTTCAGCATTGCGAGGAGCAGGTCGATCTCGCCGCTGACGCTGTCGAGATCGTGCAAGCGCCCTTCCGCGGCCGCGCGGAACAGGTCGTCCGCCTGCTCGGCCCTCTTGGTGACGGCCGCCGCGCTGTCGTTGAACGCCTCGGCCGCCGCGACCGGCCTGCTGAGGGTGCTGGACTCGGCCGCGAGGGCCGCAGCCAGGGCCTGGGCGTTCTCGGTCTCGCTCGCCGCGTCGAACTGGGCAAACGATCCGGCCTGCGTTCCGATCTCGAGCGTGTACGCGCCGACGCGGACCGAGGCCGAGGCACGCGCCTGGTGCGGTTTGCGACTTTCCATCTCACCTGAACGACGCGGTGAGGTGGAGCAATCTTCCCTCGCGTCTCAGGAATGTCTGAGGGGCAGCTCCGCGAGCGGCCGGGTGTTGACGACGTCGGCGGCGGTCGCCCACCCCCGCCGGGCGGTGGCGATCGCCAGGCGCATGTTCCCCAGGCCGCGGATCGAGTGCGCGTCCGTCGAGGCGACGATCGGGACGCCGGCCGCGATCGCCAGGCGAACCTCCGGGCCGGAGAGATCCAGGCGGTTCGGAAGACCGTTCGTCTCCAGCGCAACGCCCGTCTCCAGCGCCACCTGGAAGACCGCCTCCAGGTCGAGGGCGTTCGGCGGCCGGTGGTTGATGAGCCGGCCCTTCGGGTGGCTGAGGCAGGTCACGGCCGGGTGGCGCATCCCCTCCGTGACCTTCCGGGTGAGGGGCTCGCGGGCCTCGCGCTGGCCGGCGTGGAGGCTGAGCTGCACCCAGTCGAGCTCCGCGAGGATGTTGTCGGGAAGGTCGAGCGCTCCGTCGCTACGAATGTCCACCTCGGTGCCGCGCAGGACGCGGAAAGGGGCGAGCTCCTCGTTGGCCGCGGCGATCTCCTCGCCCTGGCGGCGGAGGTCGTCGGCGTCGAGGCCGGGCACGACGCGAACGCTGCGCGTGTGGTCGCAGATCGCGACGTACTCGTAGCCGAGGTCCCGGGCGGCGGTCGCCATCTCGAGCACCGACGCCTTCCCGTCCGACCAGGTCGTGTGGCAGTGAAGGTCTCCGCGGACGTCTGCCGGCTCGACGAGGGGCGGCGGCGCTCCGCGAAACGGCTCCTCGCGAAGCTCGGGAGGGCACCACGGGAGGTCGAGCTCGGAGTAGACGGCTTCCTCGTCGGCGGCGGGCGGCAGCGGCTCGAGCGCCTCCACGTACGCGGGCGTCCCGGTCGCGCGGATGAGCTCGGTGCCGAAGAGGCCGGGCTCGGCGACGATCAGCTCCACCGGCAAGCCTTCGACGGTGACTCCCACGGCGTGGCGGTCGGCACGCTCCACGACGGCGACGATCGCGGGCAGGCGCTCGAACGCGTCCAGCACGCGGGCGGGCCGCCCCGAGGCGACGACGACGGCGAGGTCGAAGGACGTGTCCGCCCACCGCCGTGGATCTCCCGCGAGCTCGCCCCCGAGCGCGGTCGCGATCTCGCCGACGAGCTCTCGCGCGCGGTTCAGCAGCAGGCCGCGCCGCCGCGGGCGAGCGTCCGTCTCGAGTCGAGCCAGCAGCCGCTGCTCCGTCTTGGGCCCGATCCCCGGCACGGACGTGAGGCGCCCCTCGCGCGCCGCCTGCCGGAGCTCGTCGACGGTCTGCACGCCCAGCGCACGCCCGATCTCGACCATCCGCTTCGGCGCGATGCCCAGTAGCCGGCCGAGACCCACGAGCTCCGGCCGCACCTCGCGCTCCAGCTCGTCGAGCTCGGCGATCGTGCCGGTCTCGACGAGCTCCCGTAGTCGCGCCGCGATGCCCGGGCCGATGCCGCGCAGCTCCTGGACGCGGCCCGCGCGGACGAGCTCGGCGACCGGCGCCTCCGTCTCGCGGATCGTCTCCGCGGCGCGCCGGTAGGCCCGCGCCGGATAGCCGGACTCGCGGAGCTCGAGCAGGACGGCGAAGGCGGTGAGGCGGTCGGCGATCGCGGCGTTGTCCATCCGGCGGATCGTATGGTCGAGCTCGCGCCTCGGGGAACCATCGAGGGCGCGCTGGCGTCCTATCTCGAGCACGTGACGAAATCGGAGTCCGGTGCCGTATGAGAGATGTGAACGCGCTCGCGCCGACGCTGCCGCGGCGGGCCGCCCTCCGGCGGACCTTCGCCGAGGCGGCGGCCGACCATCTGGACGCCGTGCACCGCTACCTCGTCATGCTGACCGCCGATCCCTCGCTCGCAGAGGACCTGACCGCGGAGACATTCGAGAAGGCGCTCAGGTCGTGGCGGCGGTTCGACCCGCGGCGAGGCTCCGAGCGGACCTGGCTCTGCCGGATCGGGCGCAGCGTCGCGCTCGACCACTTCCGCGCCGAGTCACGGAGGCGTCGGCGCGAGGAGCGCTACGCGCACGCCTCGGGCGGCCATGAGGTCGCCCCGGCGGAGCTGGGCTTCTCGCCGGAGCTCGACGCCGCGCTCGGCTCGCTGACCGCGGCCGAGCGCGAGGTGGTCGCGCTCCGCATCGTGCTCGACCTGGACGCCGACGCGGCCGCGCGTGTGCTCGGGCTCGGACGCACTGCGTGCTCGATGCGGCTCGCCCGGGCGCTCGCCAAGCTCGAGGAGAGGATGGAGATCCATGCGCTCGCCTGACCCGATCGCCGAAGACCGGCTCGAGGAGCTCCTCGGCGGCGCCGTGCCCGAAGCGGAGTACGAGGCCCGCGTGCAGGGCCTTGTCCGCGAGCTGCGGGCGGGCGGTCCGCTCGCCCCGGCCGCGTTGCTGGGGCGAGTGAGCGAGCTCGGGAAGGAGCCCGTGCGCGCGCGCCGCCGCGTGCCCGTACCGCGGTGGCGCCCGGCGCTTGCCATCGGGCTGGTGCTCCTGCTGCTCGCCGGCATGGTGGCGACCGTGGCTCTCCGAGGCGAGGGAGGGGACGACGATGCGGGCCAGGCGGACGTTCCGGCAGCGGCGCCTTCTCCCGTAGCGCCGGAGGCGGGCGACCAGGAGGCCGGGGCTTCCGCGCCGTACCGCAATACGCTCAGGAAGAGTCAGGTCACGCTGGATTCGGGAGCCGGGCTCGTCTCCGGCGAGGACAGCATCGACAGGCGCCGCGCGACCGACGTCGACCTCCGCGTGGAGCTGCGCCTGCGCGACGCCGACGAGCTCGCCGACGCGTCGGGCCGGGCGATGGCGATCACACGCGAGCTGGGCGGCTGGGTCGCCTCCTCCGACGTGGACGCGGGTGGACGTGAGGGCGAGGCGGCACTTCAGCTCCGCGTCCCCGTCAGGCGCGTGGAAGACGCCGTCGTCCGCCTCTCGGAGCTCGGCACGATCACGGGCCAGCGGATGGTGACGACCGATCTCCAGGGCGGTATCGACGTCCGCGATCGGCGCATCGAGAAGCTCGACCGGAAGATCCGAATCACCGAGCTGCGCCTCGAAAGCGAGACGCTCGAGCCCGAGGAGCGTCTGCGGCTCGAGATCCGCCTCGAGCGCCTCCATGCCGCGCGCACCGATCTCGCCCGCGCGAACGCTCGCGACCGCCGCGAGGCCGCGATCGCCGAGCTCACGCTGCTCCTCCACACCCGTGAGGCGCCCGCGGGCGCCGAGCCCGAGGAGGGCGAGGCCGCGGGAGCCGCACGGGACGCCCTCCGCCTCCTCGGCGCCGTCGGGGTCGTGGCGCTCTTCGCCGCCATCGTCCTCAGCCCGGTGCTCCTGCTGGCGCTCCTCCTCTGGCTCGCAATGCGCAGTCGCGCGCGGCGCATCGAGACGAAGCTCCTCGATCGCCCCGAGCCGGCCGGACCCCCGCCCAAGTAACACTGTGTCACTTGGAACGAAAGGCGCGCGCGGGCCGCGCGCGTTCGCCACAATCCCCCTGTGGCGGTCGGGCCGGAGGTTCGTTCCTGGGAGGCGCTCTTCGCCGCGCGGACGCGCGGTGGGGCGGGCGAGGGGCTGCTCGAGATCCTCGCGCTCGCGGGCGCGCAGGACGTCATCTCCTTCGCTGGCGGCTTTCCGGACCCGGCCACGTTCCCCGGGCCGGCGCTCGCGGAGATCCTGCGCGAGCTGGCCGAGCGCGGGGACGCCTCGCCGTTCCAGTACTCGCCGACGGACGGGCTGCCCGGACCCCGCGACTACGTCGCCGGGCGCCTCGAGACCGTGGACGGCCGGCGCCCGGAGGACGCCGAGCTGATGCTCACGAGCGGCGCGGTCGAGGCGCTGGAGCTCGTCGGCAAGTCCCTCCTCGACGCGGGCGACCGCGTCCTCTTCGAGGGCCCCACGTACCTGGGCGCGATCATGGCCTTCCAGAGCTTCGAGGCCGCGGTCGAGGCCGTGCCGCTGGACGAGGAGGGGCTCGCCGTGGACGAGCTCGAGCGCCGTCTGGCGGCCGGGCCTCCGCCGAAGCTCCTCTACACGATCCCCGACTTCCAGAACCCGGCCGGGGTGAGCCTCTCCGCGGAGCGGCGCCCCGCGCTCGTCGAGCTCGCGCGCCGATACGGCTTCCTCGTCGTCGAGGACGTGGCCTACCGCGAGCTCTCGTTCGCCGACGAGCTGCCCCCGAGCCTCTGGAGCCTGGCACCCGACGTCGTCCTCCAGGCCGGCACGTTCTCGAAGACGTTCTTCCCCGGTGTCCGCCTCGGGTGGGCCGCCGGCCCGCCGGAGCTCGTGGCGAAGCTCGTCTGGGCGAAGCAGAACACCGACCAGTGCGCGGGCGCCCTTGGGCAGCGGCTGCTCGAGGAGTACGGGCGCCGGGGGCTCCTCGACGAGCAGCTCGCGAGGTCACGGGCGCTTTACCGAGACCGCCGAGACGCGATCATGAGCGCGCTCGAGCGCCACGTCGGGACGCGCGCTGCGTGGGTGCGACCGGAGGGCGGCTTCTTTACCTGGCTCGAGCTCCCCGGGGGAGAGGACGCCGTCGCCCTCGCCGGGCGGGCGCTCGACGCGGGCGTGGCCGTCGTGCCCGGCCCTCCCTTCTTCCCCACGGGCGGCGGCGAGCGCCACGTGCGGCTTTCCTTCAGCCGAGCCGACGAGGCCCAGATCGAGGAGGGCATCGCCCGCTTCGGCGCCCTGCTCCCGGCCTAGGGCCGCTCCAGCACCTGGATCTCGTCGGCGCAGGCACGGTCGACCCGGCCCTCGGGGCACGAGATCGTCCACACGGCCGCAAAGGCCTGGTAGCCCTCGCGCTCGAGCTCGAACGCCGTCCCGGCGGGGACCTTCTCCCGCAGGACGATCTCCCACCCGGCGTTGCGCGCCGCCTGCTCGAGCGCGTCGGCCCGCGCGCCCTCCGGTAGGTCGCCGGTGAGGTAGATGCGGACGCAGGCGGGGTTGCCCTCGACCTGGAGGCACGCTCCCTCGGTGACGTCGACCACCTCGCTCGACGCCGGCACGAGCGCGTCGGCCTGACGGCGGAGCTCGGGCAGCCCCGGGTCGGGCGAGCCCGTGGAGCAGCCGGTGAGCACGAGGAGGAAGACGGCGAAGGAGCGCCGCATGCCCTCATCGTGCCTGCTCGCGCCTCAGGGCACGCCGACCGGCGAGCGCTGGTCGCGCGAGTAGCTTCCGCGCCTGGCGCCGCTCGCGCGCGCGTAGCTCCAGGTCGCCCGCTCGTCGACGGCCAGGACGACCGGGCCGTGGACGATGAGCGACTCGCCCGCGCGCTGGCGCAGCAGGTCGGAGAAGAAGTTCTCCGCCAGCCACTCGCGGCCGGGCGCGACGCTGGTGTGCACCCGGATCCGGGTGAGGTTGTGCGAGAGCTCGTCGATGCGGTCGACGCGCGGGCGGCGGATGAAAGTGGTCGGGCCCTCGGGCAAGATCCGGGTGACCTCGTCGACGAGCCGCTCGCCGTCCTCGCGCTTGCTCACGAAGATCTCGACGGCGAGCTCCTTGACGCCGCGCGGAAGGACCCTGACCGCCTGGATGTGCGAGTTGTTGATGTGGATGGACTCGCCCGTGAGCGAGCGCAGGCGCGTCCGGCGCAGGGAGACGTCCTCGACCACGCCCTGGAGCTCGACGCCCGCGTGGATCGTGACCGTGTCGCCGACCGAGAACCAGCGCTCGACGAACATCATCGTCCCGGCCACGACGTCCGCGATGATCCGCTGCGCCGCGAAGCCGGCCACGATCAGCGTGAACGAGACTCCCGCGAGGGCGGTGAGCCGGTCGACGCCGCCCGCGACCTGCGCGACCGAGAGGACGATGGCCGTCCCGAACGCCAGGTAGGTGATCGCGCCCCGGATGACGCTGACGAGCGTCTCCCGTCGCTTGAGGTTGGCGATCTTGCCCGTCGCCTCGAGATCGCCGGTGCTGTGGCGCCGGTCGTGCCAGGCGAGCACGCGCCGCGCCGCCCAGCCGCTCGAGCGCGCGACCAACCACGCGAGCGCGAACAGCGTGACGATGACCGCGATCCAGCCGAAGGGCGGGTACAAGGGTGTCCTAGAGTTGAGGAGATCGATGAGGGGATCGAGCACGGTGCCTGGCGTCCTTCCGCCTCACCGTATCGGCGTCCTCCGAAACGTCCGGCGGCCTGCGGCCCCTCCTAACCCAGGCTTAACGCCCGCCGGCCGAGCCGGAGCAGCGCTCGGTGTCCGGGCAGCGCGCGAGCACGCGGACCGTGGGCACCTCGCCCGTCGTGCGACGGAGCTGGATGAGGAGCGAGGCGGCGTTGTTCCCGTAGTCGCTCTCCTCGAGCGCGCGCTCCGGATTCGCGCGGTGGACGAGGACGTAGCGGCCGGCGGGCGCCTGCGTCACGTCGACGTACTGGCCCTCGAGCTCGGGCGCGTAGTCGTCTCCGTAGCCGGGCGAGATGCCTTCCCGGACGGCGAGGAGGTCGGGGCGGTCGCGGCCGCACTCCTCGGTCCAGACCGGCCGGCCGGGCTCGTTCTCGAGGCGGGTGCTCTCGTCGGTCTCGTACCGGTCCCCGAGGCAGAAGCCCGTCTTCTCGTCGGGCTGCACCAGGGCCCCGCTCTCCGCTCGCCGGAGCTCGTAGCGCTCGAAGTCGAGCAGGTGCCAGTGCTCGTGCGTCTCCGACTGGACGTAGCGGATCTCCGCATCTACCTTGCGCTCGCGTGCCGTACCGTCCGTCCGCCGCACGAGCTGGCGGACTGCCATGGATGGCTCGGCCGGACCGGATCGCTCGCCCTCGATCAGGAACGGCCCTCGGCCGACGTTGTCCACGGCCGAGGCGAAGACGAGCCGGTACGTGTCGCCCGCCTGGACGATGGCGACCTCCGACGGCACCGCCTGGTCGAGATCCGGCAGGAGCTCCCCGGGCCCGTCGTCGCGAAGGACGAGGACCGCTCCGGCCGCCAGCGCGGCGCCGGCTGCGAGGAGGAGGAAGACGAGGAGCCAGCGCAGCATTCGACCCCAAGGTGTACCGGTCGCGGCCGGCGTTCAGCTAGTGATGCTTGCCGTGGCCTCGCTTCTCGCCCTCGCCTCGGCCGTGCGGGGTCTCGTGGTCACGCTCGTGGCGCGGGCCTCTGCCTTCGTGCCGGTCCGGCTTCTCGTCCCGGTCGGCCTTGCCGTGGCCCCAGGGCCTCCAGGGTTTGTCCGGCTTGTCCGGCCGGTCCGGCTTGTCCGGCCGATCTGGGCGGTCCGGCTTGTCCGGCCGATCGGGCTTGTCCGGCCGGTCGGGCTTTTCAGGGCGATCCGGCTTGTCGGGCTTGTCCGGCCGGTCGGGCTTCTCAGGGCGATCGGGCTTGTCGGGTCGGTGCGGCTTGTCCGGCCGATCCGGCTGGCCGGGCTTGGGCGGGGGCGGCGCGGGCGGCTCCTCCGGCGGCGGCGGAGGAGGCGGAGGCTCGGGCTCCTCTGGCGGCGGCGGCGGGGGCGGCTCGGGCTCCTCGGGTGGCGGCTGGGCGGGCGGCTTCCCCGGGCCGACGGACGGCCCCGGTTCGCCGGGCCGCGGCGGCTCCACCGGGGGGCTCGCCACGGGAGCCGGCCCGCCGCCGGCGGACGCGACGACAGGAGCCGGAGGTGCCGGAGCGGCAGGCTCGGCCTCGTTCCCGCCGCCCCCGGCGGCCGGGCTGTCGGGCCGCGGCCGGGGTGTCGCCGTCTCGCCGACGTCGACGACCGAGGGGACGCTCGACCGCTCGAAGGCGGGTGCGGCGCTCTCGGCAGGAAGCATCACGGAGGTGGGGTCGGCGCCGAAGACCCGCAGCCAGAGGTAGATGGTCGCGGCGGTCCCGGCCGCGAGCAGCGCCAGGTTCGCGCCCACGAGAGCGGGCGCGCTCGAGGCTCCGAGCGCAGCGGGGGCGGCGGC
>JBOHAM010000148.1:0-17044 GCA_050697735.1 Gaiellaceae bacterium | reverse complement strand
CACGCCCTTGCGGGCAGGGGGTTTTAAGCCCCCCGCGTCTACCGTTCCGCCACCCCGGCGCGTTGGGAGGTTAGTTCCCGCCCTGGACTAACGTGTCGAGCGGGAACTTCTCGGGCGCGTCGCCCTGAGTGCCGCGATAGTCGTCGATGAAATCGTCGAAGGCGTTCTCGTCGAACGTCGTGCAGGTCATCATGTGCGTCCACGAGGTCAGCACGACCCGGTCTGCGAGGTTCATCTCCTCCTCGACGTCCGCGGCGAGCGGCGCCACGATCAGGCCGCGGGTGTCGTCGTTGTACCAGGTGCCGATCTCCGCGACGGCCGCGTCGGGCACCTGGCTCCCGTACTGGACGACCACCCCACCGTGCTCGAGGTTGTGGACGTAGTTGAGCGACGGCACGGGCTGGTCGTAGAGGTTCCAGATCGCGGTCTGGTTGTTGTGGAGGCCGCTCGTGGGCGGGGTCGAGTTGTACTCGTAGTCGTTGGGCAGCTCCTGGACGTGGCTCGCCTCGAGGGCGTCGAACGTCTGCAGCTGGCAGTTCCCGGGCCCGTCGCCGACCGCGCCGCCGGCGTCGTCGCCGCCCGCGAAGATGAACGCGATGCCGACGGCGCCCGCGGCGATCACGATCGCCGCGGCGACCGCGATGAAGATGAGCTGCGACCGCCTGGGGTTGGGCTCGGCGCGGTATGCCTTGGGCGCCTGGACGGGGCGCTTCGGGGGGGTGGGGACGCGATCCTTCTTGGCCACTCGGCGAACAAAGGTATCAGGCGGTGGCGCTCGTCCTCGCCCCCAGGAACCCCGCGACGGCGTCGAGCTCGGCGACGACCGGGGCCGGCGGGAGGGCTTCGAGGAAGCGCCGCCCGTAGGCCCGCGAGCGCAGGCGCGGGTCGAGGATGGCGACGACGCCGCGGTCCCCGTGACCTCTGATCAGGCGGCCGAAGCCCTGGCGCAGCTGCAGGATCGCGCACGGGAGGGCGTAGCCGGCAAACCAGTCGCCGCCGGCACGCGCAATGCGCTCGCAGCGCGCCTCGTAGAGCGGGTCGCCCGGGGCCGAGAAGGGCAGCTTGTCGATGACGAGGAGCGAGAGCGACTCCCCCTGCACGTCGACCCCCTGCCAGAACGTCTGCGTGGCGATGAGCACCGAGTCCACCTCCTCGCGGAAGCGCTCGAGGAGGCGCTCGCGCGGCGCCTCGCCCTGGACGAGCACCGGGTACGGGATGCGCGGCCGCGCGGTCTCGGCGAGCTCGTCGAGGGCGCGGTACGAGGTCGTGAGCACGAGCGCGCGGCCCTCCGAGAGGCGGCAGAGGGCGACGACCTCGTCGGCCACGCGCGCGTCATAGCCGGGCGGACGCGGCTCCGGGAAGGACCGCGGCACGTAGACGAGCGCCTGCTCGCGGTAGTCGAACGGCGAGTCGAGCTGGACCTCTCTGGCCTCGTCGAGGCCCAGCCGTCGACGCAGGAAGCGCGGCTCGAGCGTCGCGGAGACGAGCACGGAGACGACCTCGCGCTCCCAGAGGACGTCGCGCAGGAGGTCCGAGACGTCGACGGGGGCCCAGGCGAGCGCGCCGTGCTCCGCCCAGGAGACCGCGTCGTCGCCGGCGGCGAGACAGGCGTCGAGATCGTCGACGGTGCCAAGAGCGCGGCGGGCGAGCGCGTCCTCGTCCTCCCCGCCGCCCTTCAGCGCCCCGGCCAACTCGGCCAGGGCCCGGGCGAGCGCTGCCGCGGGCGCGGTCGCCGCCTCGATGTCCGCCTCGCTCAGGCGGCGACGCCCGCGCCCGGGGTCGAGCCCGGCGAGCAGCTCCTCGCCGCGGCGGTCGATCGCCTCGAGCGCCCGGGCGGGAGCCGGGGTGCCGGCCTCCCGGCAGGCGCGCTCGACGTCCCAGAGAAGCCGGCGGAGACTGCCGAGCGAGACGCGCCCGCCGAACCAGGCCGCCGCAGCCTCCTCCAGCCGGTGCGCCTCGTCGAAGACCACGGCGTCGTGGTCCGGGAGGATCCCGACGCCGGCCCCCGTGCGCCCGCGGAGCGCGAGGTCGGCGAAATAGAGCGCGTGGTTGACGACGACGAGCTCTGCCTCCTGCGCCCGCTCGCGCGCCCGCTCGGAGAAGCACTCCGAGCGGAACGGGCAGCGGCCGCCCGCGCAGCGGTCGGGCCCGACCGCGAGCTCCGCCCAGAGCGTCGCGCGCGGCTCGAAGGAGAGCTCGGCGCGGTCGCCCGTCTCGGTCGTCTCGATCCAGTCCTGCAGCCGCTCGAACTCGCGCGCGTCCTCGGCCGTGCGGAAAAGCGGCAGGGCGAGGCCGTGCAGGCTCCTGCGGCACAGGTAGTTCTGGCGGCCCTTGAGCACGGCCACGTCCACGTCACGGCCGAGGGCCGTCGCGGCCGCGGGGACGTCCTTCGTGAGGAGCTGCTCCTGGAGCGCCTTCGTCGCCGTGGCGACCACGACCCGCTGCCCCGACTCGAGCGCGGGAACGAGGTAGGCGAGCGTCTTCCCGACGCCCGTGCCCGCTTCGGCGAGGAGGTGCTCGCCCCGCTCGAGCGCGTCCGCCACTTCTTGGGCGAGGGCAGCCTGCTCGACCCGAGGCTCGAAGCCGGGGAGCGCGGCAGCGAGCCGCCCGCCGTGACCGAAGAACGCGCGCATGGGGAGACGCTGAGGGTAGAACGCCCGCCGGTCAGCGTAGCGAACGAATGTTCGATCCGCTAGGGTCCAGGCCGTGAAACCGCGCCTGAGTCTCGTCACCCTGGGAGTCGGCGACCTCGCGCGCTCGCGGGCGTTCTACGAGGCGCTCGGGTGGACGACCGGCGCGAAGCAGGACGACGACGTCGTCTTCTTCCAAACGGGAGGCGCGATCGTCGCTCTCTGGGACCGCGGGCTGCTCGCGGAGGACTCGGTCGTCGAGGACGCGGGCGGCTGGGGCGGGGTCACGCTCGCGCACAACGTCCGCTCGCCGGAGGAGGTGGACGCGGTGCTCGCCGAGGCCGAGCGCGCCGGCGCGACGATCGCCCGGCGGGGCGCGCCGACGTTCTGGGGCGGCTACTCCGGCGTCTTCCACGACCCGGACGGCCATCCCTGGGAGGTCGCCCAGAACCCGCACTGGACGCTCGCCGACGACGGCTCCGTCCACCTCGGCTGACGCTCAGCTGCCCTGGAAGCGCGGCTCGCGCTTCTCCAGGAACGCGGCTAGCCCCTCGCGGGCATCGGCGGTCTCGAAGAGCCGCTCGCAAAGGGCGGCCTCGCGGTCGAGGGCTCGCTCGAGCGCTTCGTGCCTGCCTTCGTCCAGCAGCCGCTTCGAGCCCGCGACGGCGAGCGGCGCGAGACCGCCGATCCGCTCGGCGAGCCGCCGCGCCTCAGCCTCCACATCCTCCGCCACCGCGTCCACGAGGCCGAGCCGGAGCGCATCCTCGGCGCCCACCAGCTCGCCGGTGAGGACGAGCCGGCGGGCCGCCCGCGGCGCGAGCAGGCTCAGGCCGTTGGAGATCGAGAGCCCGATCGCCACCTCCGGGCAGCCGAGCCGGGAGCGAGGGCTCGCGATCCGCACGTCGCAGGCGACGACCAGCTCGAAGGCGCCGCCGACGCAGACCCCGTCCACGGCCGCGATCACCGGCTGCGGCGCAGCCACGACCTCGCGGGTCAGGCGGTTGAACCCGGCAATCGTCGCCGCCCACTCCTCGGGCGTGAGCGTCGCGGTCTCGTGCAGGTCGTCGCCCGAGGAGAACGCGCCGCCCGCTCCGTGGAGCACGATCGCGCGGGCGTCCCCGGCGGCGGCCTCCGCCAGCGCGTCGCCCAGGCCCCGCAGCGTGGCGCGGTCCCAGGCGTTCAGCCGCTCCGGCCGCGCCCAGCGGATCCAGACGGCCGTGCCATCGCGCTCGATATGCACGCTCACGGGCCAGCCTCTGGCCTGTGAGCGGGAGCGAGCCGAAGGTGAGCGACGCTCACGCGGGAGCCTCCTCGCCCTCGTAGACCCGGTAGAGGCGCTTCGCCTTCGTCTCCGTCCGCGGCAGCGTCGTCGCGCGCACGCGGCACGTGAAGCCGAGCCGGGCCTTCACCGCCGCCGCGAGCTCCTTCTCCCTCCCGTCCACGCCCTCGACGAGGATCTCGACCGGCGGCTCCACCGGGAACCGCTCGAGGACGACGGCGAAGCGGTCGATCCCGTGCTCGCGCAGCAGCTCCTCGACCGCGCTGGGGAAGACGTTGACTCCCCGCACACGGAACATGTCGTCGCTGCGTCCCACGACGCGGAAGCGGAAGCCCGTCCGCCCGCAGGGGCACTCGCCGGCGACGATCTCGGCGACGTCCCGCGAGCGGAAGCGGAGCACGGGGGTCGCGCGGCGAGCGAGGTGCGTGAACACGAGCTCGCCGCGGGCGCCGGGCTCGACGTCCAGCGGGTCGCCGCTCTCGGGCTCGATCAGCTCCACGAACGCGGCGTCCTGGGCGAGGAAGTGGAGTCCCGTGTGCTCCTCGCACTCGCCTGCGAGCGTCCCCCAGACGTCGGAGAGGCCGTACGTGTCGCCGAGCCGGGCGTTCCAGACCTCCTCCACGCGGGCCCGGGTCGCGGCCATCTGCCCGCCCGGCTCGCCCGAGACGATCAGCTTCCGCAGGCCGAGCGTGCGCGGATCGCGGCCGGCCTCCTGCGCCTGCTCGGCGAGGTAGAGCGGATACGTGAGCGTGGAGAAGAGCGCCGTCGGGCGCAGGTCGTCCCAGAGCTCGAGCAGCCGGCCGCTCTGGCCGAGCCCGGCCGGCACCATCGTCGCCCCGGTCTCCTCGAGCGCGTCGTGGTCGGCGAGCCCGCCCGTGTAGAAGCTGTAGCTCATGCAGTGGAGGATCGTGTCGTCCGGCCGCGCGCCGGCCGCCCACACCGCCCGCGCTCCGATGCGCGCTGAGGTGCGCAGGTCCTCGGCCGTGTAGCCGAGCACGAGCGGGGTGCCCGTCGTCCCCGAGGTCAGGTGGACGCGGACGACCTCGAGCGGGTCGGCGCAGGCGAAGTCGCCGAGCGGCGGCGCGGCCTCCTGGGAGGCGCGCAGCTCGTCTTTGGTCGTGAACGGAAGCCGGCGCAGGTCCTCCGCCGTGCGCACGTGCTCGGGGCGGACGTGCGCCTCCTCCAGCTTGCGCCGGTAGAAGGGCGCCAGCTCGTAGCAGCGCTCCACCTGCTCGGCGAGCAGCTCGTCCGTCAGCCGGCGCGTCCAGGCGGGCGGCATCGTCTCCATCCGCTCGTCGAAATACCGCGCCCACTCCACGCGGCAAGCGTAAGCCCTCGCGCGCCTGCTAGTGAGAGCCGGGCGGGGCCTCGACCCGCAGGCCGAGGATGTCGGGCCGGTGGTAGTGGCCGGCCGGGTCGAACCGCTGCCGCTCCTCGTGGAGCCTCGTCGGGTCGAGCTCGGCGTACAGGATCCCTTCCTCGTCGTAGAGCGGCCCTGCGAGGTAGGCGCCGTCCGGGCCGAGGATCGCGCTCCCGCCGCGCCCGATCACCTCCACGCCCTCGAGCTCTTCGAGGAGCGGGAAGTCCTCCGGATAGGCGGCCGTGCGCTGGAAGTGGCAGGGGGCGATGACGAAGGAGCGCGACTCGAGCGCGATGTGGACGAGCGTCGCCTGCCAGGCATCCGAGTCGTCCGCGGTCGAGGCGATGTAGATCTCGACGCCCGACTCGTAGAGCGCGAAGCGGGCGAGCGGCATGTAGTTCTCCCAGCAGATGAGCCCGCCGAGCCGCCCAAGGCCCGTCTCGACCGCGCGCAGGCCCCGACCGTCTCCATGGCCCCAGACGAGACGCTCGTGGTTCGTGGGCACGAGCTTGCGGTGGTGGAGCGCGAGGGCGCCCTCGGGGTCGTGGTAGAGGAGCGTGTTGTAGAGCGTTCCCGGGCGCTCGGGGTCGATCTCGGTCACTCCGGTGACGAGCCAGACGCCGTGCTCGCGCGCGATCTCCCCGAGCCGGTCGGCGGCGGGCCCGGGTACCTCGACGGACTCGCGCGCGAGCTGGGCGAACGCCGCCTTCGCGCGCGGGTCTGCCCAGCCAGCGAGGAACTTCGCCCACGCCGACGAGGGGTACGCAGGGACGAACGCCTCGGGGAAGACGAGGAGCTCGGCACCCTCGCCCGCCGCCTCGGCCGCACGCTCCGCCAGCCGGTCGAGCGTCGCCTCGCGGTCGAGCACGACCGGCTCGATCTGGGCGCAGGCGACGGTGACCGGGCGGCGCACGAGGATGGTTCTATCTGAAAAAGTCGCTCTTTGCGAATACTTCCCCGGCGAGTCGCTTGTCGCAGGAGGCCAATCGCCGTTAGGCTGGCGACTGCCAGATCCGGTAAGCCCTCGGGCTCGCCGGATTTGGCGTTTTAAGGAGCCGGTTTCCCGCCGGCAGGCGCGCCGTCCGACGGCCTCTCTACTGTTCGTCGGCCCATGATCGGGCTCATTGTCATCCTCGTGCTTCTCGCCGCGGTCCTCGCTGCCGGTGCCGTCTGGCTCGTTCGCGTGCTGCGCGCGGAGCTGACGGGCCTGCGGGCCGAGAACGCCGATCAGCTGGCCGGGCGCAACGCCGACATCGACCGCCGGCTGGCGGGAATGACCGAGACGATGGACCGCCGCTTCGGCGAGCTCGACACGAAGGTCGACAGGCGCCTCGGAGACCTGGACGTCAAGGTCGACCGCCGGCTCGCCGGCATGACGGAGACGTCGACGAAGATCCACGAGCGGCTCGGGAAGGTCGACGAGGCGACCGCGCAGATGAACGAGCGGGCCAAGGACTTCCAGCGCTTCGAGCAGATGCTGCGTCCGCCGAAGGCACGCGGCGGCGTCGGGGAGCTCCTGCTGGCCAACCTGCTCGCCGACATCCTCCCTCCTGCCCGGTACGCGCTCCAGCACGGCTTCCGGACCGGCGAGCGGGTCGACGCCGTCATCCGGCTCGACGACGCGCTCATCCCGATCGACGCGAAGTTCCCGCTCGACAACTTCCAGCGCTTCGTCGAGGCCGACGGGGAGACCGCGCGCGAGCTCCACGGCAAGGCCTTCGCACGGGACGTGAAGGGTCACGTGGACGCGATCGCACAGAAGTACATCCGGCCCGACGAGGGCACGTACGAGTTCGCGCTCATGTACCTGCCCGCCGAGGCCGTCTACTACGAGCTGGTCTGCAACCGCATCGGCGGCGACGCCAACCCGCTCGCGTACGCGCAGGAGCGCAAGGTGATCCCCGTCTCGCCGGCCACCTTCTACGCCTACCTGCTCGTCCTCGTGCAGGGCCTGAAGGGCCTGCAGATCGAGGAGCATGCGCGTGAGGTGATGGCCTACGTCGCCGACCTGGGCCGGGACTTCACGAAGTTCAAGACGGATTTCGACCTCGTCGGCCGCCACCTGGGGAACGCGCAGACCAAGTACGGCGAGTCGGAGAAGCGCCTTTCGCGCTTCGAGACGAAGCTCGAGCGCGCGGGAGAATCGGAGCTCCCCGAGGCGTCAGCCGTCGAGCTCGCCGAGCTTCCACGCGCGGCCGACGCCGCCTAGCGACGCCCAGGCGACAGGCGAAGACCCGCCCGCGGACGAGGCTACCGGCCCGACCGCTTCCTATACTCGGTCTGGGACCGCCTCGTGGAAGTCGTCGCCTGGTTCTTCCTCTGGCTCGCGATCGCCCTCCTCGGGCTGGGCGTGCTCCTGCTGCGCACCTGGTGGAACGAGCGGCGCTTCGCCGACTCCGCGCTGCCGCTGGCGGCCGGCCTGCTCCTGATCGGCGCGTCCGTCCAGCAGCTGATCCTCTTCGCGCTCAGGTTCGGCGAGAGCCGGGCGGTGGAGTCGTCTGCCTTCATCACGGTGTCCATCGTCGCGGCGCTCCTGGCGACGGCGGTCTGGATCGCGCTCGCCACCCGGCGTGGCCGCGAGAGCGTGCGGCTCGGGGCGGAGCGACCGCGGCGCATCCGTGAGCTCGAGGTCCTCGGCGCCATCGCCCGGCTCAGCTCCCAGCAGGGCACCGTCGAGGAGGTGGGCGGCGCCGTCCTCGCCGCGGCCACGCGAGCGATTGGGGTCGACGCGGCCGTTCTGCTCCTCTACGACTCCGAGCGACGCGTCCTCTCCGCCACGGCGGCGAGCGGGATCCCGGAGGAGGCCTGGCGGAGTTTCGAGATCCACGTCACCGACGACTTCAACCAGCAGCTGCTCAGCCAGGGCGGCCCGATCGTCGTCCGAGACGTGAACGCCGAGCAGCGCCTGAAGATGCAGCTGGCGCGCTCGATCGGCGCGCGCAGTGCCCTCGTCGTCCCGATCCGCCACGAGGGCACGCCGGTGGGAACGCTGACCTTCTACGCGGTCGACGCCCCACGGCGGTTCGACGCGGTCACGATCGCCGTGGCGGAGCTGATCGCCAACGAGACCGGCGACGTGCTCGAGCGCACGCGGCTCGAGGCCGAGGTCGTCGAAGAGCGAGAGCGCGCCGCCCAGGTCCTGGCCCACGTCGGCGACGGCGTCTTCCTCGTCGACGAGAACGGCATCGTCCGCCTCTGGAACCCCGCCGTTGCGGCGATCACCGGCCTCGCGGGCGAGGACGTGCTCGGGAGGCGGCCGGAGGAAGTCCTCACCGGCTGGGGTGCGATCGCGCCGCTCGTGCCGCTCTCGACCGCGCCCGTCTCGGCCGCGAGGCACGCGCAGACCCTGCCGCTCGACCTGGGCGACCGCGAGCTCTGGATCTCCATCTCGGCCGTGCAGTTCCCCAGCGGCACCGTCTACGCCCTCCGCGACCTGACCGAGGAGCGCGGGATCGAGAGGCTGAAGAGCGAGTTCGTGGCCACCGTGTCCCACGAGCTACGGACGCCGCTCGCGGCCGTCTACGGCGCTGCGATGACCCTTCGCCGCCGCGACGTCGAGCTCGACGACGATCGCCGCGGCCGCCTGCTGTCCGTCATCGCCAGCGAGTCGGACCGGCTGGCGCGCATCGTCGACCAGGTGCTCGCCGCGAGCCGCCTCGAGTCGGGGACGTTCACCTTCTCGATGGAGCAGTGCGACGCTGAATCGCTCGCCCACCAGGTGGTGGAGGCCGCCCATGCGCACCTTCCCGACGAGGTCGTCCTCGAGCTCACGGCCCCCGAGGCGCTGCCGGCGGTCGCCGCCGACCCGGACATGCTGCGGCAGGTGCTGGCGAACCTCGTCGAGAACGCGGTCAAGTACTCGCCGACGGGCGGGCGCGTGCTCGTCTCGCTCGAGCTGCAGCAGGGCAGAGTCCTCTTCGCCGTCCGCGACGAGGGCCTTGGCATCCCGCTGCGCGAGCAAGACCGGATCTTCGAGAAGTTCTTCCGCCTCGACCCGAACCTGACGAGGGGCGTGGGCGGCACCGGCCTCGGCCTCTACATCTCGCGGGAGCTCGTACGGCGGATGGGCGGGCGGATCTGGGTCGCCTCTCGCGAAGGCGAGGGCTCGACGTTCTTCTTCGAGCTCCCGGTGGCGGAGCCGGGAGAGCCCGCTCCTGAGAGCGCGCCGGTGGAGACCGAGGCGGCCGCCCGGGCCGCCGGCTCTTAGAAACGCAGGATGGCGCCGATCCCCTCGACGGGATCGAGGTCGCGGCCACGGCGAACGGGCCAGACCGTGCCGCCGTGGGCCAGAGTCTGGTGAACCGCGAGCTCGAGGCCGTCTTCGGGCCCGACGAGGCGGGCGCCGTCGAGCGGACACGTCTCCCCCGCGGCAATGGCGCGGCCGCACTGCGGGCAACGCAGTGCCTCCCGGTTGGAGCCCTCCTGGACGAGCAGCGTCTCGACCCGGCCGTCCGAGGCGGCGGCGAGGGTCGTCTCCCAGCCGGACGAGGCACGGCCTTCGCGTCCCGCAGACTCGCGCCAGCGCTCGACCAGCTCGGCCTCCCGGGCGTCGGCCTTCCGCTCGAGCACCGGCATCGCCGCGGCCAGCAGCTCAGACGCCTGGGCGTGAGCCTCCGCCGGCGCGATCCCGGCGATGGCTGCCCGGGTCTCCTGCGAGACGAGGTCGGGGAACTCGGCGGCGCTCTCCTCGGAGGCGATGACGACCACCTGGGTGCCGTCGAGCCGGCGGACGAGGCGGTCGAGCTCCTCGGCCACGCGGCGCAGGTGGTCCTGGGCGAGCTCGTCCACGTGACGCTGCATGCGCGCCTGCGACCAGCCACCCTGGTCGTGCCGCCGAGGCTGCTCCTCCGTGTAGTCGGCCAGCTCCTCGAGCCGTCCGTCCCGCAAGCGGTAGAAGCGTCCCTGTTCGCGGCTGACGACAACGACGAGCGCGCCGTCACCCCGGCCGACGAGCGCGACGAGCGGGGCCAGGTGGAGCCGGGAGCCGACTTCGACGCCGTCGGGCACGGGCTCGGAGAGCGGCAACGGGCGCCAGAGCCCGTCGAGGCTCGAGCAGAAGACCGCCAGCCCGCGCGTGCCGTCGCGGTCGAACTCCGTCTCGAACCACCGGCGGATGCGTTCGAAATCCTCGCGCAGCGCGACGCGTTGCCGGTGGTCGAGCTCCTTCGCGCTCGCCCCGTCTTGCCTTGCGCCCTCGTCGAGGAGGGAGTTGAGACGCGTCTGGGCGTCGCCCGCCGTGGGCGACGATCCCGGGTCGAGACCGAGGTAGACGCTGATCGCGACTCCCTTCCCCGCCTCGACGCGGGCCAGCTCGCGAAGCTCGTCCCAGGTCACGGTTCGTGCCATCGGAAGCCCCCTGTAGGTTTCGCGCTCGTGCTCAGAAGCTACACACTGGAACACGACCTCGTCGGCGGTCGTTAATGAGAGTAGGAATTCGAAGAAGGAAATGGAGAGTGGTATCGCGGTGAACGCAAGCGACGTGCGCGAGGTGATCGTGATCGGCGGGGCGGCGGCGGGCTATACGGCTGCGCTCTACGCCGCGCGCGCCAACATGAATCCGCTCGTGATCGAGGGCGTCGGCTGGGGCGGCCAGCTGATGATCACGAGCGACGTGGAGAACTACCCGGGCTACCCCGAGGGCGTGCTCGGCCCGGAGATGATGCAGGAGTTCCGCAAGCAGGCCGAGCGCTTCGGCACCGAGTTCCTCACGGACGACGTGACGAGGGTCGACTTTTCCGAGCGGCCGTTCCGCGTGTGGGTCGGGGACGACGAGTACCGCGCCGAGACGGTGATCGTGGCCACGGGCGCCAACGCGCGCCAGCTCGGTCTCGAGTCGGAGCGCACGCTCCAGGGCCGCGGCGTCTCCTACTGCGCGGTCTGCGACGCGGCGTTCTTCCGCGAGAAGGAGGTCGTTGTCGTGGGCGGCGGCGACTCGGCCATGGAGGAGGCGACCTACCTCGCCAAGTTCGCCTCGAAGGTCACGCTCGTCCACCGCCGAGACGTCTTCCGCGCCTCCCAGATCATGACCGACCGAGCGCACGCGACCGAGAAGATCGAGTTCGTGCTGGACTCGGTCGTCGAGGACGTGCTCGGCGCCGGGATCGTCAGCGGCGTGGTCGTCCGGAACGTGAAGACCGACGAGCTGAGCGAGATCCCGGCCGACGGGCTCTTCGTCGCCATCGGGCACGACCCGACCACCGAGCTCTTCAAGGGGCAGCTCGACATGGACGAGTCCGGCTACCTCCTCACGAAGGGCAAGACCACCGAGACGAACGTGCCGGGCGTGTTCGCCGCGGGCGACGTGCAGGATCACGTCTACCGCCAGGCGGTGACGGCCGCCGGCTCGGGCTGCATGGCCGCGCTCGACGCGGAGCGGTGGCTCGCGGCCGAGCGGGGGCGGCTCGCAGACGCGCTCGCCGCGCCGCGCAGCTAGCTTTTCCGGGTGCCCTACTACATCTGCCCGAACTGCCGGCGGCGCTCGCTCGACGACGACGGCCGCCAGGGCCTCACGCACCAGCCCGTCGCGTGCTCGAGCTGCGGCTTCGGGTTCCTCTTCGAGATCATGGACGACTACTACCCCGCTCCCGGAACGGGGTTCGTCGTCTGCGACGGAAAGGGCCGCGTGATCGCAGCGGGCCAGGGCGTCTTCGAGCTCACCGGCTACCGGGAAGCCGACCTCCTCGGCCACGACGTGATGGAGGCCCTCTTCGTGCTCGAGGAGAATGGCCCCACCCCCGCCGCGCTCGCCCTCGAGTGGGGCGTGCGCCGCTTCGACCAGAAGCTGACGCTCCGCACGCGCGCCGGCGTGACGAAGGTCGTGCGCGCGGACTTCTTCCCAGCGTACGACGAGGACGGCGGCCTCCTCGTCGCCGTCGCGCCCCGCTAGCAGGGAGCCACGCCAGGACGCAGCGGGCGGGAGCGCGCCAAGAGAACAAAGTGACACGGTGTTACTTGAGTTCTGGCGCGAGCACCACGAGGGTGGGTTTCGGTTGTCTGGACGGGCGATCACGGAGATCTCGAATCTGGATCGAGACCCGCGCACCTTCGTAACGACACGCGAGATCGGACACGCCGTCGTGCGCGTCGAGCCCGCGTGACAATGGCGGCGTGACCCGCGCAGCCGAGGCCGCCGACATCCCCTTCCTACGGGCCATGCTGTTCGAGGCAGCCCACTGGCGGGCCGGAGCGCCGCGGCCGGCGCTCGAGGAGACGCTCGCCCACCCGGAAATCGCCCGCTATGTCGAGGGCTGGGGTCGCGCCGGCGACGCCGGCGTCGTCGCCGTCGAGGGCGAACGTCCGGTTGGCGCGGCCTGGTACCGCCTGTTCACCGCCGAGCAGCCCGGCTACGGCTTCGTCGACGAACGGACGCCGGAGCTGAGCATCGGCGTCCTCGCTCGCGCTCGCGGCAGAGGGGTGGGCACCTCCCTGCTTCGTGCGCTCCTCGAGCGGGCTCGGGGCGCGGGGTTCCGGGCAATCAGCCTGAGCGTCGAGCCCGACAACCCGGCCGTGCGGCTCTACGAGCGTGCCGGGTTCGCCCGGGTCGGCGGGACCGGCACGTGGACGATGCTCGCCGAGCTCTGAACCCGGCTTGCCGGGCACAGGTCCGAGAGGACGCAGTCCTCGCAGCGCGGGCGGCGCGCGTCGCAGATCCGGCGGCCGTGCCAGATGAGGAGATGCGGGAAGCGCGCCCAGTCGGCGCGCGGAACGACGCGCATGAGGTCGCGCTCGATCTTCGCCGGATCCTCCTGCCTCGTGAGGCCGAGGCGCTGCGAAAGGCGGCGGACGTGCGTGTCGACGACGATGCCCTGGGTCGCCCCGCGCTCGGCGGCCACGACGTTCGCCGTCTTCCGCCCCACCCCGGGCAGGCGGACGAGCTCCTCGAGCCGCTCCGGCACCTCGCCGTCGTGCTCCTCGACGAGCATCCGCATGGCGCCCTGCAGGTTCCTCGCCTTCTGGCGGAAGGTGCCGGTCGGGCGGATGTCGGCCTCGAGCTCGGCGAGCGGCACTGCGAGGTAGTCCTCGGGACGCCGGTACTTGCGGAAGAGGCTCTCGGTGACCCGGTTCACGGTCACGTCGGTCGTCTGAGCCGAGAGCATCACCGAGATGAGCAGCTCGACCGGGTCGCGGAAGCGGAGCGCGATGACCGCATCGGGGTGCTCGAGAGCAAGCCGCTCGACGATCGGCCGAATCCGCTCCCGCCTCCGACCGACGCGGCGGCGGGCCTCCTGGACGTAGCTTCGCGGCAGTAGTGCCCCTTCAGGTAATGCTGCCTCGCTTCTGCGTCGCGAGCACCAAGCGAGAGTTCGCACTCGTCCGCAGCCAAGGCTAAAGCCTTGGGAAGGGCGAGGGTGGGCTCTCGCGCCGCGTGATCGCGGGGCAGAAGCAGGCGTGTATTGCCTGATGGGGCACTAGCTAGTAGGCCTCGGCGTACTCCGCCGGGACGTCGGCGTAGAGCAGCCGCGGGCCCGCGCACACGCGGTCGAGGGCCGGACAGCCGGCACACGTGAACTCGCCGGGAGTCGGGCGGAAGTCGCCCTCGTGGATCCGCGCAATGGCGGCGGAGAGCTCGGCTTCGAGCTCGGCCACCTCGTCCTGCGAGAACCGCGTCGAGACGACCGCGTCCGGACGCTCCAGGAAGTGGTAGACGACCTCCACCTCCTCGGCCCCGTTGCGCAGGCAGGCCAGCGCGTACACGAGCCGCTGGAGGCGGTAGTCGGCCTCGACGATCTCCTCGGGTGTCCCCTCGGCGAGCGAGTTCGTCTTGTAGTCGAGGATGAGCGCGCTCCGGCCGTCGCTCCAGTGGACGTCGAGCCGCCCGTGGAGGAGGACGCCGTCGTGCTCGAAGGCGAATGGGCGCTCGGGAGCGGCCCCCTCTAGGCCTGCGATCCGCCGCGCGAGCTCCGAGTCGCAGTAGGAGGCGACGAACGCGCCTATCCGCTCTAGCTCGTCGTCCGTGACGGCCGGGTACCAGCCGCGGACGGGCTCGACGCCCGGCGCGGTCGGCGCGCTCAGATCCACCTCTTCGAGCAGCCGGTGGACGGCGTCGCCCACCTCGGTCGCGGCCAGCCCGGTCTGCCCCGGCACAGTCCCGTGCGCGTCCTGGGGCCGCATGCCCGCAACCCGCTCGGCGTAGTACCGGTACGAGCAGCGGTCGAAGAGCGCGAGCGCGCTGTAGGAGAGGCGGCGCACGCGGTGGAGCGGCGGCTCGGGCACCGGCACGAGCTCCGGGAGACGCGGCGCCGGTGGCGGGAGCGGGGCCATCTCTTCCCCCACGAAGAGCTCGAGCTGGCCCGCCTCCGGCGCAGTCTCGTCCGCGGCCGGCGCCGCCGGCCCTTCCGCCTCCGGCCGGTGGCGGTCGACCCGCACGAGCAGGCGCGCCCCGTCGCGGACGAGCTCGAGCGGCGCCTCGCCGGCAGCGTCGAGCTCCTGCGCCTCGAGGCGCGAGAGCACCCAGCCGATCGGCGTGGCGGCATCGGCGGTCCGCCCCGGGTCGATCGCCCCGGAGACGATCAGCCGGTCGATCGCGCGCGTCATCGCCACGTAGTAGAGGCGCAGGCGCTCCGCGCGCTCGGCCTCCCGCTCCTCCTCGCGCACCTGCTCATAGGCGAAGGCGGGCCGCCGCGAGCCCGTCTCCGGGTCGGCAACGCGGAAGCCGAAGCGGCCGTCGGGCAGGCAGAGGATCTCGTCCGGCGAGGGCGCGTTCCGGTCGCGTCCGGCGTCGGCCACGATCACCACCTTGAACTCGAGGCCCTTCGCGGAGTGGATGGTGAGGAGCCGCACGGCGTCGCCGTCCTCCTCCTCGGCGACCGCCTCGAGCTCGCGCGCGCCGACGGCCTCCTGCTCGCGCACAAAGCGCACGAAGCCCTCGATGTCGCGGCCACGCAGCTCCTCGTAGGAGCGAGCGAGCCGCGCGAGCTTGCGCATGTTCGCGTAGCGGCGGCGCCCATCCCACTGCGCGAGGACGGCGAGGTCGTAGTCGTGTTCGGACACGATCCGCTCGCAGAGCCGTTCCAGCGAGAGGCCGTTCGCGGCCCCCGCGAGCCGCTCGTAGCGCTGGAGGAAAGCGCGGCACAGGTGGCGATCGCGCTCCACGAGGTCACCTGGGAGCCCGCGTTCGAACGGCAGGAAGAGCGGCCGCTTCGGCGCCGCCCGCCGGAGCAGGACGAGAGCGTCGTTCGAGAGGCCGATGAGCGGCGAGGCGAGCACGGTGACGAGCGCCTCGTCGTCGTAGCGGTTGTGCAGGAGGCGGAGGTAGGCGAGTAGGTCGACGACCTGCTGCTGCCCGAAGTAGCCACGCCCGGTCGCCCGGTAGGTGTCGAGCCCGGCCCGGCGCAGCTCCTCCTCGTACCACTCGGCGTCGGTGCCTGCGGCGAAGAGGAGGACGATCTCGCCCGCGGTCGCCTCGCCCGAGTCCACGAGCTGCCGGACGCGCGCGGCGATGTGCCTGGCCTCGGCGCGACGCCAGTGCACCGGCGTCCCCACGTAGCTCGACTTGTCCGTGACGAGCAGCTCGACCGGCGTCCCGAAGACGGGGTCGGGGAAGCGCCCGGCCGCCTCGAGCGGCTGGAAGTCGTCGCCGAACTCGGCCGAGAAGAGGTGGTTGACCGCTCCGAGCACCTCCGGCCGTGAGCGGTAGTTCTGCGTCAGCGCGAGGACGCCGCCCGACTGCTCGCGCCGCTCGCGGAAGACCTGCACGTCAGCGTGGCGGAAGCGGTAGATGGACTGGAACTCGTCGCCGACGAAGAAGAGCTCCTTGCCCTCGGGTCCCTCGGCGAGCAGGTCGACGAGCTCGCACTGGAGGCGGTTCGTGTCCTGGAACTCGTCCACCATGATCGAGCGGAAGCGCCAGCTCTCGCGCTCGCGCACCGTCTCGCTCCCGCGCAGCAGGTCGCGGGCGCCGAGCTGGAGGTCCTCGAAGTCGAGCGCCGACTCGCGCTCCTTCGCGGCGCGGTAGGCGCGTCCGAACGCCTCGAGCAGCTCCTGGAGCAGGTCGCGGTCGCGCGCCGCCAGCTCGTCCAGCGCCGCCTGCTCGACGCCGCGGCGCGCCTCCTCGTAGCTCGCAGCCCGCTCCCCCTGCGCGCGCAGCTCACCGAGGTCGAGGAGTCGCTCGGGAAGGGTGCGCTCCTCGAGCAGCTCGAGCGCCCGGAGAGCCGTCGCCCGTCCGCCCTCCCCCGCCTCCGCGTCCTCCGCCAGAGCTCGCGCGCACTCGCGCAGGGCCTCGATCCGCTCCGGCAGGCCGGGTCGCAGCCCCAGCTCGAGCACGAGCGGCCGCCCGGCGGCGCGAAGCGTCTCGTGGACGCCCGCGAGCATCCGCCGGAGCCCGCGCGCGCCGTACGTGGCGAGCAGCCCGAGCCGCTCGGGATCGTCACCGGCGCACAACTCCGTCAACGCCTGCTCGAAGGCCTCCCGCTGGAGCACGCGCGCCTGCGGCTCGTCGAGCACGCGGAAGCGCGGGTCGATCCCGGCCGCGAACGGGTGCGCCTTCAGGAGCCGGTGGCAGAAGCCGTGGATGGTCGAGATCCAGGCGGCGTCCAGCTCCCGCGCGAGCTCGGGCCGACCAGCGTCGACGAGCCGTGCCCGGATGCGGTCGCGCAGCTCGCCCGCCGCCCGCTCCGTGTACGTGATCACGAGCAGCGAGTCGACGTCCAGGCCGCGCTCGCACACCGCCTTGACGAAGCGCTCGACGAGCACGGTCGTCTTCCCGGTCCCCGCGCCGGCCGAGACGAAGACGACTCCCGGCGCCTCGATCGCGGCGGCCTGCTCGGGATTGGGCGC
>JBOHAM010000147.1:0-11892 GCA_050697735.1 Gaiellaceae bacterium | reverse complement strand
CGTCGGACATCTAGTGCCTCTCCAGGTGATGCTGCCCCGCTTCTGCGTCGCGAGCACCAAGCCGGAGTCCGCACTCGACCGAAGCCAAGGCTGAGGAAGCCTTGGTGAGGGCGAGGGTGGGCTCCGGCGCCGCGTGATCGCGGGGCAGAAGTGCGGCGGGCATCGCCTGGAGGGGCACTGTTACGCGACCCTGGTCGGGACCTGCTCCCGCCGCGGCGGCGTCCCGGGCGGGCGGCCGAGCTCGTGCATCTGCACGAGGAACTCCCACAGGCGGCGGATCTCGGCCATGATCTCCGCCGAGGCGGCCGCGTAGCCCTTCGAGTTGCGCGGGTGCTCGGCGAACCGCATCGGCTCGCCGAAGGCGATCGAGACCGGGTGGCGATTCCGCTTCGTCCAGAACTGGGAGCCGTGGATCGCCGCCGGCACGACCGGGACGCCCTCCTGGATCGCCACCATTGCCGCGCCCGGCTTCGGCTCCCCGAGGACGCCGCTCAGCTGCCGCGTCCCCTCGACGAAGAGGCCCAGGAGCTCGTTCTCCCGGACGGCCTCGCGCATCCTGCGGAGGGCGTCCCGGTCGGTCTCTCCGCGCCGGATGGCGAGCGTCCCGTGCGCGGCGATCAGCTGCGCCAGCCCGGGGATGTCGAAGAGCTCGCTCTTCGCCACGAACACGATGCGCCGCGGGCAGACGGTGCCGAAGGCGGGCGGATCGACGTAGGAGAAGTGGTTCATGGCGAGGACGCAGCCGCCCTCGCGGGGCACGCGCTCCTTCCCGTAGGCCTTCAGCGGCGCGAGGGCATGCGTGATGGAACCCAGCAACCCTTTGCCGACCGCCCAGTAGACGAGGTCGACCGGCTTCACGCTCGGGCCCGCGCCTCCACGAGCCGCTCGATGCGGTCGAGCACGTCGTCGACGCTCAGCTCGGTCGTGTCCAGGGTCTCCGCGTCCGGCGCGGGCTGCATCTGCACCGCGTCGCGCTCGTCCCGGAGCCGGAGGTCGGTGGCGAGCGCCTCGGCCCCGATCTCCGGCCGCTCGGCGAGGCGGCGGCGAGCGCGCTCGGCCGGGTCGGCCACGAGGTAGACCTTCACCTCGGCACCTGGGCAGACGACGGTGCCGATGTCGCGCCCCTCGATGACCACGTCGCCGACCTCGGCGAGCTCGCGCTGCCGCTCGCGCATGAGCGCGCGCACGGCCGGGTGGCGCGCGACCGTCGAGACGACGCGGTCGATGCGCGGCGAGCGGATCTCGTCGGCGAGCTCGGCCCCTCCGATCTCGACCCGGTCGCCCTCGAAGCGGATCGGGTGGTCCCGCGCGAGCGCGGCCAGGGCCTCCTCGTCCTCGAGCTCGGCGCCCTCCTCGAGCGCGAGCCAGGTGAGCGCCCGGTACATCGCGCCGGTGTCGAGGTAGCGGAAGCCGAGGCGAGCGGCCAGGCCGCGCGCGACCGTGCTCTTCCCGGAGCCGGCCGGGCCGTCGATGGCGACGATCACCGGCGCCGCCACGGGGTCATCGGAGGGCGAGGGAGTCGAGCATGGCGAAGAAGTCGGGGAAGCTTACAGCGGCGCTCTCGGCGCCCCTGAGCTCGACCCCTTCCCGCGACACGAGGCCCGCGATCGCCCCCAGCATGGCGATCCGATGGTCGCCGGCGGCGTCCACCACGCCCCCACCCTTAGGGCGGGAGGGGACCCCCCGAACCCGGAGGCCATCATGCCGGGTTTCGAGGTGCACGCCCAGTGGCCGGAGCGCATCTTTCACCGTCTCGAGACGGTCCGACTCCTTCACGCGCAACTCCTGCGCGCCCGTGACGACGCTCTCCCCCCGCGCCATCCCGGCCGCGAGCGCGAAGAGCGGCAGCTCGTCGACGAGCGCCGGCACCTCCTCGGGCCGCACCTCGGTGGCCACGAGCTCGGCCGCCTGCACCTCGAGGTCGGCGACGAGCTCGCCCCCGACCACGCGCCGGTTGAAGTGCGCCACCCGCGCGCCCATCCGCTCCAGCACGGCGAGGAAGCCCGTGCGGGTCGGGTTGATGCCGACGCCGTGGAGCCGGAGCTCGGAACCGGGGAGCAGCGTCGCCGCGAGCAGGAACGGAGCCGCCGAGGAGAAGTCGCCCGGGATCTCGATCCGCAGCGGCCGCAGCCGCTCGACTGGCCAGACCGACGCTTCGCGCGGCTTCCGCCCGACGCGCGCGCCGGCCGCCTCGAGCATCCGCTCGGTGTGGTCGCGGCTCGCATGCGGCTCGACGGCCGTCGTCGGCCCCTCCTCGGCGTACAGCCCGGCGAGGAGCACGCACGACTTCACCTGGGCGCTCGCCACGGGGAGCTCCCAGCGGACCGGCCGCAGGCGGCCGCCCTCGACGACGAGCGGCGGGTGCCCGTCCGACGTCTCGACGCGCGCGCCGAGCGCCCGCAGCGGCTCGGCGATCCGCTCCATCGGCCGCCCAGAGAGCGATTCGTCCCCCGTGAGCTCGAAGCGCCCCTCCTGCCCTGCCAGGATCCCGGCGAGAAGCCGCATCAGCGTCCCCGCGTTCCCGCAGTCGAGCGGGCCGGCGGGCTCCTTCAGCCCGCGCAGGCCGACCCCCGCGACCCGGACGCGCTCGCCCTCGACCGCCACCTCGGCTCCCAGCGCCCGCACGGCAGCTGCCGTCGAAAAGGTGTCCTTCGACGCGCCGAAGCCCGAGATCTCGCTCTCGCCGTCCGCGATCGCCGCGAAGAGGAGCGCCCGGTGGGAGATCGACTTGTCGCCCGGAACCGCGATGTCGCCCCGGAGCGCGGTCGCGGGCTCGATGCGCATCAGTCTTCGAACGCGGGTGAGACGATCACTCCGTAGCCCTGGGCCTCGAGCAGCTCGGCCGCGCGCCGCGCCGCCTCCTCCCCGGCGACGAGCACATTGAGCGTCCCGCCGCGTTCGGGCGAGAGGTGGTCGAGCTCGAAGTCCTCGATGTTGATCTTCTCGGCGCCGAGGGCCTGCGTGATCCCGGAGAGGACGCCCGGCCGGTCGGGGACGTGGACGCGCACGCGCTGCAGCGCGCCGGGATCGTCGTAGGCCTCGGCGAGGAGTCGGCGCCTGTTGCCGCCCGCCTCGCCGATCCAGCGGGCGAGCCAGCCGGCGTCGCGCGACTCGAGCGCCCGCTCCAGCTCTTCGATCCGGCGCCGGTGCTCGCCCAGGGCCAAGCGGAGCTCCGCGGCGTTGTCGAGGAAGATGTCGATCCAGATCCGCGGGTTCGAGCCGGCCACGCGAGTCATGTCCCGGAGCGACCCGCCCGCGGAGCCGAGCGGCTCGTGGCCGTCCACGCGCACCGAGCCCGCGTGGTTGAGGACGACGTTCGCGAGCGCGTGCGGCAGATGGCTCGTCAGCGCCATGAGGCGGTCGTGCGCCGACGGGTCGATCGCCACCGGCACCGCCCCGAGCGAGGCGACGAAGCCGTGCAGGAGCCGGTAGCGCTCGGGCTCCGTCTCGGCCACGGGCGTCAGGAACCAGGTGGCCCCGGCGAAGAGCTGGTCGCTCCCGCTCATCGGCCCGCGGGCCTCCGAGCCGCAGACCGGATGGCCGCCGATGAAGCGCACCCGGTCCTCGACCGACGCGCAGAGGGCGGCCTTCGTCGAGCCGACGTCCGTCACCGTGGCGCCGTTGCCGGCCGCGGCCAGCGCCGAGCGGATCCCCTCCGCGAGCGCGGCCACCGGCGTCGCCACGACGACGAGGTCCGCGTCCTCGACCGCGGCGACGAGGCTCCCGGCGGGCTCGTCCACCGCGCCCCGCTCGGCCGCGAGCGCCAGGAACTCGGGGTCGGCGTCGTACCCGGTCACTCTGGCTACGCCGACTCGCCGAGCCGCCAGCCCGACGGAGGCGCCGATCAGCCCGGTGCCGACGATGGCGAGGCGCTCGAGCGCCACGTCAGAACGGGAGCGGGGTGCCGTCCCGCCGGCGCATGAGCTCGGCGAGCCGGAACGCGAGGTCGAGCGACTGGCGCGCGTTCAGGCGCGGGTCGCAGAGCGTCATGTAGCGGACGTTCAGCTGCTCCTCGACCACGGCCTCGGAGCCTCCGAGGCACTCGGTGACGTCCTCGCCGGTGAACTCGAGGTGGATGCCGCCCGGCCAGACGTCCTCGCGGCGGCAGGCGGCGACGAAGCCCTCGATCTCCGCCATGATCGCGTCGAAGCGGCGCGTCTTGTAGCCCGACTCCGTCCGGAAGACGTTCGCGTGCATGGGGTCCGAGGCCCACAGCACCGGGTGGCCGGCGTCCCGTACGGCGCGGATGATCGGCGGGAGAAGCTCCGCGACCTGCTCGGCACCCATGCGGGCGATGAGCGTCAGACGGCCGGGCACGCGCCCCGGGTTGAGGCGCTCGCAGAGCTCGAGCACCTCGTCCGCGGTCGCGGTCGGCCCGAGCTTGACGCCGAGCGGGTTGTGGACGCCGGAGAAGAACTCGACGTGCGCGCCGTCCGGCTGCCGCGTTCGCTCGCCGATCCAGAGCATGTGGGCCGAGCAGTCGTACCAGTCGCCCGTCAGCGAGTCGCGGCGCGTGAGCGACTCCTCGTAGTCGAGGACGAGGCCCTCGTGGCTCGTCCAGACGTCAACCTGGTGGAGCGCGGTCTCGCGGCGGACGTCGATCCCGCAGGCGGCCATGAACCGGAGCGCGCGCTCGATCTCGGAGGCGAGCTGCTCGTAGGCGCGTCCCTCGGGCGAAGAGGCGACGAACTCCTGATTCCACTCGTGGACGCGCATGAGGTCGGCGAAGCCGCCCTTCGTGAACGCGCGCAGGAGGTTGAGCGTCGAGGTGGCGTGGTTGTAGGCCTGCACCATGCGCTCGGGGTCGGGGATACGCGCTTCGGCCGTGGGCGCGTCGTCGTGGATCATGTGGCCGCGGAAGGAGGGCAGCTCGACGTCGCCGAGCCGCTCCGTCGGCGACGTGCGCGCCTTCGCCAGCTGGCCGGCGATGCGGCCCACCTTGACGACCGGGAGCGTGGCGCCGTACGTGAGCACGGCCGCCATCTGCAGCATGATCTTGAGCTTCTCGCGGATGTGGACGGCGGACAGGTCGTGGAACGACTCGGCGCAGTCGCCCGCCTGGAGCAGGAACGCGCGGCCCTCGACGACCTCGGCGAGCGACGCCTGGAGCTGGCGCGCCTCCCCGGCGAAGACGAGCGGCGGCACGCTCGCCAGCCGCGCGCGCGCGGCCTCGGCGTGCTCCTCGCTCGGCCACTCCGGCTGGTGGGCCGCGGGGTGGTCGCGCCACGAGGAGGGCGTCCAGACCGGGTTCGTAATCGCCATCGCCATCAGTCTAGTGAGGGATAATCGCGCCGACGATGCGCGTTCTCTCCGGTATCCAGCCCACGGGCGAGAAGCACCTCGGCAACTACGTGGGCGCCATCCGGCGCTGGGTCGAGGAGCAGCACGAGGTCGACGCCTTGCACCCGATCGTCGACCTGCACGCGATCACGGTGCCGCAGGACCCGGAGACCCTGCGCGAGTCGACCCTCGACCTCACCGCCCTGCTCATCGCCAGCGGGCTCGACCCGGAGGCCTGCACGCTCTTCGCCCAGAGCCACGTGCCCGAGCATCCCCGGCTCGCCTGGGTGCTCGAGTGCATGACTCCCTACGGCGAGCTGCGCCGGATGCCGCAGTTCCGGGAGAAGTCGGCCGCGCAGGCGAGCTTCTCCATGGGCCTCATGACCTACCCCGTGCTCATGGCGGCGGACATCCTTCTCTACCAGGCCGATGCCGTGCCGGTGGGCGAGGACCAGCGCCAGCACCTCGAGCTGGCCCGCGACCTCGCGCAGCGCTTCAACCAGCGCTTTGGCGAGACGTTCGTCGTCCCGGAGGGGACGTACGGCGAGATCGGCGCGAAGATCATGGACCTCCAGACGCCGGAGACGCGCATGTCGACGTCGCTCTCCTCCGAGCTCGGCATCGTCAAGGTGCTCGACCCGCCCGACCTGATCCGGCGGAAGCTGCGCTCGGCGGTGACCGACTCGGGGCGGGACGTCGTCCGCGCGGAGGACAAGCCGGGCGTGACGAACCTGATCGAGATCCTGGCCGTCGCGACGGGCCGCACGCCGGAGGAGATCGAGGCGCGCTACGACGGGGCCGGCTACGGCGAGTTCAAGGGCGACGTGGCCGAGGCGGTCGTGCAGCTGCTCGACCCCATCCGGCTGCGGTACGGCGAGCTCCGCGGACGGCCGGAGCGACTCGCCGAGATCCTCGCGCGCGGCGCCGAGAAGGCGCACGCGATCGCCGCCGAGACGCTCGCGCGCGTCCACGAGCGAGTTGGCTTCGTCACGCCGTAGGCCGGGGTACGCGCACCCTGCGGGGGAGTGGACCGCGGTCGCGGCCCCGCTCTGGCGGCGGGCGGCCGCCTCGGCGGTCGACTGGGCGCTCGCCGCGGTCCTCTACGTCCTCCTCCTCATTCCCGCCGGAATGCTCGAGGTGATCGGCGGCCTCTTCGAGGGCGCGGTCGAGTCCGCCTTCACGGTCTTCGGCCACGTCGTGGCGGTGAGCGCAATCGTCGCCTACTTCACGTTCCTCCTCCGCAGCGGCCACACGCTCGGGATGCGCGCGCTCGACATCCACGTCTTCGCACACGGCAGCGGCAACGAGCCCGGCCTCCCCCGCTCGTTCGCCCGCGGGCTCCTCGCCCTCGTCCTCGGCGTCGCGGTGCTGAACGCCTACTCGCACCTCCAGGGCTGGGAGCCCGTGGGCGGGCTCTCCGCGACCGAGCGCTTCGTCGGCGAGGTCTCCGTCGTCGTCGCCGCCGTGGCCGTGCTGGGCGAGCTCTGGATGCTCGTCGACGGCGAGGGACGCACGCTCTGGGACCGGCTCACGGGCCTGGTCGTCGTCGAGGACGTCGTCCCCGCCTCACTGCCGGACCGGCTGTGGAGGTCCTGGAGCACGTAGCCGCGCGACCTCTGCCGGCCGCAGCGCCCGCCAGGCGCCGGGCGCGAGACCGTCGAGCGTGAGCCCCGCGTACACGGAGCGGTGGAGCCGGACGACGGGGTGCCCGACGGCGGCGCACATCCGCTTGACCTGGTGCTTGCGGCCCTCGTGGAGCGTCAGCTCGAGCCGTGTCGGCGCGAGACGGCGGACGCGCGCCGGCGCCGTCCGCCCGTCGTCGAGCTCGACGCCGGCGGCCAGGCGGCGAAGCGCCTCGTCGTCCGGCTCGCCCTCGACCTCGGCCTCGTAGACCTTCTCCACCTCGTAGCGGGGATGCATGAGCCGGTGCGCGAGCGGGCCGTCGTTCGTGAGCAGGAGCGCGCCGGTCGTGTCGGCGTCGAGCCGGCCCACCGGGACGATGCGCAGCTCGTGCTCGACGAGCCCGACGACCGTCGGCCGCCCGTGCGGGTCGCGGGCGGTGGTGACCACGCCCGCGGGCTTGTGCAGCAACACGTAGGCGAGGGGCTCGGGCGACAGCACACGGCCGTCGAGCTCGACCCGGTCGCCGGCCTCGACGAAGGTCGCCAGGCCGGCCGGCGCGCCGTTCACGAGGACGCGCCCGGCGCGGATCAGCTCCTCGGCCCCGCGCCGCGAGGCGACTCCCGCACGCGCAAGGTAGGCGTTCAGGCGCACGGGCGGCACTCTTGCCGATCATCGAGCCGCCGGCGAGCAGGATCCGCTCCTCCACGGTCGCCCCGCAGCGGTCATGATGGCGCCGTGCCGGTCTACATCACGCTGATGAAGTTCACCTCGGCCGGCCTGGGCGGCATTCCCGCCTGGCGCGACCGGGTGGAGGAGGCCGAGCGGGCGATCGAGATGCGCGGCGGGCGCCTCCTCGACGCCTTCGTGACCCTCGGCCGCTACGACGTCGTCGAGATCTTCGAGGCGCCCGACGACGAGACCGCCTACCAGGTGCTGATCGAGGTCGCCAAGCACGGCCAGGTGACGACCGAGACCCTGCGGGCGTTCACGCGCGAGGAAGCCGAGAAGATCGTCCGCCGGAGCTGACCGACGACGGGCGCTAGAACGTCGTGCGTGGAGCGTGCCGCCGAAGCCGAGCCCGCTTGGTCGGTACCAGCTCGTCGTCGTCCCTGAGCCTGCTGCTGCGATGGTCGCTGGGACCCAGGCCCAGCTTGCTCTCGATCCGACCGCTGAACATCACCTTGCGCGACTCGGGCGCCTTCCCGGCCGACTCCGTGTCACCTTCGTTTGCCTGGGACATCCGCATCCTCCATCCTCGTCGTCGATTGCCGGCTGAACGAGGAGAAGATTCGGCTCGTCTGCCCCCAGGGTAGCAGCCGTTCGCCGGGCTCCCGTCACGCGCCGCGGCGAGCCGCGACGTCCTCGAGGCGCGCGCGGAGCTCCTCGACGTCGCCCGTGAGCGCGTCGAGGTCGGGGAGCTCCGAGCGGTCGGCGAGACCGAAGACCCGCTCGAAGAGCGGCGTCGTCTCGTAGCGGACGGCGCCGCCGTCGCGCTCCCGACCCGCCTCCCCGATCAGGCCACGCTCGACGAGGCCGGCGACGGCCGAGTCGGCGGCGACGCCGCGCAGGCGCGCGATCTCCGGCCGGCTCACGGGCCCGAGGTAGGCGACGATGGCCAGTGTCTCGAGCGCCGCCTGCGAGAGCCCGCGCTGGACCGGGCGCTCGACGAGCCGCGCGCACGCCTCGGCGGCCTCGCGCGCGGCTCTGAAGGCGTAGCCGCCGGCCACGTGCTCGAGGACGATGCCGCTCCGTCCCTCGCGAAAGCGGCCGGCGATCAGCCCGAGCGCGGTCTCGATCCGCTCGGCGTCCTCCTCGCACACGGCCGCGAGCTCCTCGACGGAGAGCGGCTTCGAGGCGATCACGAGCAGCGCCTCGACCGTGCGCGCGAGCCGGTCGACGGGGTTCTCTACGAGGCGGAGGCGTTCCATACCGTGATCGGCTCGAAGGGGCCCGCCTGCGCGATCTGCGCCTCGCCCTGCTTTCGCAGCTCGAGAAGCGCGATGAACGCGACGATCTGCTCGATGCGCGGCAACCGGTCGACCTCGCGGTCGAACGCGAAGCGGCCACGCGCGGAGAGGAGCGCGCGGAAGCGGTCGAGGAAGCGCGAGACGGGCGGGTAGGTGAGGACGAGGTGACCGAGCGAGGGCTCCGGCCGCTCCGCGGCGAGCGCCCGCAGCGCCCGGGCGAGCTCGGCCGGATCCTGCCTCGCCACCGGCCTCGCCGGCACCGGCGCCAGCGGGGCGGGGCCGAGGCGGAAGAAGCGGTCGGACTCGGCCTCAAGCCGCTCCTCGAGCCAGCCGGCGGCGGCCCGGAAGCGGCGGTAGGCGGCGAGCCGCTCGGCGAGTTCCTCCGCCGCCTCTTCGGGGTCGAGTCCCTCGAGGCCGAAGTCCTCGTCCGGGAAGAGGCCACGCGCCTTCAGCTCGAGGAGCGCGGCGGAGAGCACGAGGAACTCCCCGCAGGCCTCCAAGTCGAGCTCCCCACGCTCGGCGAGCCGCTCGACGAACGCGACAACGATCTCGGCGACGTCGACGTCCCTGAGCTCGAGCTCCTCCCGCAGGACGAGCGTCAGCAGCAGGTCGAACGGGCCCTCGAACGCGTCGAGGTCGAGGGGTAGCTCGCGCACGGCGACCGCCATGCCGCGCGATGCTAGCGGCGCTACCGGATGCGGCCCTTGGGCACGACCATCTTCGGCCCCTCGGGCGGCGGCGGGGGCGGCGCCTGCTCGCGCGGGCGCTCTCGCTCGCGGCGGCGCTGCGACCACACGAACGCGATCAGGGCGAGGACGAAGACACCGATCGAGACCCACGCGTTCAGGCGCAGGCCGAACCACTCGTGCGACTGGTCGATGCGCAGGAGCTCCATGAAGAAGCGCCCGAACGTGTACCAGGCGACGTAGAGGCAGAAGAGGCCGGGCGGCCGGAGCCGCGTCCAGCGGTCGACGAGTAGGAGCACGAAGACTCCGAGCAACGACCAGAGCGACTCGTAGAGGAAGGTCGGGTGGAACGTCGTCCCGGGTAGGTAGCCCTGCGGCAGGTTCTCGACGTCGATCTCGAGCCCCCACGGCCGGTCCGTCACCTTGCCGAAGAGCTCCTGGTTGAAGTAGTTGCCCCAGCGCCCGATCGCCTGGGCGAGCAGGAGGCCGGGCGCGACCGCGTCCATGAAGGCGAGCACGCTCTCCCCGGAGCGCCGGACGACCCACGCCCCGGCGAGCACGCCGCCGAGGATGCCGCCCCAGATCCCGAGGCCGCCCTCCCAGACGGCGAAAGGCTCCCACCACTCTCCGTCCACGGTGCTCCAGCTCGTGACCACGTGGTAGAGCCGGGCGCCGACGATGCCGCCCAGGACTCCCCACATGGCGACGCGGAAGACGAGGTCGCCGCGCTCGTCGCGCCAGAACGCCCAGCGGCCGGCCCAGCGCCGTCCCGTCAGAACGGTGGCGGCGACGATCCCGAGCAGGAGCATCAGCCCGTACGCGTGGATCTGCACCGGCCCGAGGTCGATCTCGCCGCTCGAAGGGCTCGGAATCGAGCCGAGGAGGGTCCCGAGGGCCGTCACGCGCGAGAGCCTAACGTCTCGCCCGCCGCTCTTCCGGCCGAACGGAGGGTGCTAGACGAGGATGCGAAGCGCGAGCTCGGACGGACAGCCGCTTCGCAGGAGGCTCGTCGCCTGGTGCAGGTCGACGTGGCCTAGCTCCGCAAGCTGCCGCGCCTCGGCCGGCGCGTAGCCGGCCCGCTCGAGCTCCTCCGTCCGCCAGGTCAGGACGAGCTCAGCTTCGGCGTCGAGTTGGACTTCGAGTTCAACCGCAGGCATTGCGTTCCTTCCGCTTTGGTACTTCTGTTGTTCGGTTCCAACGCAGCGGTGGTTGTCCCCCCTCCGGGTGAAGCGCTTCCCCTAACGCGCGCTTAATACGCCTTTCATACCAGGAGGGCTTGGCGGAATAGCGTTCGTCGCGGCCCTGCGGCACAAGCGTCTATTTCGCCACGCCCTCCTAGGGGAAGAAATCGCGTCGCCCAGCCGTCTTGTGGACATGGAGCGCCGCACCCCTCAGTTTGCCGAGCTGCATCCGGCGGCCGTGCTCGGATCGCTTCTGGGCGCCGCCCGGTTCGACACCGGCCCGGCCTCGCGGGACGCAGAGCCGGATACGCAAGCCGTCCCGCCGGGCAGGCTGGCCCGCGTCCGTACGGCACTGCAGCGCCGGCGCGAAGAGCGCAAGCCGGCCGTCGCGCCCGGCCGCTAGAGCCACGCCCGGGGTCTGACCCCGGACGTGTCCGGAGCGGCCGTGCAAGCGGCTGAATTCCTGTGGAAACCCGGCCGGACAGAGCCGGTGAAGCACGCCGTCGGCTCCGCCCATGGTGGCGCTGCCCCCGAACGCGTCTGCGCTAGGCGGTGATCTGTCCCCAAACCCGGCCGAGGGAGCCACGTCAGGGGTCAGACCCCTGACGTGGCCGGAGCAGACGCGTCCGCGCCCCGCAGACGCCCCGGCTCGGGCTAGCGGATCGCAGCTTCGCCGAGGAGCGCCTTCACCTCGGCGTAGAAATCCGGCTCCGGTCGGACGCGGAAGCCGGGCCCGAAGGCATAGGTCTGCGGGCCGACCGACGTCTCCAGCTCCAGCACGACCTCGGACTCGCCGGGGAAGCTCTTCACGACGTCGGCGAGCTCGCGAATCGTCCCGGCGGGAGCCCTGCGTGCGTCCAGGCGGAGGCGCACCTCGCCCTTGTCCGGCGTCGCTTCGAAGGGTGCGATCTCCATGGCGATCAGCTTCGTCTCCCCCTCCTTGTGGTCGACGCGGCCCTTGACGACGAGCACTCGGTCGGCCTCGAGCAGCTCCCGCGCCGAGACGTAGACGGAGTTGAAGACCACCGTCTCGATCGAGCCGGAGAGGTCGTCCAGACGGAGGAAGACCATCGGCTCGCCCTTCTTCGTCGTCAGCTGCTTGACGGCGCCGACGAGCCCACCGACGGTGACGACTTCGCCGTCTCGGCGCCGCTC
>JBOHAM010000146.1:0-16818 GCA_050697735.1 Gaiellaceae bacterium | reverse complement strand
TAGCCGACGGCCCAGCGCGCCTGGCGCACGACTTCGCGCGGCTCGAGGCGGAGCTTGCGCTCCATGTGGATCGGGCTCGTGGCGATGAAGACGTGGATGCGGGAGCGGCTCGCGCCGGCGAGCGACTCCGCGGCGGCGTCGAGGTCCTCCGCGCGCGTCCGGGCGAGCGCGGCGACGGTGGGGCGCGCGACTGCGGCGGTGACGGCGCGGACGCCCTCGAAGTCGCCGGGCGAGGAGACCGGGAAGCCGGCCTCGACGACGTCGACCCCGAGCCGCTCGAGCTGCGCGCCGATCTCCGCCTTCTCGTCGGGCGTGAGCGCGATGCCCGGCGACTGCTCGCCGTCGCGTAACGTCGTGTCGAAGATCGTGATCCTGCGGCTCAAAGCTCATCCTCCTTGCCCTCGTCTGAGGGCGGACTACTCCTGTGACTCGGTCGGCGTATGCGCCCTGAACGGCGCGTGAGTCGTGTCTCCCCCTAGAGGGGGAGAATGAGGATGACGACGAGGACGAGCGCCGACGCCGCGGCGGAGCCGATGGCGCGGAGCGATGTGAGCGTCTGCCTCGTCAACGTGTGCGGAGTGTCGTGAAAGCCGGCGGGGCTGTCAAGTTCCGACCGCTCAGGTATCGGCAGGGTGCGCGCGAAGCTTGAACCGCGCCTCCCTACGGCATAGCCTCGTGACAGGTCCGCGACAAAGGAGGCAGGCAGGTGGCGGTCGAGCACGTCGACGCCGTCGTGGTCGGGTCCGGGTTCGGAGGCTCGGTCCTCGCCTACCGCCTCGCCGAGGCGGGCAAGTCGGTGTGTGTGCTCGAGCGCGGGAAGCCCTACCCGCCCGGCTCGTTTCCGCGCAGCCCGCGGGCGCTCGCGAAGGCGTTCTGGGACCCGAGCGAGGGGCTCTACGGGATGTTCAACCTCTGGAGCTTTCGCGGCCTCGGCGCCCTCGTCTCGAGCGGTCTCGGCGGCGGCTCGCTCATCTACGCGAACGTCCTCCTGCGCAAGGACGAGCGCTGGTTCGTCCAGGAGGACGTCGCGGACGGCGGCTACGAGCACTGGGCGGTGACGCGGGCGGACCTCGACCCCCACTACGACCGCGCGGAGCGGATGCTGAACGCGCAGCGCTATCCCTTCGAGCATCCGCCTTACGACGGGACGCCCAAGACGGCCGCGCTCAAGGAGGCGGCGGAGACGCTCGGGCGCGAGTTCATCCTGCCGCCGCTCGCGGTCACCTTCGCCAACGAGGGCGAGCGGCCCGCCGTCGGAGAGCCGATCCGGGAGGAACACCAGAATCTCCACCGCGCGCAGCGCTTCACGTGCCGGCTTGTCGGCGAGTGCGACATCGGTTGCAACTTCGGCTCCAAGAACACCCTCGACTACAACTACCTCTCGGCGGCCGAGCGGCACGGGGCCGAGATCCGGACGCTCTGCGAGGTTCGCTCCTTCGCGCCGCTCGAGGGCGGGGGCTACGTTGTGCGCTACGTCGAGCACGACCCGGCGGACGAGGGGCGAAAGCTCGACACGAGCGACGGCTCGGTGCGGCCCGTGCGGGAGCTGACCTGCGACCGACTCGTGCTCTCGGCCGGGACGCTCGGCTCCACCTACCTCCTGCTTCGCAGCCGCGAGTCGTTCCCAGGCCTGAGCGCACGGCTCGGCACGCGCTTCGGCGGCAACGGCGACCTGCTCACCTTCGCGCTGAAGGCCAAGCACGCTGACGGCTCCCCGCGGGTGCTGGACGGCGCGTACGGGCCCGTGATCACGAGCGCGATCCGGGTTCCGGACACGCTCGACGGCGGCGAGGGGCGTGGCTTCTACGTCGAGGACGCGGGCTTCCCGGAGTTCATGACCTGGCTTGTCCAGGGGACGCAGGGGCCGGGAGCACTCTGGCGCTGGCGCCGCGTCGCCCTTCGGATCATCCTCGGCCTCCTCCGCCGGCGGCCGGAGGTCGATCTGTCGGCGGAGGTCTCCGAGCTCCTCTCCGACACGCGCGTGTCCGCCGGCTCGCTGCCGCTCCTCGGCATGGGCCGCGACATTCCCGACGGGCGGATGGCGCTCTACAAGGGAAGGCTCGACGTCGACTGGATCAAGGGCAAGTCAGGGCCGTTCTTCGACCGGCTGCGAGACTTCTCGGAGGAGATCGCCGAGACGCTGGGCGCGAAGTTCCGGGAGAACCCGACCTGGTACCTCGGCCGGCTCATCACGGTGCACCCGCTCGGCGGGTGTCCGCTCGGGCGAAGCGCGGAGGAGGGCGTCGTCGATCCCTACGGCGAGGTCTTCGGGTACCCGGGCTTCACGATCGCGGACGGCTCGGTCATGCCCGGCCCGGTGGGTCCGAACCCGTCGCTCACGATCGCGGCGCTCGCCGACCGCTTCGCCGATCGAGCCACCGGCAACGCCTAGTGGCCGTGGAGACCGGCAAGGACGGCAAGCCAATCCTCGCCTTTGCCTCCCCCGCGGAGTGGGCGGCCTGGCTCGAGCGCGAGCACGCCACCTCCGACGGCGTCTGGCTGAGGTTCGCCAAGAAGGGCTCCGGCGTCGCCAGCGTGGTGTATCCGCAGGCACTCGAGGTCGCCCTCTGCTACGGCTGGATCGACAGCCAGGTCCTCTCGCTGGACGAGCGCTTCTACCTGCAGAAGTTCACGCCGCGCCGTGCCAGGAGCAAGTGGTCGCGCGTGAACCGCGACAAGATCGAGGAGCTGACGAAGCAGGGGCGCATGAGGCCCGCCGGCCTGGCCCAGGTCCAGCTTGCCAAGGCGGACGGCCGCTGGGAAGCCGCCTACTCCTCGCCGGCGAGCATGGAGGTGCCTGACGACTTGCAGCAGGCCCTCGACGCGAATTCGCAGGCCGCTGAGTTCTGGGCGGGCCTGAACAAGTCGAACCGCTACGCGATCATCTACCAGCTCGAGGACGCCAAGAAGCCGGAGACGCGCACTCGCCGTCTGGAGACGTTCATCGGGATGCTGGAGCGCGGCGAGAAGCTCTATTAGGGATTCACGCGCGGCCGGAAGAACATCCGTGTCTTGTGGCTGTCCGCGAGCGCCCGCTCGGCGCGGGTCTCGTCGAGCCAGGCCTCGTGCGGGGCGACCGGCTCCGGCCTCGGGTCGGCGACGAGCCCGGCGGGGTGCTTGCGCAGCGCGATCTCCGCCATCAGGTAGCCGTGGTTCTCGAGCACGCCGATCTCGCCCGGCGAGAACTCGTCCAGGTCGATGCGGATGGGCGCGATGAAGTCCCGGATCAGCCGCTCCGAGTAGGCCGGGGGCGGCGGGTCGAGCTCGTAGCTCGCGGGGCGGGACGCGATCCCCCAGTACGCGCCGGCCAGGTCCCCGCGCAGGAAGCCGGAGATGAGCCAGCGCTTGCGGACCTCGGTGGCCTGCTCGAGGAGGATGACGCCCTGGCGGAGCGCGCTCCAGAGCCAGCCGACGTCGGGCTTCGGCTTGAAGGAGGGCGCGGCGTCGGAGACGAGCACGACGGCATGGTCCTGCCAGACGGGCTCGAGCCCGAGGTTGTCGTACATGCCGCCGTCGGACAGGTCGATCTTCCGCACGAGCTCGTCCCGGTCCTTCTCCCGGTAGGAGCCGTCTTTCAGGGTCGACGGGTCCTGCTCGGCCCGGACCACGTCGAAGGCGCCGGGAACGCAGGAGGACGCCGCGACCGCGGTGGCCAAGGTCCAGTCGCCGAGCGGCCCGTAGCCCGCCTTCGAGCTGCCGATCCGCCGCAGGCCCGTGTCGAAGACCCACTGGTCGCGGAAGCGCATGTCGCTGGCGAGGAAGACGAAGCGCGGCTTCTCGGGCAGGTCCGAGACCTTCCCGGGCGCCGGGCCCAGCGCGTACGAGGCGGCCAGCGCCTCGCTCTGCGCGCCAGGCGTGAGCCAGTTGCGCGGGTGGAGGCGCGCGAGCGCGGCACCCGTGCGGACGTCCGTCGCGGCGAAGGCCCTCAGCGGCTCGGCGACGCCGGCCTCGAACCCCGCGACCGGCTTCCCCGGCTCGATCTCCGCGCGCGCGAGGAAGGTCGCGAGCTGTGCCGCCATGATGCTCCCGCCCGAAACCGACGTGAACGTGTCGATCTGCGAGAGGACGCCCAGCTCGTTGAGGCGCCGCAGCGCGCCGAGGTGGAAAAGCGCGGCGCGGTAGCCGCCGCCGGACATGCAGAACGCGTTTCCCTGCCGCTCCTCGCGTGGGAGGTAGGCCTCGCGCGCATGCGTCGTCTTCTCGTCGGCGCTCATGCGGCGGAAGCGTAGACGGACATGACCTGGGCGATCATCTCCTCGCGCGAGGCGAAGCGCCGCTCGTCGTAGCAGCCGAGCGGGTTCTCGAGCACGTTGTAGAGGCACTTGTTGCAGTACGTGCACGGCCTCGGCGCCAGGTCGTGCCCCGCGCGGAAGAGCTCGACGAGGTCGTTGTTGGCAATCAGCCCGCGCGCGATCGAGACCGCGTCGCAAGAGCCGTTCTCGATCGCCTCGGCGATCAGCGAGGCCTGCTGGAAACCGCCCGTGACGATAACCGGGACGGAGACGGCCTCCTTCACACGGGCCGCGTCGGGGAGGCAGCGCCCGGGCACCTCCGCCGGGTTGCGCTCCCAGCGCTTCTGCATCACCTTGTTGGCCGGCCAGAGCCGGAAGCCGAGGTAGTTGCGGAAGGTGTGCACGCCGCTCGAGAGCATGGCGTCGTACGTCCGCACCATGTCGTCGGTGGAGAACTCGCCGGCCGGGTTCTCGGGATGCGGGAACGTGTTCCCGGAGGAGACGTGGATCGCGTCGGCGCCCGCCTCCTCGAGCCAGCGGCAGACCTGCACGGAGTCCTCGATCGTGTTCCCCTTCCCGATCCACGGGAGGAAGGCGTTCCCGTGCTCGGTCGTGGAGAGCTTCACCTGCACGTGGAAGTCGTGGCCGACCTCGGCCCGGATCGCGCGCACCGTCTCGAGCAGCAGCCGGGCGCGGTTCTCGAGCGGCCCGCCGTACTCGTCCTCCCGCTCGTTGATCGCCGACGAGAGGAACTGCGTGAAGAGGTAGCCGTTCGCGCCGTGCACCTCCACGCCGTCGAGGCCGGCCGCCCGCGCGCGGCGCGCCCCAGCGGCGAACGACCGCTTGATCGCCTCGAGCTCCTCCTTCGTCGCGTTCTCGGCCTCGAAGCCGTGCAGTGGATCGGGCTTGTCCGTGGCCGAGAGGCCTTTGCGGTGGACAACCGTCGGCACGTCCCGCTGGCGGCCGGCGTGCGCGAGCTGGAGGACGAACCTGCAGTCGTGCTCGTGGACGCGCTCGCCGAGCTTCCGCCAGAAGGGGATGCGGTCGTCGCGCTCGATCGCGGCGAAGTTGGGGACGATCTTTCCGCGCTCGTCGACACCGGTCCAGGAGGAGAGGATCGCGCCGACGCCCCCGCGGGCGAACTTCAGCTCCCAGTTGATCCGCGTCTGCGTCCCGCGGCCGTCGTAGTGGTCGAACCGCCCGGCGACGTTCGCGCGGAAGATGCGGTTCTTGACCTCGAGGTTCCGGAAGCGGAGCGGCTCGAAGATCGCCTCTGAGCTCATCGCACTTCGGACGGGAGAGGCGCGCCCTCGTAGACCGACATGATCTGGCGCACCATCTCCTCGCGCGAGGCGTAGCGAGCCTCCTCGTAGCAGCCGAGCGGGTCCTCGACGAATCTGATCAGGCACTTGTTGCAGTACGTGCACGGCTGCGGGGCGCGGTCGAGCCCTTGCGCGAACATGAGCGGCAGGTCCGGGTTGGCGATCAGCGGCCGGCCCATCGTCACCCCGTCCACCGAGCCGTCCTCGATCGCGCGGGAGATCACCGAGGCGGTCTGGAACCCGCCCGCGCAGAGCACCGGCACGTCCACCTCTCGCTTGATCGCGCGCGCCAGCTCGAGGTTGATCGCCTCGACGCCGAGCTGCTTGGCCCGCCGCTCCCACAGCCACCCGAAGCCCTTGTTCAGCGGCGGCGTGCGGAACATGAGGTAGTTGCGGAACGTGTTCTCCCCGCTCGAGAGCATGGTGTCGAAGGAGTGGATTACCTCGGCGATCGGGAATCTCCCCGCTGGGTTGCGCGGGTGCGGGAACACGTAGCCGGCCGAGACGTGCAGCCCGTCCACCCCCGCCTCGACGAGCCACTTGCAGACCTGGATCGACTCCTCGAGGGTCGTCCCCTCCTTCGCCCACGGGAAGAGCGCCTTGCCGTCGTCGATCGCGCTGATCTTGAACTGGAGGTGGAAGTCGGGCCCGATCTCCGCCCGCACGGCGCGCACGATCTCGATTGCGAAGCGGGCGCGGTTCTCGAGCGAGCCGCCGTACTCGTCGTCGCGGTCGTTGATCGCCGGCGACAGGAACTGCGTGATCAGGTAGCCGTTGCAGCCGTGGATCTCGATCCCGTCCAGCTCCGCCTCGCGCGCACGGCGAGCAGCCTGCGCGAACTGGTCCACCACCTCGGCGATCTGCGCCCGGGTCATGCGCTCGCAGCGGAAGCCGTGGATCGGATCGGCCTTGTCCGTCGACGAGAGGCCGGTCTCGTACTGGACGCTCGGGATGTCGCGCTGCCGTCCCGAGTAGGCGAGCTGGACGATGTAGGCCGCGCCCGCGTCGCGCACGCGCTGCCCGAGCTCGCGGTAAAAGGGCGTCCTCTCGTCCGAGTCGAGGTGCGAGTAGTTGGGGACGATCGCCCCACGCATGTGCACCGGCGTGTTCGAGGAGATGATCGCGCCGATGCCGCCGCGGGCGAACTTCACGTCCCAGTCGATGCGGACGTCGGTGCCCGACCCGTCGTAGTTGTCGAAGCGCCCGGAGATGCTCGAGCGGAAGAGCCGGTTCTTCACCTCGAGGTTGCGGAAGCGCAGCGGCTGGAAGATCGCCGGCCAGGCGCCGCCGTTCTCTGCCGGGCTCTCAGTCGAGGAGGACCTCCCAATCCCAGCGGCCGTCGCCGACGCGGGTTCCCCTGATGTGGTCCTCGAGCGGCGGGTCGTCCGCGTGCTTCTCGCAGCCCGTGACCCCGAAGCAGCGGATCTCGATCTCGCCCGGGCGGGTGTCCACCTTGAGGAAGCTCTTGAACAGCGGCGGCGGCGGCTCGTTCCAGTCCAGGAACTCCGAGAAATAATGATTCCACGGTCCAAGGATCCCTGCATGCGAGAGCCGGTAGACCCTCCCCGCCGTCTGTCGGGCTTCGTCCGTCACGTGCTCGTCCTGGTCCTCGACCCGCGTCGGGTCCACAACGTTCTCGAGCCGCTGGCTCACGACCGCGGGCGCCAGCTCGGGTGGGATGGAGAGGTCGAGCAGCGGGATCCTCTTGTTGAGGAGAGCCGAGTAGGCGGCGAGCGAGTCGCCCCGGCGCGGGTAACAGCGAAAGTCGTCCTCCTTGCAGCCGCAGATCTCAAGCGTGGCCCGCGCGATGTTGTGGGTTGCCTTCGTGTACGCGCCTGCCGCGCCGCTGACGATGTGCTGGATCACGCGCTTGTCGGGCAGCTCAACGGGATAGCGCTGGAAGTTGTGGATGTCCCCGCCGATCACGGCGATGAAGCGGTTCGTCGGCTCGTCGACGATCGCGTTCACGGTGTCCCTCGACCCGGCGATACCGCAGATCTTGCGGCTCGCGTCGACGACCAGCGGCTTGCCCGTCAGGAGGATCTTGTCCTTGGGGAGCGCGGAGATCCTCTTGAACCACTCGCCCTGCTCGGCATCGATTCCCGACCTGATTCCCGTGTCGATGCCCACGAGTAAGAGCTCTTTCAGCTCGAGGGCGAAGTAGGAGGCCGGCTGCCCCGACGGGTCCGGCCGGTGCTGCTTCATCGCCTCGAGCTCCTCCTGCAGGGCCTCCGAGGGCTCCCGCCAGGTGAGATCGAGGAACGCACGCCTCCACCGGTTCTTCTCGAGCTTGGCAGGGGGGCGGAGGTCGGGGTCCGCACCGCAGAGGAGAGTCATGAAGCCGTGCAGGCCGTCGTACCAGTCGTGGTTTCCAGGCACCGCGTAGATCGGGCCGGGCAGCCCCCGGTACGGCCAGAAGAACTTGTCGTGGTAGTCGCGGGCGTCCCCGGCCGGGTAGATGACGTCGCTGACGATGTAGGTGAAGTCGGTGTCCTTGGATGTCGCGCGCAGCGGGCGCAGGACCTGGTACTGCGAGTCGTCCCCCTCTCCGGGATCGCCGAGGACCATGAACGAGAGCTCGTCCTTGTCCGCGTGCCTCGCGACCGGAACATCGACGTCGATTCCGGCGCGGCGCTGCGCCGTGACCCAGCGCATCCGCTCGTAGTCCGTCGAGTCGCCGAACCAGCGAACGATCTTGTCGTTCCGCGACTCCCAGAGCGGCAGCGGGCTGAGCCAGGAGAACTGCCTGCGCTTCCCGGGCCGGACACGGTCCGGCCGGTACAGGTCGGAGGGGTCCACCCAGTTCGTGCAGCCCCAGCCGGCATCCTCTCGCGAGCGGCGCGACGAGACGACGGCGGTTGTCGGGCGAGAAGCGCTGGACGGCACGTGGTCACCTCGCGTAACGGAAAGGCCACGCTACGACGCCTTTCTCCCGGCGTCAAGCTCGCGCCTACTCGGCGGTCACGTAGGCGGCGGTGAGGCCGCCGTCCACGAGGAAGGTCGCCCCGTTGACGTACGAGGACTCGTCGCTCGCCAGGAAGAGCGCGCCGTACGCGATCTCCTTCGCCCGGGCCAGGCGGCCCATCGGCAGGTGCACGAGCCGCCGCTCGAGGGCGCCGGGCGTCTCCTCGAAGAGCCGCATCAGGAGGGGCGTCTCCACCGGCCCGGGGCAGAGGGCGTTCACGCGGACGCCGCGGCCGCCGAACTCCACCGCCAGCTCGCGGCTCATGGAGAGGACGGCGCCTTTCGAGGCCGTGTAGGAGATCTGCGAGGTGGCCGCGCCCATGAGCGCGACGAAGGAGGCGACGTTGATCACCGAGCCGCCGCCGCGCTCGAGCAGGTGCGGGATCCCGTGCCGGCAGCAGAGGAAGACGCCCTTCGTGTTCACGTCCTGCACCCGCTGCCAGGCCTCCTCCTCAGTCTCCAGGATCGAGGCGTCGTCCGCGGGCATGATCCCGGCGTTGTTGTAGAGGACGTCGATGCCGCCGTAGCGCTCCGCGGTCGCCCGGTACATGGCCTCGACGCTGTCGCCGTCGGTGACGTCGACCCGCTGGAAGAACGCGTCCTGGCACTCCGCGGCCGTCTGCTCGCCGGCCTCCGGGGAGACGTCGGCGACGCAGACACGCGCGCCCTCGCCGGAGAAGAGGAGCGCCGCCTCGCGCCCGATGCCGCCGGCCGCGCCGGTGATGACCACGACCTTTCCGTCCAGCCGCCCCATGGCGGGCGGAGCTTACTAGGAGGGATTGGCGGAGCGGCGTTCGTCGCAGTGGTGCGATGCTCGTTCCGAGGCAAGGACGCAGGGAGCGCCGATAGTCGGAGGCTATCGGTGCGACTGAGGACGCAGCATCGGGGCGTGCAGCGCGGCCCTGCGGCACAAGCGCTGTTTCGCCGAGCCCTCCTATCCGGAGGTCGCTTCCTCCATGAGGGCGTCGAGCCGCTCGAAGCGCGCGTCCGTCCCCGGCTCCGGCTTCTCGTTCCACCAGGCGAGGACGACGTTCTGGCCGTAGCGCTTGTGGGCGACGTACGAGTCGGCGAGCTCGTCGAAGTCCCAGTAGATGCCGTCCGCGTCCTGGGTGAGCGGCTTGGCTGTGTCCTTGTCGGAGAGGAGCGACGTGACCGCCTCGTCGTTGCTCGCCTCGACGACGTAGACGGTGAACGTGCCGTACTGCCGCTGCTGCCGCGGCGTGGGATTCTGGCCGAGGCCGAGCTGCTCCCAGGCGGTGTCCGGGATCGGTGCCCCGCGAAGCTGGGTGCCGCCCGACGCCTGCCTGAACTGGGCGACCAGCTGCTCCGCCCCGATGGGCGCGGCCTCTCGCTCGGTCGAGGTCGTCTCCTCCACTCCCTCGGCGGACGAGCCGCAACCGGCCGCGACGAGCGCGGCCAGAAGAGCGACAAGCAGGGCGATGCGCGTCGGTCTCACCACGTCAGGATACGTTCCCGTTCCGACGGGATCAGTATCGCGAGCGGATGTAAGGGCTTCGTGACTCCGGTAGCGGCGCTTGACACGACGTGCGCGCCGGGCGCATGCTTGCACGAAGCGACGGAGGGCAGCATGTCCGAGCGGAAGAGTTCCGGCGTCGCTGCGGCCGACTCGGGGGGCCAGGGAGACGCGCGCGGGTGACCGAGCCTGAGTCGCGTCCGCCCGGAGCCGGTCCCGAGACGGACGTCCCGGCGGCTCACGCGCCGCTCCAGGGGGCCTGGCGCAAGACCACGTCGGAGGCCTGCGCCGAGGCGTACCCCGACGAGATCGAGTTCTTCGAGCATCGCTTCCTGGGCCGCAAAGGCCCAGGCCAGGGCTTCGTGCGCTGGGACGTGGGCGGCTACGAGGTGAGCGGGCCCGACGAGATCCGCGTCGCCACCGCAACCGACGAGCGCGTGGCCTACGAGTTCAGCGTCGAAGGGGACGAGCTCACCTTCGTCGATCCCGAGGGGTGCCGCGTGACGTACGCCCGCGCCGCGGGCGCCGAGGGAGGGAGGTGATGCCGAGAGCAGACGCCGTCTGCGGCTCGTAACAGGAGGGTCTGGCGAAATATGCGCTTGTGCCGCAGGGCCGCCCTGCTCGCCCCGATGCGGCGTCCTCAGTCGCGTCCGTAGCTCACTCGCTACGGACACTCCCTGCGTCCTTGCCTCGGAACGAGCAGCGCACCCCTGCGACGAACGATATTCCGCCAAACCCTCCTAGACGCTGAACAAGGAGCGACACATGCCGGACGAAGCGCACAACCACGGCCCCGGCGAGGCGGCAGAGCTTTCGTCGCCGCGACCGACCGGGGCGACACCCGTTCCGCTGGCCGAGCCGATCGGCTCGGGCGGCGAGGAGGCCTTCACGCCCGGGCCCGAGGGGCCCGAGATCCCTGAGATGCCGATGCCGGGGAGCCCTCCCGGGCGCCCGGCCGAGCTCGACTGGCCGCGACACCACCTCAAGCTCTGCCGCATCAACCTGAAGGAAGGCTGCTACAAGATCCGCTTCACGCCCAACATCTTCGTCTCCTACCACGGGACCTTGCGGGTGGACAAGGCGGGTGGGACGACGACGATCAGCGGCGACCTGTACCGCTACCGCACGTTCCTGCCGCTGCCGCGCCCGCCGTTCGAAGCCGAGGTTCCCTGGCACGAGCGGGCCGCGCTCGCGGCCGAGCGAGAGCTCGAGCTCACGCCGGCGACGCGGGCGACGCTGCCGACGCCGTTCATCAAGAAGCAGATTCCGATCTACCCCCGGAACCGCTACTACTCGTATCTCAGGATCGTCGGCATCAAGCGCAGTCCGCTCTTCACGTACGGCCCGTGCACGCTGACCCTGACGGCCGAGGAGTACGTCTACACCCAGCCGCCCGTCGGGTCCTTCAACGGAACCTTCCCGCCTGCGCCCGGGACGCGCACGGTGGAGATCGTGCTCGAGCGGAAGACCCCCTCACCCTTCTCCGGCGGTCCCTACTTCGAGGGGCGCCTCTACGAGGCGGGTGCCGACAAGGGCGCCTTCACGATGCAGTGGGTCTCGAAGTTCTTCCGCCGGGCGACGCTCGAGATCGACACGCTCGTCGGCTCGGTCTCGCCGCAGCCCGTCGACGGCGAGAGCTTCCAGACGGTCCTGCGCACGGCCGGCTGGGCTTTGAAGGTCGAGTACGACCAGGTGAACGTCCCCGTGCCGACGGGGGTGACGCCGACGAACTGCTGGTCGAGCGCCGATCTGCACGCCCTGATGCTGACCGTGCGCAAGCCGACGACCGACCTCGACAAGGAGTGGCGCCTCCATCTGGTGGTCGTGCCGGCCCAACTGGGCTGCGGCCGGGGCGTCATGTACGACCAGATCGTCGTGCCGAGAGAGGGAGTCGCGAGCTTCTCCGACGACGGCTATCCGAGCGCCGATTCCGCCAACTTCGACGCCGCCGAGAACGAGATGCAGCGCGACGTGCCCCGCGCGTTCTTGCGCAGCGCGTCCCACGAGGTGGGGCACGGCTTCAACCAGATCCACCAGGAGCAGGAGGCGGGCGCCGACAACTCGATCATGACCACCACCCCGAGCGTCGCGGACGTCCTCGGGGCTGCGGGCACCTTCCCGGACGACATCAACCTGGCCTTCAACGACCACGTCCGGCACCACCTCGTGCACTTCCCGGACATCGTGGTTCGCCCGGGCGGGATGACGTTCGGGTCGGGCCACATCTCGACCGTGCCCGAGGCCGACCGCTACGAGTTCGACCCATCCGAGCTCGAGCTCCGGCTGCAGGCGTCCGAGGGTCGCGTCGACCTGGGCGAGCCGCTGCGGCTCGAGTGGACGCTCGAGAACCACGCCGGGGCCCCGATCCCGGTGCCCAGCGACATCACGGTCGAGGCGCAGCATGCCTCCCTCAGCGTGGCGAGGCCGGGCGGGGTGACGAAGCGCATGCCGTCGTTCGTCATCCGCACCGACCACGTCGCGATCGCCGATCTCGCGCCCGGCGAGTCCCTCGAGGCCGAGTCGCACCTCTACTGGAGCTCGAACGGCTTCGCGTTCGAGACGCCCGGCAAGCACACGGTCACGCTCCGGATCCAGTGGAACGCCGACGGCGTGCCGTGCGGTGTCAGCGCGAGCACCGACGTCTGGGTGAACTACCCGCAGGCTCCGGCGGACAACGAGGCGGCAGCGCTCCTCCTCCACCCGCAGGTCGGGATCTACGTCGCCCTGGGCGGCGGCGCGAACCACCTGCACGAGGCGGTCGCGCGGCTCGATCTCGCGGGCGAGGTCGGGACCGGGGACGCCGCCCCGGCCGCGCTCCGGGGCTATGACGGTCTCGAACCGGCCAAGGCCACGCGCCGCACGAGCGGTAAGACCCGCAGTCGCAAGACGACGTCCCGGAAGCGGGCGTCGGCCAAGAAGTCCTGAGCACTTCGGGGGGGCGCCCCTCGGCGGGCGCCTCCCCTACTCAGTGGAGAAGAAGACGTTCTTGACCTCGGAGTAGCCCTCGAGGCCGTGCATGCCGAGCTCGCGGCCGAAGCCGGATTGCTTGAAGCCGCCGAACGGGGTCGAGACGCGCACCGAGCTGTTCGAGTTCACCGAGAGGACGCCGGAGTCGATCGCGCGCGCCATCCGCATCGCTCGTGCGCCGTCGCGCGTCCAGATCGAGCCCGAGAGGCCGAAGGGCGTGTCGTTGGCGAGGCGGACCGCATCGGCCTCGTCCTCGAACGGGATCACCGCCGCCACGGGGCCGAAGACCTCTTCCCGGGCGATTCGATCGTCGTTCGTCGCCTCCACCAGCATGCAGGGAAACCAGAAGCCGGGCCCCTCGGGCGCCTCGCCGCGGAAGAACGGCTCCCCGTCGACGAAGGAGGACACGGTCTCGCGGTGCGCCGCCGAGATGAGCGGGCCCATCTCGGTCGCCTCGTCCTGGGGATCGCCGACCGCGACGCCCTTCGTCGCCTCGACCAGGAGCTCGAGGAAGCGGTCGTAGGCGGAGCGCTCGACGAAGATCCGCGAGCGCGCGCAGCAGTCCTGGCCGGCGTTGTCGAAGACGGCATACGGCGCTGAGGCCGCGGCGCGCTCGAGGTCCGCGTCTGCGAAGACGACGTTGGCCGACTTGCCGCCGAGCTCGAGCGTGACGCGCTTGATCGTCGCGGCGGCGCCCTCCATCACGCGGCGGCCGACCTCCGTCGAGCCCGTGAAGCCGATCTTCGCCACGTCCGGGTGCTCCACGAGGCGCTGCCCGACGACGGAGCCCTTGCCCGCAACCACGTTGACGACGCCCTCTGGGATCCCGGCCTCGAGAGCGAGCTCCCCGAGGCGCAGCGCGGAGAGCGGCGTCAGCTCGGCCGGCTTGAGCACCACCGTGTTCCCGCAGGCGAGCGCCGGCCCTAGCTTCCAGCTCGCGATGTTGAGGGGGAAGTTCCAGGGCACGATCAGGCCGACGACGCCCAGCGGCTCGCGGAACGTCAGGTCGACCCCGCCCGCTACCGGGATCGTCTCGCCGTGGTGCTTGTCGACCGCGCCTGCATAGAAGTGGAAGACGTCCGCGACCATCCCGACCTCGCCCCGCGCGCCCGAGATCGGCTTGCCCACGTTCTGCGACTCGATCCGCGCGAGCTCCTCGCCGTGCTCCTCGACGAGGGCTGCGAGGCGCCGGAGGAGGCGGCCGCGGTCCGCCGGCGCGACGGCGCGCCACGCGGGGAACGCCTCCCGCGCGCGGGCGACGGCCTCGTCCGTCTCAGCCACGCCCGGCTCGCGGAGCTCGGCGATCGTCTCCTCGGTGGCCGGGTTCGTGACGGCGATCACGGCCGCTCTTCGCGGTAGCGGCGCGCCTCGGCGACGAGCGCCTCGAAGAGGGCCGCGTCCTCGCCCGCCTCGGGATGCCAGAGCACGCCGAGCGCGAAGCGCCGGCTGGGGTCCTCGAGCGCCTCGACGGTGCCGTCCTCGGCGCGCGCGCTCGCGCGGAGGCCCTCGCCGATCGCTCCGAACCCCTGGTGGTGGTGGCTCTTCACGGGCGCGTGCTCGCCGACGAGTGCGCGGAGCCTCGTTCCCGGGAGCACCTCGACGTCGTGGTCGGCGAAGACGCCGGGCGTGTGCTTGTGGTTTTCGTGCCCTACGACCTCCGGCAGGTGCTGGACCAGGTCGCCTCCGCGCGCGATGTTCAGCACCTGGCTCCCCCGGCAGACCGCCAGCACCGGCAGGTCGCGCGCCAGCGCCGCTTCGAGCAGCGCCAGTTCCGCCCGGTCGCGTTCGGGGTGGACGCCGTTCGTCTCCGGGTGGGCCTCGGCGCCGTAGGTCTCCGGGTCGAGATCGGAGCCGCCGGAGAAGAGGAGCCCGTCGAGAACGTCGAGCGTCTCCTCGACCCCTTCGAGGCTCGGCGGAACGAGGAGCGGCCGCCCACCGGCGCGCTCGATCGCCTGCACGTAGGAAAGCGGGATCAGCGCAGCCGGCGCATCCCAGACGCCCCAGCGCGCCTCCTCCGCGTAGCTCGTGATCCCGATGACGGGCCGCACCCTACGAGTCTACGCCGCGCGCCGCGGCCTGCCGGCCCGTCCGCGGTTCCCGAGACCGCCCGATCCGGGGTCGGAGCTTGCAATCGAACAGAGCCGCCGAACCTCCCCGACCGGGCGAGGGTGTTGGGATGCAAGCTCCGACCCCGGGTGCCCCTGGCGACGCGCGGGCGACGGAGGGTGTGCGAATGCAAGCTCCGACCCCAGGGGCGACGGGCGGAGAACCCGCGCTGGGCCGAGCCGATCGTGAAGCCGGGAGCGTCACCCGCGCTCGAAGAGGCGCTCGCGTTCGTAGCAGGTGACGGCCTCGTCGAAGAGCCGCTGCTCCGTGCGCGCGTAGTTCAGGTAGTGGTCGACGACGTCGTCACCGAGCGCCGCACGGGCCATCGTGCCCTGTTCGAGCGTGGCGATCGCGTCGCGGAGGGAGTGGGGGAAGCGCTCGGCGTCCGACTCGTACGCGTTGCCCTCGAGCGGCGGCGGGAGCTCGAGCTCGTTCTCGATCCCGTGGAGACCCGCGGCGAGCAGTGCTGCGAACCCGAGGTAGGGGTTGACGTCGCCGCCGGGGATGCGCGTCTCCGTTCGCAGGTCGGCGCCGTGTCCGACGATACGGAATCCGCAGGTGCGGTTGTCGTGCCCCCAAGCGAGCGTCGTCGGCGCCCAGCTCCCCGCGGCGAAGCGCTTGTAGGAGTTGATCGTCGGCGCGATGAAGATTGCGAGCTCCTTCAGGCTTGCAATCTGTCCGGCGAGGTATTGCTTGAAGACGTCCGATTCGCCGGCGAAGGCGTTTTCGCCGTGGCGCAACAGGCTCGAATGGACGTGGCAGGAGTTGCCGATCCACGTGTGGTCGGGCTTCGCCATGAACGTGATCGAGCAGCCGTGCTGGTGCGCGAGCTCCTTGACTCCGTTCTTGTAGATCGCGTGGTTGTCGGCCATCGCGACCGCGTCGGCGAAGCGGAAGTTGATCTCGTGCTGGCCCGGCCACGCCTCCCCCTTGGAGGACTCCACCCGGAGCCCCGCGCCCTGCATCCCGTTGCGGATCTGCCGGATCAGCGGCTCGTCGTAGGTCGCGGCGAGGATGTGGTAGTCGAGGATGTACGGGACGGACGGCGTCAGGTCGCGATAGTGCTTGGCATTGGCCTGCTCGTAGCTCTCCTTCAGGAGGTAGAACTCGAGCTCGGAGCCGAACATGGGCGTGAAGCCCAGCTCGGCGGCCCGCTCGACCTGGCGCTTGAGGACCTGCCGCGGCGACGGAGTCACCGGGGCGCCGTCGTGCCAGGTGACGTCGCAGAGGACGAGCGCGGTCGCCTCGAGCCACGGGATCCGCCGCAGCGTGGTCATGTCGGGGACGATCCCGAAGTCGCCGTAGCCCTTCTCCCAGTTCGCCATCTCGTACCCGGGGACGGGCTCCATCTCCATGTCGAGCGCGAGCAGGTAGTTGCATCCCTCGACCCCGTGGTCGGTGACCTCGTCGAGGAAGTACTCGCCCATGATCCGCTTGCCGAACAGCCTGCCCTGCATGTCGGTGAACGCGGTCACGACGGTGTCGATCGTGCCGTCCTCGACCTCCTTGCGGAGCTCGTCGAGCGACAGCATCCCCGCGGTGCCGCCCGGTCCGCCCGGGCGGGGAGCCCCGTTCCCTCCCGCGTCAGCCACTTCGCACCTCCGGATCGCGCTCGCTTGCCCTCTGGATCGGCGAACTGCGCCGCCACTCCGATCCTTACCGACCTCGGACTCGAAGTCAATCATCCCCGAAAATGCGCGAGAATCTCAGCGTGATCGAGGTCCTCGAGCCGGCCACGGAGCAGGTGATGGCG
>JBOHAM010000145.1:0-3889 GCA_050697735.1 Gaiellaceae bacterium | reverse complement strand
CCCCGGACCGTCGGCAAGGGCAGGAAATCCTGGTCGAAAGCGTCGAGGATCGCTGCTACTCTCAGACCGTCGCCCCGTGCACTCCGGGCGACTTCTCTTTGTCCGCCATGCCCAGCCCCGACGCCATCGAGCAGGAAGTCCGTGAATTCCTGAAGGAGAACTTCCCCCTCAGCGCGGATGGCGTCACGCTGGCCCCCGACGACTCCCTCATCGAGGTCGGCGTCATCGACTCGACCGGCGTCCTCGAGCTGATCGGCTTCATCGAGGAGCGCTACGAGATCGAGGTGCGCGACGAGGAGGTCCTGCCCGAGAACCTCGACTCGATCGCCAGCATCACGCGCTTCGTCGGCGGCAAGGTCGGCGCGACCGCCTCCTCGAATGGCGCCCACGGCGACTGACCTCTCGCCCGAGTCCCTGCGGCTCGACGCCGCGAGGACCGTCGAGGAGATCGCGGAGCAGCTCCGGGAGACCGTCTACAAGACGCTCCGGCGCCGGGGCGCGGTCGTCGGACTCTCCGGCGGCGTCGACTCGAGCCTGGTCGCCTTCCTCTGCGCCCGCGCCTTCGGCCCCGAGCGGGTCCTCGGCGTGCTCATGCCCGAGGGCGAGTCGGCGCCCGACACCCTCGACCTCTCGCAGGTCTCGGCCGAGGCGGCGGGCGTCGAGACCGTGCTCGAGGACATCACTGCGATCCTCAGGGCGGCCGGCTGCTACGAGCGGCGCGACGCCGCCATCCGCACCGTGCTTCCCGAGTACGGGGACGGCTGGAAGGCGAAGATCGTCCTGCCGAGCCTCCTGGGCGGCGACCGCTACAGCCTCTTCTCCGTGGTCGCGGAGTCGCCGGACGGCGAGCGCCACGAGGCGCGGCTGACGGCGACGGCCTACCGCGAGGTGGTGGCGGCCACGAACTTCAAGCAGCGCGTCCGCAAGATGCTCGAGTACCACCACGCCGACCGGCTCGACTACGCGGTCGTCGGCACGCCCAACCGGCTGGAGTACGACCAGGGGTTCTTCGTCAAGAACGGCGACGGCTCCGCCGACGTGAAGCCGATCGCGCACCTCTACAAGACGCAGGTCTACCAGCTGTCCGACCACCTCGGCGTCCCGGCCGAGATCCGCGAGCGACCGCCCACGACCGACACCTACGCGCTCGAGCAGAGCCAGGAGGAGTTCTACTTCTCGGTCCCGTTCGACAAGCTCGACCTCTGCCTCTACGCCCGCAACCAGGGCTTCTCCGTCGAGGCGACCGCGGCCGGGACGGGGCTCGAGCCCGACATCGTCGAGCGGGTCTACGCCGACATCGAGCGCAAGCGGCGCGCGGCCGAGTACCTCCACGCCCCGCCGCTGCTCGTCAGGCCGCTCGACCCCTCCTAGACCATCGAGGGGGCCGCGCGCAGCCCGCTTCTCCACAGCTGTGGGAAGCAAGTGGTGAAACCTCGGCCAACAAGCTTGTCCCCGGGGCTATGCACACGACGGAAGATCAGGTATGGTCAAACCTTCGTGTAGTCCGATCGAAAGGCGGCCCTTTCGATGAGCCCTTCGGAGCATCGCACAGCAGTACTGCTGGACCAACACCCTCTCTGGCTGGAGGCGGTGGAGAACGTCCTCCACCGCATCGGCATCGAGGTCAAGGGGAAGGCGACCTCGCCCGATCACGCCCTCGCACTGATCGAGGAGCACGGGCCCAGCCTGTTCGTCACGAGCATCGAGGCGAACGAGGGCGAGATAGACGGGATCGAGTGCCTGGCGCTCGCGCGCGAGCGCGCGCCCGAGCTCAAGGTCATCGTCCTCTCGGCCTACCCCGACCCGCAATACGTCGACGCCGCGCTCACCGCGGGCGCCGACGCGTACGTCGTCAAGACGGCGCATGCGGACGACCTCGCCTCGGCCATCCGCCAGGCGTTCGACCACTCGATCTACCTCGCCCGGGCGCACAACGGCCGGCGCGAGCACACGCGCGAGTCGGTCGACGAGGCCTTCGGCCTCACCCGCCGGGAGCTCGAGATCCTCACGCTCGTGGCGGAGGGGCACTCGAACGCCCAGCTTGCCCGCATGCTCTGGGTCACCGAGCAGACGGTCAAGTTCCACCTGTCGAACATCTACCGGAAGCTCGACGTCTCGAATCGAACCGAGGCGAGCCGGTGGGCGCAGGTGCACGGTCTCCTGCCGCTTCAGGCGGCTCAGGGCACCGCGGCGTAAGCAGCGCACTCTGAAGCGCGGCCACCCCCCGACCAATCGGGGGCGGCCGCGCGCGCCCGAAGAGCGCCCCGGAACCTTCGCCGCTCCGGGCATCGGCGGCATCCCCCGGAAGGGGTAAGCGGGCCCTCCCGCTTGGTCTCCGGGAGTGCCCGCTCCCCCCTCGGCGAGCATCGCGCAGAGGGAAGGCTCACGACGCGACCTCGCCTCCGAGCAGCGGCTGCGGCCAACCGCCACACCTCGCGAGCGTACTCCACCCGCCGGATTGGAGCTACTGGCCGTTCGGAGGGACTAAACGGCGCCTCGGGAGGCTTAGGAGGGCTTGACGGAACGTGGCCTGTGCCGCCGGGCCGCGCTGCTCGCCCCGAGGCGGCGTCCTCAGTCGCGCCCGTAGCTCAACCGCTACGAGCGCTCCCTGCGTCCTTGCCTCGGAACGACCATCGCACCCCGGCGACGAGCAACGTTCCGCCAATCCCTCCTAGAAGACGGGCGTCTCGCGCCAGGTGCCCCACACCCGGCGGAGCGCATCGCACATCTCGCCCATCGTCACGTAGGCCTTCGCGGCGTCGATGATCGCCGGCATCAGGTTGACGTCCTCGCGGGCGGCGTCGCGCTCGAGCCGCGCGAGGGCCGCTTCGGCGGCGGCGGTGTCCCGCCGCGCCCTGAGCGACCGCACCCGCTCGACCTGCTTGTCCTCGAGCGCCTGGTCGATCGTGAGGATCTCGATCGGCCGCTCGTCCGGCTCCTCGTAGCGGTTCACGCCCACGATCACCCGCTCCCCCGCCTCCACCTCGCTCTGGAAGCGGAAGGAGGCCTCGGCGATCTCGCGCTGGAAGAAGTTCTCCTTGATCGCCGGGATGACGCCGCCGAGCTGCCGGATCCGCTCGAAGTACTCGTAGGCCTCCGCCTCGAGCCTGTTCGTGAGGTCCTCGAGGAAGTAGGAGCCGCCGAGCGGGTCGATCGTGCTCGCCACGCCCGTCTCGTGCGCGAGCACCTGCTGCGTGCGCAGGGCGATCTTGACCGCGTGCTCGGTCGGCAGGGCGAGCGCCTCGTCGAAGGAGTTGGTGTGGAGTGACTGGCAGCCGCCGAGGACCGCGGCGAGCGCCTCGACCGCGGTGCGCACGATGTTGACCTCGGGCTGCTGGGCCGTCAGCGAGACGCCGGCGGTCTGCGCGTGGAAGCGCATGAGCCACGAGCGCGGGCTCTTCGCCCCGTAGCGCTCGCGCAGCTCGCGCGCCCAGATCCGTCGGGCCGCCCGGTACTTCGCGATCTCCTCGAAGAAGTCGATGTGCGCGTTGAAGAAGAAGGAGAGGCGCGGCGCGAAGTCGTCCACGTCGAGACCGCGCGCCGTCGAGGCCTCTACGTAGGCGAATCCGTCGGCCAGCGTGAAGGCGAGCTCCTGCGCCGCGGTCGAGCCCGCCTCGCGGATGTGGTAGCCGGAGATGGAGACCGGGTGCCAGAGGGGCACCTCGCGCGCGCAGAACTCGATCATGTCCACGCAGAGCCGCATGGACGGCTCGGGCGGGAAGATCCATTCCTTCTGGGCGATGTACTCCTTGAGGATGTCCGTCTGGATCGTCCCGCGCAGCCGGTCGCGGGCGACGCCCTGCTGCTCGCCGACGCAGATGTAGAACGCGAGCAGGATCGCCGCCGGGGCGTTGATGGTCATCGAGGTCGAGACCTCGTCGAGCGGGAT
>JBOHAM010000144.1:0-15718 GCA_050697735.1 Gaiellaceae bacterium | reverse complement strand
CCGGGACGCTCACCGAGACGACGTGGAGGAACTCGGAGATCGTCGGGCCCTACGATCCCGACACGATCCGCCGCGTGAAGGAGGAGGTCGACGGCGACCTCTACGTCAGCGGCAGCGGGATGCTGGTGCGGGCGATGCTCGCGGACGGCCTGGTCGACGAGCTGCACCTGTTCGTGTACCCGCTCACCCGCGGCCCCGGCCCGCGGCTCTTCCCCGAGGACGCCGCGCCCGCCAAGCTGTCCCTTGCCGCCTGCGAGTCGTACGAGAACGGTGTGGTCTACCTGGCCTACCGGCCGCAGGCGTGACCAACGTCAAGGCGCATACGGGATTCGAACCCGTGCTACCGCCGAATGCCGGTGGCAAGCCAGACTCCCGTAGCGCGAGTGAGATCGCTCCCGGTAGCGACCTGAACCCGCACCTGCGCACCGTGCTCGAGCGGCTCAAGGAGCGCGATCGCGAGCGTGAGCGGTGAGGGTGGCCGAGCTCTTGCGGGCGAGGTCCAACGAGTACGAGCTCCTTGCCGAGTGGCACGGCGAGCGCGCCCCGCTCGACGAAGATCATCTCGTGCCTGTCGGGCCATGCTCGCGGTCGGGATCGCTCTGCGCGAGGTCGCGGAGGCCCTCGACGTGGAGTGGTGGGAGGGTTCAGATGCTTAGCGAGACACGCCAGCGTGCCGAGCGACCGGCGGTCACCGCCCCTCTCGTCCTTGCGCAGTTTTCCACTCGGCTTCCGCCTGAGCTCCTCGAGCGCCTGCGCGTTGCGGCTCCGCAGCTCGATCTGCGTCAGTCGGACATCGCCGCGGCTGCGCTGGACGCGTTCCTGCGCCGGCGGGGCTACTGACAATGGGAGCGCGCGACTTCTACCTCGACATCGTCCTACCTGCGCTCGCCGAGCGCCTCGACCAGGCCTTCCCCGAGTTCGGCTGGCGCCGTGACCACGACGGCTGGGTCGCCACCAACGAGGAGCACACGCACAGCTCCTTGGGCGTTCGCGCCGAGCGGGTGGTGGCGCATGGGCCGATACCGCCGGGCTTCCTCGTCCACGGGGGCGAGGCGACGCTGTGGACTGCCTACGTGAACGATGGAGTCGTGCCGCGGGGAGCCGACTTCGTGCGGGCAGTCAAGGAGCTCGCCGAGTGCGCCGGCGTCGATCCTTCGCCGCTCGAGCGCCCTGAGCGTCCCGACCGCAAAGCGGATCTCCTTCGCGAGGTCGACACGCTCTGCCGGGGCGAGCTCATGAGCGAGCGCGGGTGGCGAGCACGCGACAACCTCGCATCGCGCGGTATCCCCTCTGCGTCGATCGAAGATTCGGGTCTGGGGCTCTTTCCTGCCCGCGACCTCGTCGCGTCCGCCCTCAGCGCTGCCGGCTACAGGGAGTCGGAGAGCGCCGACTCCGGGGTGTTGGTGGACTCCCGCTGGCCAGGGAGGCTCGTGGGTGCTTGGCGCGACGACCGGGGGAGAGCGCGGACTTTCTGGGCGCGTTCGCTCTCTGAGAACGCCGATTCGGATGCTCGCTACCTCTACCTCCGCGGCGCCCGCTGGGCCGAGCTGCCTCCCTACGGCCTTTCCGAGGTGCTGACGGCGCCATCCGGGACACGGCGCGACCTTGTCCTTGTCGAGGGCTCTTTGATGTTCACCAGCTGCGTGCGCATGGTGTTGAGAGCGTTGCCGCCCTCGGCGGGACCGGGGCGCGACCGGAGCTCCTCCAGCGGCTCAGCTCTCCCGGCGTCGAGACGGTGACGCTCTGTCTCGACAACGACGACGCGGGACGATCGGCGGCGGCGCGCACCGTCGAGCAGGCTGCCCGAGCGGCGACGTGCCCGACACTCTTGGTGGTTGATCCGAAGCGGCTCGGCTCAGCGAAGGATCCAGACGCCTACGTGCTAACGCGCGGCGTCGCGGCCTGGCGGGCGCTCCTCGAAGAGCGCGAATGCGCGGTCGCCTGGCGTGCCTGCGAGCATCTCGCCGGCGTGAGCGAGGCCAGCGCTCGAGAGACACGACGCGACGCACTCGCGAGAGTAGGAAGGTGGCTCGGAAGCCTCCCGCCGCGGTTTGCGCTGGAGCAGGAGGACGCAGTTCAGGCCGCGGCCGAACGCAGCGGCTACAGCGCTGACGCGGTACAGCGCGCGTTCCGTGCCCGTTACTGGCCGGAGCCCCAACGGATACGGTCAGGCCGAGCAGCACGAGGATCCTCGAGCGTCGCGCAGGAGCACGACCCACCGGATGTCAGCCCCGCGTTCTGACGTCAGTGGATCATCATGCAGGCGATTCCGTCTTGATCGAGCCCAAAGCAGCGGCTTTCGAGGCTGGTAATGGACGCCTAACATCGGATGACGAGCGCGCCGCTGCACGATTCCGACGTAGAGGAACGCCAGGACGACGCGAGCGCCCGCATAGCCTGTTCGTTAATCGACGTGCCGCTGATGCGAACCGGGGCCACGAGCTCGGCTCGTCGACCCCTAGATGGCTTCCGGCCGGAGGTCGAGGCCGCGGAGGAGCTGTGAGTTGAGCGCGACGATGATGGTGGACACGCTCATGAGGATCGCGCCGACGGCGGGAGGGAGGACGATGCCCCAGGGTGCGAGCGCGCCTGCGGCGAGCGGGAGCGCGACGACGTTGTAGCCGGCGGCCCAGCCGAGGTTCTGGAGCATCTTGCGGTAGCTCGCCTGGGATAGGCGGACGATCGAGACGACGGCACGCGGGTCGTTGGAGGCGAGGACGATGCCTGCCGACTCGATCGCGACGTCGGTGCCTGCGCCGATCGCGATCCCGACGTCGGCGCGCGCCAGCGCCGGCGCGTCGTTGACGCCGTCGCCGACCATCGCCACCCGCTCTCCGCGCGCCTGCAGCTCGGCGACCGCCTTGTCCTTGTCCTCCGGGAGCACCTCGGCGAAGACCTCGTCGATGCCGAGCTCACCCGCGACGGCCTCGGCGACCTGGCGGGCGTCGCCGGTGATCATGACCACACGGAATCCCTGGTCGTGAAGTGTCGCGACCGCCTCGCGGGACTCGGAGCGGACCTCGTCCTCGAGCGCGACCGCCCCGACGATCACGCCGTCGCGCAGGACGTGGAGGACGGAGGCGCCGCGCTCCTCCCACGCTCGGGTGCGCCCGCGCAGGCCGGCGGGCACCTCGACGCCACGCTCGCGCAGCAGCGCGGGCCCGCCGACCGCGACCCGCGCTCCGTCAACCCTTGCCTCCACGCCTCTGCCGGGGATCGCCTGGAACTCGCGCGCATCCGGTACGGCCCCTCGTTTCGACCCCGCGGCGACGATCGCCCTGGCGACGGGATGCTCGCTGTCGGCCTCGGCGGCGGCTGCGAGCGCGAGGACGGCATCGCCTTCGCCGTTGGCCGCTGCGACGTCGGTGACGGCATGACGCCCGAGCGTGAGCGTCCCCGTCTTGTCGAAGAGAACGGTGTCGACCGTGCGCATCCGTTCGAGTGCCAGCCGGTCCTTGACGAGGATCCCCTGCCGGGCCGAGAGCGAGGTCGAGACGGCGATCACAAGGGGGACGGCCAGGCCAAGTGCGTGCGGGCAGGCGATGACGAGGACGGTGACGGTCCGCTCGACGGCGGAGTCGCCATCGTCGAGGGCCGCCCAGGCGAGGAACGTGACGGCGGCGACGGCGACCGCCACGTAGAAGAGGTTGGCCGCGAAGCGGTCGGCGAGCACCTGGCTGCGGGAGCGGGACCGCTGGGCTTCCTCGACGAGCCGCTGGATTCCGGCCAGCGTCGTCTCCTCGCCGACCGCTTCTACGCGCACGCGCAGCGCCGACCCGAGTACGACGGTGCCCGCGACCACGCGGTCGCCCTCCTCCTTCGGCACGGGCTTCGACTCGCCGGTGACCATCGACTCGTCGAGGTCGGCCCGCCCTTCCTCGATCCGACCGTCGGCCGGGACGCGCGCCCCGGGGCGCACCAGCACGACGTCCCCCGATGCGAGGGCCGTGATCGGTACCGTCTCGACGCCGCTGCTCGTGACGCGCTCGGCCTCGTCCGGGAGGAGCTCGGCGAGGGCGGCGAGCGCGCCGCGCGCCTGCCCGATCGCCCTCATCTCCTGCCAGTGACCCAGCAGCATGATCGTGATCAGCGTGGCGAGCTCCCACCACAGCTCGATGTCGAGGAGGCCGACGACGGACGCGAGGCTGGCCACGAAGGCGACCGTTATCGCCAGCGAGATCAGCAGCATCATCCCCGGCTGGCGCTGGCGGAGCTCGTGCCAGGCGCCTTCGAGGAACACGCGACCGCCGTACACGAACACGATCGTCCCGAGCACCGGCTGGACGAGCGCGTCCCCCGGGAAGTCGGGGAGCGAGTAGCCGAACCAGCCCTGGACCATCTCACTGAAGACGACGATCGGGACGGTGAGGACGAGTGTGACCCAGAAGCGCCGGCGGAAGAGCTCCACCGTATGGCCGGCGTGCTTGTCGTGCCCGCCCTCGGGAGTTGCATGCGTCACGTCGCCGGCGTGCGCAAGCGAGCGCTGGTCATGCTCTCCGTGTTGGTGGTCGCTCACGAGAGCCTCGGACGTGGGTAGATCAGTGTACGGCTCTTGAAGTGACTCGTCGTTCGCGGTGCGGCGCTGATCGAGCTCAGCCCGCGTCTCTCGCCTGGCGCGGCGTTACATGCGGCGGCACTGGTCTTCCTTGTTGCCTTGCACGCGGTTGTGGTCGCCGGTTGGCCGGGGCCTGTTGCTCTTGCACTGCAGGTTGCCGTCGATCACGTTGCGGTGGATCCGGTAGCCGTTCCGGTTCGAGAAGGCTTGCAGGTCGGCGCCGATCCGGTTCATCACGGCGTACTGCCGGCGATTGTTCTGCTTCGACTGCAGGTTGCCGCCGATGACAGCACGGCGTATCTCGCTGAAGCGTCCCGAGAAGAGCTGGATGTCACCGCCGATGCGCGACCGGACATACCTGCCGCCGACCCAGCGACCGATGACCCGCACGAGCAGATGGTTCTCCGCCTGGATATTCCCGCCGACTCTGACCCCCCGCGCGATGAGCCGAGCATTCGCTTTCACGAACACGTTGTCGTCGACGCGGGTACCGACGAGCCGGCACGTCCTTCCCGCCGGAACGATGACGTTCCCGTCGATCGTACGCGCACCGATCGTGCCGGCGCAGCGACGGTCGTCGGCGTATGCCGGCCCCCCCAAGACGAGCATCGACGTGGCCACGACGACCACGGTGATGAGCATTCGCTCCATGCCGGTCCCCTTCTGGCAGGGTCGTCTCGCGGGTCAGTATGACAGCCATGAGACGTCGGACGAGGAGGGTGCCATGACCACGATGGGTGTCTTGACAGGGGAACGCTTACCACGCTCCCTCCTCCATCTGGAAGGAGTGGCTGTGGCCGCCGCGGCCCTTGTCATCTACTTCTGGGCAGACCATCCGTGGTGGTTGATTCTCGTTCTTGCTCTCGCGCCGGATCTCGCTATGGCCGCCTATGCGGCAGGACCCCGTGTAGGCGCCGTCGCCTACGACGTCGTCCACACGTACGCCCTCCCCCTGGTTCTGGGAGCGGTCGGAGTTCTGGCCGATAACGACGCCGCCGTCGCGGTAGCCCTGATCTGGCTGACCCACATTGGAGTGGACCGGGCGATCGGCTACGGTCTCAAGTATCCGAGCGGGTTCAAGGACACGCACCTGCAGCGCGTGTAGAGACGTCCTTGGGACGCGCCTCCTTTCCGGAGCGATGACTTCTTCGACAGGAACTGAGCGGCCGAAAGCGGCGATGGCGTTTCGAGCATGAGGGGCCGGGGGTATGGGTTGGGTTCCATCGACGCGCGCGAGTCAGGAGGTTCACGATGGCGTTGCCCGCCAGCAGATCGACGAGGCGCTCGCGTTCCTGGGCGTCCAGTCGATCGACGAGCTCGACGCGTCCTACCTCGAGCTACCGCCGAGCTGGGCCTCGGCAAGGGTGAGCTCAGCCTGACGTAGCGGGTGGAGCTCGACGCAGCACGGGCGGTCGTCCTTCGGCCGGGAGAGGGCGAGACGATCTTCGACCGGCTGGAGCGGACGATTCGGATTCTGGCCGACTTTGATCAGCTGGCGGTGACGTGGTTCCGTTACGAGCCGGGCCAAGAAGGGCCGCCGCCACATGTCCACAAGCGGCACACGGACGCCTTCTACGTCCTCGAAGGGGCGCTCGAGCTCGGACTCGGCCCGGATGTGACCCGTATGACGGGCGCGGCGGGGACGTTTGCGGCCGCGCCGCCGAACGTCGTTCATACCTTTCGGAACGGAAGCGACGCGACCGTCGTGTTCCTCAACATCCACGCGCCGAACATGGGCTTCGCGGAGATGCTCCGCGCCGCTCGAGACGGCCGGCGCGGGAACGCCGAGGAATTCGATCAGTTCGAGCCGCCTGCCGACGGCGGCCGCCCGCTGTCGGACGCGGTCTTCCGCGGTCAGGGAGAGGGAGCGCCGATCATGACGGGAGAGAGGGCTGCCGTCTTGAGGGCCGAGGGCTCCGACGTCGGCGGCTTCTTCTCCCTGGCGGAGATGATTCTTGCGCCCAGCTTTCAAGCTCCGCTGGTGACTCGCGATGGCGCGCCCGTCTCGGGTTTCTACGTTCTAGAGGGGACGCTCTCGCTACGGCTCGGGGACGAGCGGATCGAGGCTCGTTCTGGGGATTTTGCGCTCGCACCCGCGGGAACCGCCCGCACTTTCGCGAATGTAGGCGGCGAAAGCGTCCGCATGCTCGAGCTGATGGCGCCGTCGGCTTCGAGCACGTGACCAGGGATGCAAGTGCCGTCGGCAGTCAGGCGAGTCTTGCCGGCTTGACCGCCTGCCGTCGGTCTGTCAGAGTCGTCACGTCAAGTCCTGTGGGCCCTCGGGTTCGCAGGACTTGGCGTTTTCAGGAGCCCAGGACATCCAGCCTCTTTCGACGTCGAGGTCATTCGCTAGCGGAGGCTCGTTCACCGAGCAGCCACGTTGGTCGGCGCGCCGCATGGCCCTAGACTGCGCTCACCGATGATGCTCTTCGCTCGACCGTGGAGGCAGCGTCCCGCCGGGGGTGGGAGCCTAGCCCGCGTGTCCGCCGACGGACAGAACGAACTCGCCAAGGCGCGAAAGGGCGATGGCATCGCGCTGCGCGAGCCCGTGACCTACCTCGTTTTTTCCGCATCTCTGCGCGCGGACTCGCTGAACACGCGGCTCGCGCGTTTGGCGGCGCTAACCATCGAAGCGAATGGCGGCACGGTCGATCTCGCGTCGATGCGGGATTTCGACGTGCCGTCGTACGACGCCGATGTGCAGCGAGGAGCCTTTCCGCCGGGGGCGAATGCGCTGCGTGGCCGTCTCGAGGCTTGCGATGCCTTCGTCGTAGCGTCTCCTGAGTACAACGCTTCGATCCCCGGGCTACTCAAGAACGTCATCGACTGGGTCTCCCGGTACCGTCCGCAGCCGTTCAACGAGCTCCACGGTCTGCTTCTTTCCGCCTCGCCCTCGATGGTCGGCGGCAACCGCGGCCTCTGGGCCTTGCGCGTCCCGTTCGAACATCTTGGCGCCCGGCTGTACCCAGACATGTTTTCGCTCGCACAGGCGCACCACGCGTTCACGAGCGAGGGTCGCATTGCGAACGAGCTGCTGCAGGAGCGATTTGACGCAAACATCGCCAACTTCATGGACCTCGTCGAGGCGGCGACGCATTACCCGTGCATAAAGCGGGCGTGGGTGGAGTACCTGGGAGAGCAACCCGATCCGGCGCTCGACAGAGTCGAGTGATTCGGAGCTCCTCGCGGGCCGGCGGCGCCGCACCCCGCCCGGGCAGCTCGCCGGGCGGGCCTGGCGCGGCCGGGTGTCCCGGCCGCGCCAGAGTGGTGGGCGGCTCAGGCCGCCAACTGGCCGTGCGGGTCGAGCACGAACTTCTTGGCTGCTCCGCCGTCGAAGTCGTGATACCCCTGCGGCGCCTCGTCCAGCGTGATGATCGTGGCGTTCACGGCCTTCGCGATCTGCGCGCGGTCGTTGAGGATCATCTGCATCAGCCCGTGGTGGTACTTCATGACCGGGCACTGGCCGGTGGCGAAGCTGTGCGACTTTGCCCACCCGAGCCCGATCCGGATCGACAGCGAGCCCTGCTTGGCCGCTTCGTCGACACCGCCCGGGTCGCCGGTCACGTACAGGCCGGGGATACCCAGCTTGCCGGCCACTCGGGTGACGTCCATGATCGAGTTGAGCACCGTCGCAGGCGCCTCCTGGCTTGCCTCTGATCCGTGGCCCTTCGCCTCGAAGCCGACGGCGTCGACGGCGGCATCGACCTCGGGGACGCCGAGGATCTGCTCGATCTGGTCCTTGGGGTCGCCCTTCGTGAGGTCGATGGTCTCGCAGCCGAAGCTGCGCGCCTGCGCCAGACGCTCGGGGATCATGTCGCCGACGATCACCACGGCGGCTCCGAGCAGCTGGGCCGAGTGCGCCGCCGCGAGTCCCACCGGGCCGGCGCCGGCGATGTAGACGGTCGAGCCGGACGTGACGCCGGCTGTGTAGCAGCCGTGGTAGCCGGTCGGGAAGATGTCCGAGAGCATCGTCAGGTCGAGGATCTTCTCCAGCGCCTGCTCCTTGTCGGGGAACTTGAGCAGGTTCCAGTCCGCGTAGGGCACGAGCACGTACTCCGCCTGACCACCAACCCAGCCGCCCATGTCGACATAGCCGTACGCCGAGCCAGGCCTGTCGGGGTTGACGTTCAGGCAGACGCCCGTGTTGCCGGTCTTGCACATGCGGCAGCGGCCGCAGGCGATGTTGAACGGCACCGAGCAGAGGTCACCTTTCTTGATGAACTCGACGCCGGGCCCGGTCTCGATCACCTCGCCGGTGATCTCGTGTCCGAGGATCAACCCCTCGGGCGCGGTGGTGCGGCCGCGGACCATGTGCTGATCCGAGCCGCAGATGTTCGTCGCCACGCACTTCAGGATCGCCCCGTGTGGGACCTTGCGTCCGACGTTGGCTGGGTTGACGCCCGGACCGTCCCTCAGCTCGAAAGACGGGAAGTCAATGTCCTGCACCTCGACCTTGCCCGTGCCCATGTAGGCGACGCCTCTGTTCTCAGCCATGGCTGCTCCTCTCCGTATCTGTTGCGCTTATCGAAACCGGTGCCTCCCGGCCCTCGATGTCGCCCTGCGTGCCCTGCGCGGGCTCGGGCTCGTCAAACTCGCGCGGCCGCGCGACCGCGTCGTAGGCGACCGCGGCCAGGATCCCTCCGAGGACCGGACCGATGACGTAGGCGGGGAAGTCACCCCAGAAGGCGTCTCCGCCTCCGACGGCGCCAACGACCAGGGGGCCGAACGTGCGCGCCGGATTGAGCGATCCTCCCGTGAGCGGGCCGATCAGCAGGATCCCCGCCGCCACGGCCAGGCCGATCATCAACCCCGCCCAGCCGCCCGGCGCGCGCCGGTCCACCGCGAGCGCCATGATGGCGGTGACCAGCAGGAACGTGCCGAGCGCCTCCGCGACGATGGCCTGGAGGTACGTCGTGCCGTCCGCGATGCTCGTCTGACCGCTACCGAGATCGATCGCGTCGCCGCCAAAGATGGCGGGGATCAGCGCCGCCCCCACGAGGGCGCCGACCAGCTGGGCGCCGACGTAGGCCGGAACGTCTGGCCACGGGAAGCGGCGGACCGCCGCCAGCGACACCGTCACGGCCGGATTGAGGTGCGCGCCGGAGGTGTTGCCGAACGCGTAGATGGCCAGTGCGATCGCCAGCGCGAAGGTGATCGCCACCATGCCAAGGCCGGCGTAGTCGAGCTCCCCGTCGCCGAGCGTGAGCGCTGCGACCACCGAGCCCGCCCCGAACAGCACCAATATCCCGGTCCCGATCGCCTCCGCCAGCAGCCGGCGCAGCAGCTCCGCGCTCATGGACGGATTCCCAAGTCTCGCTCCTTCGCGTTGGGCCGAGCGCGATGCTCACGGGTGCGTCACTCGACGCTCTCGGCTCTTCGTGAGCCTTCCCGGAGCGAATCTGCCTAAACCTGTCGAAATCCAGCGAGCTACGGCGTGTGCTCGGCCAGCCGGGCGCGAAGATCGCGACAGCGCGCCTCTAGCTGGTCGGTGCGCGCTTGGGTCTCCCAGTGGACGGGGTGATCGCGCCCACCGTGACAGCCCGCGGCCATCGCGAAGGCATACCTCCAACTCGCCATGTGGCCCTCGAGCTCAGCCACCGCGCGATCCAGCTCGGCCTCCAATCGGTCCCGCATCGCATCCATTGAACCGCCCGCTCCGGACGAACCCGATCGCCGGCCATCGGCGCTCGCCGATCGGCCGACCTCGGCTTAGCCTTCATGCGAATGCTGTTCGCCAGCCCCCGCCACGAGCGGTCGCAGCAGTTCCTCGCCCAGGTGCTCTAGCTATTCGGGCGCACGAGCGAGGATCGTCCGGCTCGCGCGTGCATTCCCCGAGATGGGCTCCACCTCGATCAGGTCGACGGCACGAGGTTCCGCGCCGTCGGAAAAGTGGATCTCGGCGAACCCAGCACCCTCGACGCCGATCTCGAACGGTCCCCCCGCGCCCACCGTCCCTCCGTCCACGAGGATGCCGCCTTCCTCCTCGTGGAGGTGCTGTTCGTGATCGTGCCCCGTGAAGATGAGGAGAGGAGGGTCTTCTCCCGGGTTGGGAAGGCGGTCGAGCAGCGTGTGCGCAAGCCCGTGCTGGTGGACGAGGAGGATGTCGGGCCTGGAGGGGAGCTCCTCGAACCAGGCGACGAGCTCCGCCGAGGCCGTCGCAAAGTCCGACTCCGACAGATCGAGGGGGCGGGCCTCCAGCTGTCCGGTTCGACCCTCGAGCGGATCGTCGAAACCCGCAACCTCGAGCCCGTCGATCTCCACGATCGGCTGTCCGTCCGTCGTGCCGTCCGGGCGGAGGCGGCCGTCGCGTGTCAGGACGATGACTCCGGCGCGTGCGAGCTCGACCATGAACGGCCGGGAGTCGTGGTTTCCCGGGACCGCGACCACCGTCTCCCCGAGGCTTCTGATCAAGGGCACGAGGCGACTTTCCGGTGTCGTGCCGCGAAGCGTGAAGTCACCCGCGAGGAAAACCGGCTTGTCCATGGTGTAGCTCTCGAGGACGGGGAGGACGAGCGCGTTCGCATGCAGATCGGAGGCGAGGACGACGGATGTCCCGGGCGTTTCCGGGCTGCGGATCTCCCCGGCGAAGGCGACGAGGTTCGCGAGCCCCACGAGCGACTGCTCGTACGATTACGTGTAGCTCCCACCGGCATCCAGGAGCTGTTCCGAGAGCTCCAGAAGTCGCGGCAGCTCGCTCCCGTGCGCGTAGAACGTCGGCCGCCCGAAGGCCGCATAGTCGACGTGGCGGAGAGTCGCAAAGACGATTCCCGCGTAGGCGAGCGGAACGACGAGCCCGATCGCGGCCCCGTACCCCAGCCATCGCCGCCGGCGAAGTGCCGCGCCCACCACGGCACCACCCAACAGCCCACCGGCAACACCTCCCACAAGACCGAGTAGCGTCGAGCGAACAATCGCAGCGCGACCGACGTCGGCCACCTCGTCTCGGAGGTCACTGAGTCTCTCGCGAGCGGGGGCGCCCCCTTGAAGGGCATCCAGAGCTTCGGCGCGATCCAGGGACCGAAAGCGGACCTCTACTGCCACCGGCGCCGCGTAGGGAGACGCGCGAATGCCCCAATCCACGACAGGGACGTAGACGTCGACCCGGCCGTCCGGAGAGGGAACGGCCTTCACGCTGAGCGTCCCGAGCGAGAACGGCTCCACCGTGGTCGCAAAGGAGCGAATGAGAAGGTAGGCGCCTGCGAGCGCCGAGAGACGCACACGAGCAGGAAGGCCGTGAACCGAGCGATCCTCCAGGCCACGCTCCGATCCTTCACCTCGGGGGCTCCTGAGCTACGGATGTACCTCGGCCGGAGGGTTTCCGCGCCAGACCTGGGCCAACCCCCAGAGCGAGACCAGCGCCCAGACGCCTTCGAGGAGGAGGAATCCCCACTGCTCCTCGTGCCAGGCGAGCACGGTGAGCACGGCCGACCCCACGAGATTGAGGACGAGGTAGACGCGCGAGCGCTGGTTCAGCGCGCCGATCTGAGCGGCTGCGTATGCGGCGAGGATGAGCATGGCTCCGATGACCTGCACGACTTGATCCATCCGGGGAGCGTAGCCCCCTAGTCGCCGGCGCATCACGGCGCCGCCCCGGGCAGCTCGAGTCAGCGGGCCGGGGGAGGCGGGACGCGCGGATCGCTGGGAGCAACCTTGGGCTCGTCCAGCCTCCACTTGAGGTCGGACTGCAGCGACACGACGCCGGGCACCGCCTGAGTGAAACGTTCGAGCAGCTCGGCATCCGCCCGCCGCTCGACCTCTCCGGCAAGGGTGACGACCCCGTCCTGGACATCGACCTCCAGTCCGCTCGGATCGATCCAGAGCGCACCCTCTGCGACGTCCCGCCGGATCTCGTGCTCGAGCTCCTCGTCGGGCCTGACGAAGGCGCGGACGAGGTCCGCACGCGTCACGATCCCGACGAGGTGTGAGCCCTCGATCACCGGAAGCCGGTTCACCTTCTTGTCGATCATCAGGCGGGCCGCTTCGGCGACCGGACGGTCTGGCGCGATCGTGACCGCGGGCGAGGTCATCGCCTCGGCCACGCGCGTCTGCTCCACCTGATCGGGACCTTTCCGCCCGGCGAAGATCTCTCGCAGCAGTCCCGGCGACTCTCTCCGTCCGGTGGTGCGAGCAACGATGTCGGCCTCCGAGATCACGCCGATCACGTTCTCTTGGTCGACGACGGGAAGACCCGAGATCTGATGGCCGGCGAGCAACTCCGCCGCATCCTTCAGCGACGTCTCCGGGGAGACGGTGACGACGTTGCCCGACATGGCGTCCGTGACCCTCATCGCAAAGATGGCGCCCATTCTGACCGCTCTTGGCATCCATGTCACCCTCGCACGCAACCCACGCGACGAGGGAGTACGGTTCTGGGTCATGGAGGGCACGCCGCCCGACAACGGGCCTCGCCGCCGGGGTGAGGAGCTCGCCTCCGAGGCCGAGCGCGTCCGGACGCCGCGAACGCCGGCGCTTGCGCTCGCCGGCGTTTGGGTCGTGGTCGCCGTCGTCGTCGCAATCATCGTCGCACTCGCCTTTATCGTGTACTTCGCCTGGGGGTGACGCGCATGTCGACGATTGAGCGCCCGCGCCTTCTGATCGTGACCGGCGCCGCCTTGGCGGACCCCGCCGAGCTGCCCGCGTCGATCCAGTCGCTGATTGCGTCCGCTTCCGAGATCCTCGTCGTCACCCCGGTGCTGCCGGGCCGGCTCGAGTGGATCGCGTCCGACACCGACCGCGTCCGCCACGAAGCGGACGAGCGCCTGCGTACCGTGATGAGTCATGTGGAGGAACTGGCGCCGGAGGGCGAGGTCACGGGCGCCGTGGGTGATGAGACCCCGCTCAGCGCCTTCGCCGACGCCGTCCGGCGCTTCGGGCCGGACCACATCGTGATCGCACTCCGGGCGTCAGATCACAGCGCCTGGCAGGAGCGTGGGTTGGTCGAGCGGGTCAGTGAGGCGTTTCACCTCCCGCTCACGGTCTTCGAGATCGACCGCGCGGGCCGCCGGGCTTCTTCCGGCCCGGATGACAGGAACTCCATCTAGACCTCACGGCTGAACGGCATCCGCAGCCAGCGGCGCCCACGTGAACGGCAGGCGCGAACCCGATGGTGCTCGGGCTCGAGCCGCCGTCCGATCAGGGTGACGGTCGGCCGGACGGGGCTCATCTCGGCGGCCCGATCAGCTGCGTGCCGCGCCGCGTACGACGAGCACGGAGCAACTCGCCTGGTGCGCGATCCGCTCGCTGACGCTCCCGAGCGACTTCAGACCTTGCAGCCCCCGGCTGCCGACCACGACGAGATCGGCCTGCTCGGATTCGGACACGAGCATGCCCAGCGCGCGCCCGTCCGACTCCTCGAGCTCGGGTGCGATCCTCTGGGCGGCGTCGCGATCGACCTGATCGCTCATCGCCGACACGACGCGGAGGTCTGCCTCGCAGGAGCGCGCCACCGAGCGGGCGGCAGCGACCGCGAGCTCCGACTCGGGCGAACCGTCCACACCCGCGACGATCGCCTGGGGCCATGTCTCCGGGTCGCGAGCCGGACGGGCGATCAGAACCGGACAGGGTGCTTCGTGGAGCATCCGTGCCGCGACCGTTCCGAGCAGGATCCCGGCGGCGCGCCTGCGACCGTGCGAGCCGAGGGCGAGCAGCGTCGCGTTCTCCGCCTCGTCGAGCAGGACAGCGGCCGGATCGCCGTCCACGATCTTGCCTTCGGCAGGGACGAGCTCCTTGGCTTCCGCCATGGCTTCCTCGGCCTCGGTCTGCAGGAGGTCTGCGGCGTGGCGAGCCGCCATACCTGCGTGCGCGGCCTTGGCGAGGCTCATCGCGACGACGAGCAGCAGGCTGCCTTCCGGTCCCTGGAGCCGCGCCGCCTGCTTCACCGCGAACAGGCTCTCCGGCGTCCCGTCGACTCCGCAGACGATGCGGTCGAAGATGCTGGTGCCCGTTGCTTCGCTCGTGCCGCCCCGAGACGCCATGACGGCATCATGCCAGCCACTCGCGGGCGGGCAGCCAAGGAACACGCCGTCGCGAACCCCTCACCGTCCTGACTCTCCCCGAGGCGGGTCGTCGGTCGATCGGGTCGAGCGACGCCGAGCCGCCTGGGCGATCGCGTGACCTGACAGCGGAGCGGTGACGAGCACGAACAGGATGACGACGACGGCGCTCGTCACGATCACGGCGCTGCCGCTCGCGAGCGAGCGGACGAGCGAAACGCGTCGCACGTACGAGCGGATCCTCTTCCAGCTGGCGGACCAGGTCGGAAGCCGAAAGCACCCGGCCGAAGTGACGCCGGCTGAGTGCCGTCGGTTCCTCTCGTGCTGGAACGACGCCGCGCCCGCCACGCTCGCTCTATATGTCTCCTGCCTCAAACGCTTGTTCGAGTTCCTGCGCGACGAGGGCTGCATCGAGACGAGTCCGATGGAGCGTGTTCACCGACCCCGGCTCCTTCCAGCCGAGGCGACGTCGTGACCATCTCCGATGACGACGTGACTCGCATGTTTTCCGCGTGCGAGGACTGGCAGGAGCTGCTCACGATCGCCGTTCCGGCCTATCTCGGGCCGCGTCGCCGAGCTGCCGCACAGGTGCGCCAGCGAGACGTCCACCTCAAGGGCGGCAGCATGCGCTTCCAGGAGAAGGGCGGGAAGGTCGTCGTAAAACCGATGCCGGACGAGCTCGTCGCAATCCTCCGCGCCGGATGGGAGTCGAGCGAGGTCGCCGTCGGGCCGGACGAGTACGTGATACCGAACCGGCGACCCGCCAGCGTGCGGCGGCGCGAACGTTCTCCGAAAGTGATCTGGGAGACCGTGCGTCGGGTCGCCGCTCGCGCCCACGTCCGCTCGCACGCTCACGCGCTGCGCGCGGCGTTCGCCGTCCGCTTCGACGAGGCCCATCCGGATCAGCTCCTCGCGCTCAAGGACATCCTCGGCCACTCCCGGCTGGAGACGACTCTCGTCTACCTTCGAAGGCGCAAGAAGCAGCTCGCGATGGAGCGTGTACGCGACCTCTCATGGGGGAGCGTCGGCGGCTTCGTGTTACAGCCGAATGCAGTAGAGGCGCATACGGGATTCGAACCCGTGCTACCGCCGTGAGAGGGCGGCGTCCTAGGCCACTAGACGAATGCGCCGTGCGCCGACAGGGTAGCCGATTCGCTCGCGGTCGTCGGTG
>JBOHAM010000143.1:0-3986 GCA_050697735.1 Gaiellaceae bacterium | reverse complement strand
GTTTTGGAGCCCGTGCACCTGGAACTCCTCGTGGCCGCTGAGGCCCAGCGATTCGGCGTTCTCGCCGTCGGGATACTGGAGCGGGACGATGCCCATGCCGATCAGGTTCGAGCGGTGGATGCGCTCGTAGCTCTCGGCGATCACCGCGCGGACGCCGAGGAGGTTCGGGCCCTTCGCCGCCCAGTCGCGGGACGAGCCGGAGCCGTACTCCTTTCCGGCGAGCACGATCAGCGGCACGCCCTCGGCCCGGTAGCGCTCGGCCGCCTCGAAGATGGTGGTCTCCTCGCCGTCGGGCAGGTGCGCCGTCCAGGTCCCCTCGCTCTCGGGCACGAGGAGGTTCCGCAGGCGCACGTTGGCGAAGGTGCCGCGCACCATCACCTCATGGTTCCCACGGCGCGAGCCGTAGGAGTTGAACTCCCTGCGCTCGACGCCGTGCTCGACGAGGTAGCGGCCCGCCGGGCTGTCCTGGCGGATCGAGCCGGCCGGCGAGATGTGGTCGGTGGTGACGCTGTCGCCCACCGTGACGAGGCAGCGGGCGCCGGTCACGTCCTCGACCGCGCCCGGCTCCGGACCGATGCCCTCGAAGTAGGGCGGCAGCCGCACGTAGGTCGAGTCCTCGTCCCAGGCGAAGAGGTCGCCTTCGGGCACCGGGAGCGAGGCCCAGTGCTCGTCGCCGGTGAAGACGTCCGCGTAGGTGCGCCGGAACATGTCCTCCGAGATCGCCTCCGCGATCGTCTCCTTCACCTGCGCGGGCGTGGGCCAGAGGTCGCGGAGGAAGACGTCGCCGCCGTCGGCGTCCTGCCCGAGCGGCTCGCTGGTCAGGTCGACGTCGAGCCGCCCGGCAAGCGCGTAGGCGACCACGAGCGGCGGCGAGGCGAGGTAGTTCGCCTTCACCTCGGGATGGATGCGTGCCTCGAAGTTGCGGTTCCCGGAGAGGACCGAGCAGACGACGAGCTCGCCCTCCTCGATCGCGGCCGAGATCTCGTCCGGCAGCGGCCCCGAGTTCCCGATGCAGGTCGTACAGCCGTAGCCCACCGTCTGGAAGCCGAGCTCGTCCAGGTACTCGGTGAGGCCGGCCTTGTCGTAGTACTCCGTGACCACGCGCGAGCCGGGCGCGAGACTGGACTTCACCCACGGCTTGCGGGCCAGCCCGCGCTCGACGGCGTTCTTGGCGAGCAGACCGGCGGCGACCATGACCGACGGGTTGGAGGTGTTCGTGCAGCTCGTGATCGCGGCGATCACGACCGAGCCGTGCTCGAGCTCGAAGGACTCGCCCTCCATGGAGACAGGGACGGAGGCCGCTGCACGCTCCTGCACGGCCACGGGTGCCGGGGGCTCCTCGTCCGGCTCCCGGTGATGCCCCGGCTCCGTGAACCCGGGTGGATCGCTGGCCGGGAACGAGTCGGCGAGCGACTTGTCCTTCGAGCCGTTGCTGTACGGCACCCCGAACGTCGAGAGCGAATCCAGAAAAGACGACTTGGCGTCCGTGAGCGCGACGCGGTCCTGCGGCCGCCGAGGCCCCGCGAGGCTCGGCTCGACGTCCCCGAGGTCGAGGTCGACGACCTGCGAGTACTCGGGCTCGTGTCCCGGATCGTGGAAGAGCCCCTGCACGCGCGAGTACGCCTCGACGAGCTCGACCTGTTCGGCGCTCCGCCCGGTCAGCTGGAGGTAGCGGAGCGTCTCCTCGTCGACGGGGAAGAAGCCGCACGTGGCGCCGTACTCGGGCGACATGTTGCCGATCGTCGCCCGGTCGGCGAGCGGGAGGCCGACGAGGCCTTCGCCGAAGTACTCGACGAACTTCCCCACCACGCCGACCTGCCGGAGGATCTGCGTCACGGCGAGCACGAGGTCGGTGGCCGTCGCCCCCTCGGGGAGCTGGCCGCTGAGCCGGAAGCCGACCACCTGCGGCACGAGCATGGACACCGGCTCGCCCAGGAGGACCGCCTCCGCCTCGATCCCGCCCACGCCCCAGCCGAGGACGCCGAGCCCGTTCACCATCGTCGTGTGCGAATCGGTGCCGATGAGCGTGTCCGGGAAGGCCCACGTCCGCCCGCTCTGCTCCCTCGCCTCGACGACGCGCGCGAGGTACTCGAGGTTCACCTGGTGGACGATGCCCGTGTTCGGGGGGACGACCTTGAAGTTCGCGAAGGCGCCCTGGCCCCAGCGGAGGAAGGCGTAGCGCTCGCGGTTCCGCTCGAACTCGCGCTCTGTGTTCTTGAAGATCGCCAGCCGCGAGCCGAACTCGTCCACCTGCACCGAGTGGTCGATCACGAGCTCGGCGGGGATCTGCGGGTTGATCGCCGCCGGGTCGCCGCCCAGCGCGACCATCGCCTCCCGCATGGCGGCGAGGTCCACGATCGCCGGCACGCCCGTGAAGTCCTGGAGGAGGACCCGCGCCGGGCGGAAGGAGATCTCGTCCTCTGGATCGGCGTCGGCGCGCCAACCGGCGACCGCGCGCACCTCCTCGGCGCTCCCGATCCCGAGGGCCTCCGCGCGGAGGACGTTCTCGAGCAGGACGCGCAGCGTGTACGGCAGGCGCGCAACGTCCGTCTCATCGGAGAGCGCGTCCAGGCGCGCGATCGAGAGCGACCGCCCGCCGGCGTCGATCTGCCCGAGTGCTCCGAAGCTGTCAGCCATCGTGGTTAGGGGGTTCCCCCCTCCCCCGATTCTAGGCGCGAGCCACCAGCCTGGGTCTCGTTCGCTCCGCGGGCACGAGCGGGAGCCCCGCCGCCTTCCAGGCGGCCACGCCCCCGACGACGTCGGTGGCCCGGTCGAAACCGATCGCCCGCAGCAGGGCGGCGGCGAGGCTCGAGGAGTAGCCCTCGCGGCAAACGAGGATCACGTGCGCGTCGAGCGGGAGCTTCGGGTTGCTCGTCGGCACGGCCGGATCGAGCCGCCAGTGGACGACCGAGAGCGGATGGTGGAACGCTCCCGGAAGAAGGGCATCCTGGCGCGGGCGCTCGTCCTCGGAGCGGACGTCGACCAGCACGGCCCCGTCCTGCGCCGCCGCCCACGCCTCCTCGGGAAGCAGGCGCCGGAGCCCGTCGCGAGCCTCCGTGAGCACCTCGTCGATTGTGCGGCGTCCGGCCATCTCCGGCGACTCTAACCGCCGCTGCGCGCGAGAAAGCGGTCGAAGCGCTCGGCGAGCCGCTCCTCGTCGGGGCGGAGGGCCGCCACTCGGGGACATGCAGGGACTGCCCGTGGAGGCCTTTCAAGAGCTCCAGCATCGGCCCGTCTCGTCGAGCAAGCGCCGCGAAATCCGCACCTCGTAGTCCGGGGAGACGCCGACGAGATCCTCGTCGAAGGCGCGATGGTGCAACGTGGAGAACCCACGGTGTCAGGTCTTGCATTCACGCAAACCGCTCGGCAGCCCGCTGGAGCAACGCGGCTTTGCAGATGCCGAAATGCAAGACCTGACACCCAGCAGGTCCCAGGGGCTCAGCTGTCAAAGCCGAGGCCGAGGCGGTCGAGGGTGCGGAGCCAGAGGCCGCGCCGGCCCGCGTTGCGGTCGGCGGCGGCGAGGCGGTTGCGCGTGAGCTGGATCACGCCCGAGCGCAGCGGCTCGGGCGGGAACGGCACCGGCGTCGAGCGCACGTAGCGGAGGCGAGTGGCCTCGGTCTCGCGGCCGTCGAGCAGGTCGAGGGCCACGCGCGCGCCGAAGCGGGTTGCGACGACGCCGAGGCCCGTGTAGCCGACCGCGAAGGCGACCCGGCCCCGGTGAGCCGTGCCGAAGAAGACCGAGAAGCGGCTGCACGTGTCGATCGCCCCGCCCCAGCGGTGGGTGAAGCGGATGCCCTCGAGCTGCGGGAACGTTGTGAAGAAGTGCTGCGCGAGCATGGCGAACGTCTGCTCGTCGTCGTCGTGCTCGGGGCCGACCGGTCCGCCGTAGCGGTACACGGCCTCGTAGCCGCCCCAGAGGATCCGGTCGTCCGCTGTCAGCCGGTAGTAGTGGAACCGGTTCGCACAGTCGCCGAGCCCCTGCCGGC
>JBOHAM010000142.1:0-11154 GCA_050697735.1 Gaiellaceae bacterium | reverse complement strand
CCCGGCCCTCGCGCACCACGCGCGTGAAGTGATCCTCGGCGTGCCGCGCCGCCTCCTCGCCGTGCGAGCGGGTCACGACGAAGCGGGCGAGGGCCAGCTTCGCCTCCATCGGCTCGAGCGCCTCGGGGTCGGCGTCGGCCTCGAAGACGAGGCGGTAGTACTCGGGCAGCAGCTCGTCGGAGATCCGCATCGTCTTGCCGAACTGCTCCTCGGGCGGGTCGGTGAGGCCGATGTAGTTGCCCAGGGAGGCGCTCATCTTGCGCCCGTCGAGCCCGAGCAGGAGCGGCGTCGTGAGCGCCACCTGCGGCTCGAGCCCGTAGGCCGCCATCACCTCGCGGCCGGCGAGCAGGTTGTAGAGCTGGTCGGTCCCGCCCAGCTCGACGTCGGCCTGGATCGCCACCGAGTCGTAGGCCTGCATGAACGGATAGAGGAGCTCGGAGACCGAGATCGCGGTCTGCGCCTCGTACCGCTTGGCGAAGTCGTCGCGCTCGAGCAGGCGGGCGACCGTGATCGTCCGCGTCAGGCGCACGACCTCGGCGAAGTCGAGCTTGGCGAGCCACTCGCCGTTGTACCTGACCTCCAACCGGTCGGTGCTCGTGTCGACGATCTGCGCCGCCTGCGCCAGGTAGGTCTGCGCGTTCGCGTCGATCTCCGCGTCGGAGAGGATCGGTCGCTCGCTCGAGCGGCCCGACGGATCCCCGATCCTGGTCGTGTAGTCGCCGATGATGAGGACGCCGACGTGGCCGGCCCGCTGAAACGCGGCCATGCGTTGAAGCGGGATTGCGTGGCCGACGTGGACGTGCGGGGCGGTCACGTCGATCCCGAGCTTCACGCGCAGGGTCCGCCCGAGCGCGAGCTTGCGCTCGAGCTCCCCGGCGGGGAGCAGATCCACCGCGTTGCGGGTGAGGTCGGCCGGCGACGTCGCCATCGCCGGCCGATTCTAGGAGGGTTCGCTCAGCGCCGGTGCGCCGCGAGCGGGCCGAACGAGGCGAGCGCGTAGCGGTTCGCGGCCAGCGCCCGTTCCCGCCAGAGCCGCGCGGCGTCCGGGTTTCCGAGGCACGACTCGATCAGGCTCCGGTGGAGCATCGCTCCCCAGTCCTTCGTGCCCAGTCGCAGGGCACGGACGGAGTGTGCCCGCGCCTCCCGGCAGCGGCCGTTCTTGAAGAGCGCCCACGCGACCACGTGCTCCCCCTCGACGCTCGGCCGCAGGGCGCGGCCTTCGCGCGCGCGCACGAGAGCATCGCCGACGTCCCGGTCGTGGTCGAGGTCGAAGAGCGCCGTCTCGAGGTCATTCCGGCCGCCGCTCTCGGCGAAGCGCTCCTCGAGCTCCTCCGCGCGGCGGTAAGCGCGCTCCGCCGCAGCCGCCTGCCCCGCCTGCGCCAGGGCGTCCCCGAGGCCTATGGCGAACTCGGGCAGCGGCTGCCCTGCGAGCGCCCTGTCGAAGAGCCGCGCCGCGTCGGCGGGCCGCCCGCGCCAGAGCTCGAGGGTCGCCAGCCCGGCGAGCGCGGGAGCGTACTCGGGGAGGTGGTCGAGGGCGCGCTCGTACTCCCGCCCCGCCGCGCCGAGGCGGCCGCCCTGCGCATGGAGGTTGCCGAGCTGGGTGCGGGACCAGGCGGCAGGCTCCGCCGAGCCCGCCGCCGCCGAGACGGCCAACCTCATTGCGGCGGTCGCCCCGCCGCTCCGACCAAGCAGCTCGCGCGCGTAGGAGACACGCGCGTAGGCGGCGGCAGACGGCTTGATCGCCGCCATCCGGTCGAAGGCGGCGAACGCGGCGCGATAGCGGCCGGTCTCGACGTTCGCGTCGCCGAGAATCCCGAGGGCGGCCGCGCTGGACGGGTTGAGATCGAGCGCGCGCCGGGCCAGGCGCCGGGCCTCGTCGAAGCGATGGCGCGACGCCGCGAGAGCGGCCAGGCCGGTCACGGCGAGGTCGTTCTCGGGGACGAGCTCGAGCGAGCGCCGGAGCGCTTCCTCCGAGCGGGGATAGAAGCCCGGGTCGCCGGTCTCGCGCGCTCGCTGCTGGTAGGCGAGCCCGAGCAGCATGAGCGCCTCGGCGTCCTCCGGGCTCGCCTCGACGCGTTGCTCGAGCTGTGCGGCGTAGGAGGCCGTGTCGCCGGCTGCGAACCCGTCGAGGAGCCGGCCGGCCGCCGCCTCCGGGCGGACGCCCGATGCGGTCACCGTGTCGGGCTTCGCGACGAGGACGCCGCCGAGCAGCCCGGCGATCGCGGTCGCGAGCGCCGCAGTCGTGAAGAGAAGTCGTCGTCTCATGTGCGCTCCAGTCCTGGTCGGGACGGGAGGGCCCGCGGCGGCCGCGGGCCCTCCCGGGTCGTTGTCGCTAGGGCCCACCCAGGGGGCCGTGGTGGACGTGCTCGTAGCCCTGATGCGGCTCGGGCACGTACGGGAACGTCGTGTGGAACGGGCGATCGTTCGTGTCCACGCCGTCGCCGAGCTGGTTGTTCGGCGAGCGGTCGGCGTTCCCGGCGCAGAAACCGAAGCTCTCGATCAGCGGCCCGACCGTCGGCCCGTACCCGCACATGAGGGCACGGAGCTCGATGTCGGTCACGTCGTCCTCGAGCCTCCTCCCGTTGGGGAAGCCGGCGAAGTCCCCGGCCAGCACGCCGAGGCGATTGCCGCCGCCGACGGGAGCACTCGGCGGGATGCCGGTGTTCAGCCGTAGGAGGTCGGCCTTCTTCGTCCCCGTGAAGTTCACGCCGGGGACGCCGGTGAGCAGGATGGCGGAGATGTCTCCGCGTCCGGTCTCGGGCGCGTCGTCGAGCACCGGGTAGAGCGCGTTCGCAAGCCGCGTCACCTCCGGACTGGTGTAGAAGCGGGAGAACCGCGAGTCGCGTGAGGGCCCGGAGCCGTTCCAGACGTCCTTCTGCGACAACGGGATGACCACCTCGTTGACGAGCGGGTTGCCGAGGCGGGACACCTGCACGTACCCGCCGCGCTCCCGCTCGCGGCCGCGGTCCAGGATCTGCACCCGCTGACGGCTGGCCGTCGCGTAGACGCCGATCACTGCCTCGGGATCGTCCGCCTCGTGCAGCTTGCGGTCCCGGGTCAGCTGGTCGATCGGGACCTGGAGGACGATCGAGTGCGTGTTGTAGCCGCCGACGCCGTCCACGCCCTGCTCCGTGTCGAGCGGGATGACGTGGGCGGGGTTGAACGGCCGCAGCCCGGCCAGGTCGAAGACCGAGCCGAGGTCGACGTAGAACGGGTCGTCGATCGGGCCGGCGAACGTCTTGAGCCCGCCGGGCAGCTGCCGCACGGCAGCCTGCATGAGCGAGCCGTAGCTCGGGGTCGAGCGGGGCCCGATGTTCACCGGAGGCGACGGCACGCCCGAGCCGAGGACGCGCGACCTCCCGTTCTGGATCCGGGTGACCCGGTAGGTCTGGGGCAGGTTCCAGTCCGTGTCCGAGAGCGAGTCGATCGGGCCGGTGTTGTAGAGGAACGTGTTCCCGTTCCGGGTCCTGGTCTGGAAGTCGAACCGGTACGTGACGTCGGCCCGGCCGTCGCCCGTGTTGTCCACCTTCAGCTCGTAGCGCACGTCATCGGCGAACCCATGGAAGTTCGGGCCGCCGGCGGGCTCCTCGAGCGGGATGTAGTTGGCGATCAGCGTCACCGTGTCAGGGCGGTCCGGGCTCACGAACGCGTAGACGTCCGTGTTGTCCGCGAACGGGTCCTTGCTGATCAGGGGGGCCTCGCGATGGCTGGACGCCACTCCCTCTTCGGGCCCCGAGCCGCGCACGAGGGCGGCCGTGAGCACCGCTGCGACGAGCGCCCCGAGAAGCGCAATCCGTCTCATTTTCCTCTCCTCCTTTGGACGGTCGAACGCGCCGTATTCGCCGCCGTCCGGCAATCGGTTCATCCGGCCGCCGAACCGCTCCCCGGCCCCGTGCGAATGAAGCTCGTGGCAGCCGTGCTAGCGTTGCGCCCGCGCCGGGAACGGCGCGCTTTCGTGCCCCGACGTCTCGCTCACCTGTCGGACGAGGCGCTCGTCGCGCTCGTCGCACGGGCCGACGAACAGGCGCTCGCAGAGCTGTACGACCGCTTCGGTCGGGTCGCCTACGGCCTCGCGCTCCGCGTCGTTCGCGACCCCGCTCTGGCAGAGGACGCGGTGCAGGAGGCCTTCCTGACCCTTTGGCGCTCGGCGACCAGGTTCGTGGCCGAGCGGGCGAAAGCGAGCACGTGGATACTCACGCTCGTGCATCGGCGCGCGGTCGACGTGGTCAGGCGCGAGCAGCCGCGGCGCGCGGAGCCGCTCGACGACGCGCCCCACCCGACCGGCGCTCACACCGAAGAGGAGGCATTCCTGCGCCTGCGGCGCCAACGCGTCCAGGAGGCGCTGAAGCGGCTGCCGGACAAGCAGCGGGAGGCGCTCGAGCTCGCGTACTACGGCGGCTTCACCCAGTCGGAGCTGGCCGACCGCCTGGGTGAGCCGCTAGGCACAATCAAGAGCCGGATGTTCGCCGGCCTCGCAGCCCTCCGCGAGCTGCTCGAGGAGAACCTGACCGAGGAAGAGCCATGGACCGAGCCGAGATCCACGAGCTGAGCGCCGCCTACGCCCTCGACGCCCTCGACCCGGCGGATGTCGAGGCATACGAGGAGCACCTCTCCCGCTGCGCCGAGTGCCAGCAGGCGGTCGCCGCGTTCCAGGAGGCGGCCGCGGAGCTGGCCTTCGACGCGGAGGCGGCGGCGCCGCCGCCGGAGCTCCGCTCCCGCATCCTGGCCGTGGCCGGCCGCGAGCGAAGCGAGAGCGCGGACGTGATCCCCTTCCCGCGCCGGCGGTGGCTCTTCCCCGTCGCGGCCGCGGCCGCCGTCGCGGCCGGTTGCCTCGCGCTCGGACTGGCCTTCTGGGCGGCCGACCTCTCGCGGCAGCTCGACGACCGCGAAGCGGCCATCCACAGCTCCGAGGAGGCGATCGCCGCCCTCGCCGAGCCCGGCACGACTCGCATCCCGCTCGACGGCGCCGAGGGCGTCCTGCTCGTGAACGAGGAGACGGGCGAGGGCTGGCTCGTCGTGCGGAGCCTCGAGGACGCCCCCGAGGAGATGACGTACGAGGCGTGGGTGATCCAGGACGAGGAGGCGGTTCCCGCCGGGCTCTTCGCGGGCGGCGGCCTCAGCACCGTCGTCCCGCTCACCGCGCCCGTGCCCGAGGGCGCGCTCGTCGCAGTGACCGTGGAGCAGGCCGGCGGCGTGCAGCAGTCGACGCAGGACCCCGTGTTCGTCACGTCCCGGTCGACGTGAGCTCCGGACTGCGACGCTAGACTCCTCTGCTTCGTGTTGTTCGGAAGACGCAGGCGTGCGGCGAAGGGTCGCCGGCGCCGGATCCGCAAGCTCAGGTTCCTCGCCCTGGTCGCCGTCCTCGCCTCCGTCGGGGCGGTGTCGTTCGTATACGGCCTCGTCAGCGCCGTCGCCAGCGAGCTTCCCGAGCTGGAGCCCGGCAACGAGGCGCGCAGCGAGCGCCTCGGCTACATCTACGCCTCGGACGGCAAGACCGTGCTCGCCGTTCTCCGCGGCTCGGAGAGCAGGGTCCTGGTCGGCTCCGACGAGATCGCGCCGGTGATGAAGCAGGCGATCGTCGCCGTCGAGGACCGGCGCTTCTGGGAGCACCGCGGCATCGACATCCGCGGGATGGCACGTGCGGTGTGGGCCGACCTGCGCTCGCAGCAGATCGTCCAGGGCGGCTCGACGATCACGCAGCAGTTCGTCAAGAACCAGTACACCGAGCAGGAGCGGACGGTCAGCCGCAAGCTCAAGGAGGCGGCTCTCGCCTGGCAGCTCGAGCAGCGCTGGTCGAAGGACCGGATCCTGACCGCCTACCTGAACACGATCTACTTCGGCAACGAGGCCTACGGCGTGGAGATGGCCGCGCGCGTGTACTTCGGCAGCCACGCGGACGAGCTCACGCTCCCGCAGGCCGCGCTGCTGGCGGGGATGCCGGCCAACCCCGCCTCCTTCGACCCGCAGCAGAACCCGGACGCGGCGCGGGACCGGCGCACCGTCGTCCTACGGCTCATGCTCGAGCAGGGCCTGATCACCGCCCGCGACTACCGGGCCGCCGACGCCGCGCCGCTGCCTCCGCCCCGGAAGATCGGCCTGCCCGGCAATCGACTCCGCCAGGGCTACTTCGCCGAGTACGTGAAGCAGGAGCTCATCCCGTACTACGGGTCCGGCGAGGTCTTCGGCGGCGGCCTCAAGATCTACACCTCCATCGACCTGGAGCTCCAGAAGCTCGCGAGCGAGGCGATCGACAAGTGGCTCACCGAGCCGAAGGGACCGACGGCGGCGCTCGTGGCCATCGACCCGCGGGACGGCCGCGTGCTCGCCATGGTCGGCGGGGAGAACTTCAAGAAGAGCCAGTTCAACCTCGCCGTCCAGGGGCAGCGGCAGACGGGCTCGGCGTTCAAGCCGTTCGTCCTCACGGCGGCGCTCGAGCAGGGCATCGCCCCGGCAACGATCTTCGAGTCGGAGCCGACCGTGATCAACCTCGGCGACAAGCTCTGGTCGGTCGCGAACTACGAGGGCTCCTACCTGGGCGACATCGACCTCAACGAGGCGACGATCCACTCCGACAACGCCGTCTACGCGCAGCTGACGGCGCAGGTCGGTCCGAAGAACGTCGCGAGCATGGCGCGGCGACTGGGCGTCACGCGGCCGCTCGACGACTACTTCGCCATCGGCCTCGGCGTGGAGGCCGTCAGCCCGCTCGAGATGGCGCGGGCGTTCGCCACGCTGGCGGCCGGCGGCGAGCGCGTCGACGGCTCGGTGCTCGGCAACAGGCCGCGTGCGGTGCTGCGCGTCGAGGACGGCCGGCGCATCGACTCCAACGACCCGGTGCGAAAGCCGGTCGTCGAGGCGAACGACGCGGCGATGGTCACCTCCATCCTCCAGCGGGTCGTCACCGAGGGCACGGGCCAGCGGGCCGAGCTGCCCGGGCGGCCGGTCGCCGGTAAGACCGGGACGACCGAGAACTACGGCGACGCGTGGTTCGTCGGCTACACGCCCCAGCTGGCCGTGGCCGTCTGGGTCGGCTACCCGAACAAGCTCAAGCCGATGGAGACGGAATACCACGGGGACCCGGTCGCCGGCGGGACGTTCCCGGCGCTCATCTGGAAGACGTTCGCGCGGACGGCTCTCGACCACCTCGACGAGCCGCCCGAGGCCTTTCCGGCTCCCGCGTACGAGTCGGTCGAGCCTCGGCAGGTCGTCCACCGGAACAACCGCTGGTATCTCGACAACGGCAACTGCCAAGACGCGCGCGAGATCGTCTTCTTCCTCGGCTCCGGCCCCGACGACCTCGCACCGTGTAAGCCCAACGAGGTCGACGTCCCGACCGTCGTCGGCTCGCGCCGAGCGCTCGCGGAGGAGCGGCTCCTCTCCATGCCCCTCACCCCCGAGGTCGTGTGGCGCCCCGCGGAGCCCGGCGAGCGCCTCGGCCGCGTCACCAGGCAGATCCCGGCGGGCGGAACGCTCTCGTCCTGGAGCACGGTGCGCATCGTGCTCCCGCAGGCGCTGAACGGCCGTGTTCCCAACGTGGTCGGCATGAGGCTCGAGCGGGCCCGCAAGCGCCTCGCCCACCGCCGCCTCGCCGGGGCCGTGCGCGCTTACGCGGACGGCGACCGGCCCGGCGTCGTGCTGGCGCAGTTTCCGAGCCCGGGCCGCGCCGCAGTGCGGAACATGACGATCCGCCTCGTCGTCTCCCGGGGCTGAGCGGACGCTTCAGCGCACGCCGGCTGCCACGAGCCGGCGGCTGAGGAAGCGCGAGCCAGCGAGGCCGTAGCGCCAGGGCAGCTCGGCGGCGCGGGTGATGCCGACGCGCGGGCCGCGCTCGACCGCGACCGGCTCTGCCGCCCGGAGGAGCGAGAACGGCGGCACGTCGAGCGGGAGGCCGTCGTGGGCGCCGTCGATCCCGAGCGCCCTGCAGAGGCGGCCGGGGCCCGAGCAGAGGAGCCGCTCGTCCTCCACCCCGCGCCGCTCGCGCATCCGCTCGACGCCGTCGGTCGGCTCGAGCGCCCGCAGGAGGACGGCCTCGGCCACGCCCTCGCGCGCGCACACGAGGTTGACGCACCAGTGGATGCCGTACGAGCGGTAGACGTAGGCGTGGCCCGGCGGCCCGAACATGGCGCCGTTGCGCGCCGTCCGCCCGCGGAAGCCGTGGCTGGCCGGGTCCTCGGCGTCGTAGGCCTCCACCTCCACGATGCGGCCGCCGACGCCGTCCACGAGGAGCGTGCAGCCGACGAGCTCGGGCGCGACCTCGTGGACGCTCCGCGCGAAGAACTCCCGCCCCAGCGGGCTCAAAAGAGCTGCTCGGACTCCGGCGGCCGCGCGCTCGCCTCGAGCAGCCGTCGGGCCCGGCGACCCAGGTCGCCCAGGTCGACCCGTCCCTTGTCGGCGTCCGCCGCGATCCGCTCGGCGAACGCGAGCGCCTCGTCGAGGAGCCGCGAGCCTGCGGCGACCTCCTGGCCCATGTCGTGGAGGATCGTGCGCTCGGTCCGGCTCGCGACGATCGGCTCGACGACGCCCTCGACCCAGACGAGCGTCCGACGGCCGCCGCCGCGATCGTCCCCCCGGATCGGCTCGAGCGCATAGATCTTGTCGGCCCGCGCGTACTTGCCGAAGCCGAGGAAGACCATCCGAGCTGCGCCGTCCGCCACGGCGGGATTATTCCAGCATGCGCGCCAGCGTCTCGACCACGCGCTCCTGATCCTCCGCCTCGAGCCGCGCGTGGAACGGAAGGGCGAGCGAGCGGGCGCTCGCGTCCTCCGCCGCCGGGAGAGCTCCCTCCCGGTAGCCGAACCGCTCGCGGTAGAAGGGCTGGAGGTGGATGGAGGGCAAGTAGGGCTTGCTGGCGATCCCCTCGGCGCCGAGCCGGGCCATGACGCCGTCGCGGTCGAGCCCGGCGGCCAGACGCACGACGTAGACGAACCACGAACGCCGGTGCTCGTCGTCGTCGGGGAGCGGCGCCTCGACGCCGTCCACCGAGGCGAGGAGATCGGCGTAGCGCGCCGCCACCTGCGAGCGCGCTGCGAGGATCTCGTCCAGCCGCTCGAGCTGGGCGAGCCCGAGCGCCGCCGAGAGGTCGTCGAGGCGGTAGTTGTAGCCCAGCCGCGCGTGCGTGAGCCACTCGCCCGAGTCGCTGCGGCCCTGGTTCGAGAGGCTCTTCAGGAGTTCCCACTCCTCCTCCGAGTCGACCGCCACCGCGCCTCCCTCCCCGGTCGTCATCTGCTTGTTGGGATAGAAGGCGAAGACGCCCGGGTGGCCGGAGGAGCCGATCGGCCGCCCGCGATACTCGGCCCCGAGCGCCTCGCACGAGTCCTCCACGATCGCCAGGCCGTGCCGCTCCGCGATCGCCTCGAGCTCCGCCAGCTCGGCGGGGTAGCCGAAGATGTGCACCGGCAGGATCGCCTTCGTCCTCGGCGTCAACGCCGCCTCCACCGCGGGCGGGTCGAGGTTCAGGGTGCGCGGGTCGACGTCGGCGAAGACCGGCGTGCCGCCCTCGTAGAGCACGCAGTTCGCCGAGGCGACGAACGAGAAGGGCGTCGTGATCACCTCGTCGCCGGGGCCGATCCCGGCCAGGCGCATGCAGAGATGCAGGCCCGCCGTGCCGCTCGAGACCGCGGCGACGTGAGCCGCCCCCGTCCGCTCTGCAAGCGCAGCCTCGAAGCGGTCGATCATCGGGCCGAGCGAGAGCCGCCCCGAGCGGAGCGTCTCGAGCACCAGCTCCTCCTCCCGCCCGTCGATCCACGGCGCGGAGAGGGGAATCGGCCGGCTCAACTCAGGAGCCCGGGGCCGCCGGCGTCCGCTCGGCGTACTCGAGCCAGCGCACGAAGCGCTCGTCCCGCCCCCGCACGGCGGCGAAGAAGACGTCTTGGATCGCCTTCGTCACCGCGCCGGGCGCGCCGATCTCGTGGTCGTCGATCGAGCGCACGGGCGTCACCTCGGCGGCCGTGCCGCACATGAAGACCTCGTCGGCGACGTAGAGGTCCGAGCGGATCAGCTGGCGTTCGTGCACCGCGTAGCCGAGCGTCTGCGCGATCTCCATGACCACCTGGCGCGTAATCCCGGGGAGGATCGAGGCGGAGAGGTCGGGCGTGGAGATGACCTCGTCCTTGACGACGAAGACGTTCTCGCCGGAGCCGTCCGCGACGAAGCCGTCGTCCGTGAGGAGGATCGCCTCGTCGTACCCCGAGCGCGTCGCCTCGATCACCGCGAGCATCGAGTTGAGGTAGATGCCGGTCGCCTTGGCGACGTGCGGGATCGTGTTCGGCCCCACGCGCTTCCAGGAGGAAACCTTGGCCCGGATGCCCTTCTCGAGCGCGTCCTCGCCGAGGTAGGCGCCCCACGGCCAGGTGATGATCGCCACGTCGACCGGGTTCGTCCCCGGATGGACGCCGAGCTCGCCGTAGCCGTAGAAGGCGATCGGGCGGAGATAGCACTCGGAGAGCCCGTTGCGCCCGATCAGCTCGTGGCACGCGCTCCGGAGCTCGTCGGTCCCATAGGGGAGCTCCATGTGCAGGAGGCGTGCGGACTGGCCGAGCCGCTCGAGGTGGTCGGTGAGCCGGAACACCGCCGGGCCCGCGTCGGTTTCGTAGCAGCGGATCCCCTCGAAGACGCCCGAGCCGTAGTGGAGGCCGTGCGCGCCGACGTGGACCTTGGCGTCGGCCCAGTCGACGAGCTCGCCGTTCATCCAGATCTTCTCGGTCTCGCGCACCGAGTCGAAGGTTACTCGACGGCGGCGTCGATCGGACGCGCGCGGGCCAGCCGCACGAGGTCGGACGGCGCTACCGCGGCCATGTGCCGGCCCGACCCCGCGCCGATCCAGACGACCTCGTACGCCAGCAGCGATCGGTCGATCAGCACAGTCTCGATCCCGGGAAGCGGGAACGGAGCGACGCCGCCTGCCGGAAAGCCGGTGATCTGCTCGACGACGTCCGCACCCACCGCCTTCACCCGCTCGCAGCCGGCGGCGGCGCCGACCTTGGCCGTGTCGGCGCGGCGGTCGCCGGGGACCATGACGACAATCGCCCGCCCGTCGCAGGAGAAGACGAGCGTCTTGACGATCTGCTCGACGGGCGCGCCGGCCGCCTTGGCGGCATCGGCCGCCGTCGGGGTCCCCTCGTGGAACTCCTCGACCCTCGCCTCGACCCGGCTCTC
>JBOHAM010000141.1:0-16045 GCA_050697735.1 Gaiellaceae bacterium | reverse complement strand
GTTCGGCGCCTCGACCGAGCCGCCGTGCTGGAACGGCTGGCCCTCGCGCTCCTGGCGGAAGACCTCCCAGATCATGCGGCGTCGGCGAGGATGGCGCGGCGCACCCAGGCCGTCTCCTCGCGCGACGTGCGCCGGAGGCCGAGGCGCCGCTCCGTGGCCGGGCCGTGGCCGGTGACGACGTGCTTGAGCTCGTCCCAGTCCGGCTCGGAGTAGCTCCAGACGCCGGTCTTCTCGTCCTTGCGAAGCGCGGGGTCGGGCACGGTGAGGCCGAGCTCCCAGATCTGCGGGACGTAGCCGTCGAGGAACTGCTGGCGCGCCTCCTCGTTGGCCTGGCTCTTGATCCGCCACTGGAACATCGGGTCGTCGTCGGCCGCGATCGGGTTCCCGTGGAACTGCATCAGCGGGCCCCACCAGCGGTCGACGGCCTCCTGGACGAGCTCGCGCTGCTCGTCGGTCCCGGTCATCATCGCGAGCACGACGTCGCGGCCGTGGAGGATGTGGAACGACTCCTCCCAACAGATCTTCTTCATGATCCGCGCGTAGGGCGCGTAGGAGCACTTGAGGAGCGCCTTCTGGGAGATGATGGCCGCGGCGTCCACCAGCCAGGCGATGACGCCGACGTCGCCCCACGTCTTCGTCGGGTAGTGGAAGACGTTGTGGAACTTCGTCTTGCCCGCGACGAGGTCGTCGAGGCACGCGTCGCGCGGCTTGCCGAGATCCTCGACGACGCGGTAGATGAGCTGCGCGTGACCGACCTCGTCCTGCACTTTCGCCGTCAGCGCGAGCTTCCGCTGGAGGGTCGGCGCGCGCAGGATCCACTCGCGCTCCGGGAGCACGCCCATGAGCTCGGAGTTCCCGTGCATCTCGATGAACTTGATCAGGGCCTTGCGGTAGGCCTCCGGCATGGGGTCGCCGGCCTCGACCTGCCCGCCCTCCTGCACGTAGGCGCGGAGCTCGTCCTCGCTCATCGGCTTCGCCACTGACGGCACCTCCCAACCGAACGATCGTTAGGATGTCAGCCTACCATGACCCGTCGTGAGGAGCTTGCCCGCGAGGCCGCCCGCTTATTCGCGGAGAAGGGCTACCACGGCACGTCCATCGGCGCGCTCGCCGATGCGATCGGCGTCCAGAAGGCCTCGCTCTACGCGCACATCGCGGGGAAGCAGGACCTGCTCTACGAAGCGATGCGACAGGGCTCCGAGGCCTTCCACGGCGCGCTCGACGCGATCCCCGACGAGCTGCCGGCGACGGAGAAGATCCGCCTCGCGCTGCGCGGCCACCTGCGCGTGGTCGCCGAGCACCTCGAGCTGGCCACCGTCTTCGTGCAGGAGTGGAAGTACCTCGAGGCCGAGCGCCGCGAGGAGATCCTCGCCGAGCGCCGCCGCTACGAGGAGCGGGTCCGCGCGCTCTTCCGCGAGGGTCGCGAGCACTCCGCGCTACGCTCGGACCTGGACGAGGGCGTCGCCGCGCTGCTCTTCCTCTCGGCCGCGAACTGGGCCTTCACGTGGCTGCGCGCGGACGCCGACACGGACGCGGTCGCGGACGCCTTCTACGCGCTGCTCGTGGACGGCATGCGCGGGTACTCGACGCCCGCCTAAGAACCGGTCTCACTACAGTGGCGCCGTGAGCGCGGCGCTGATCGTCAACCCGAACGCCACGCGCGTCAGCCCGGAGCTCGCGCTCGCCGTCGAGCAGGAATTGGCGGCCGGCGGCGAGGAGGTGGAGGCGTTCCTCACCGAGCGGCCGCGCCACGCCGCCGAGCTCGCCAGCGAGGCCTCGCTCCGCTGCGAGCGGCTCTACGTGTTCGGCGGCGACGGCGCCTACAACGAGGTCGTGAACGGGCTCGAGGCCGACGTGCCGGTGGGCTTCCTGCCCGGAGGATCGTCGAACGTCCTCGTGCGGGCGCTCGGGCTCCCGCGGGACCCGGTCGCCTGCGCCCGTCTCCTGGCGCGGTCGGGACGCGAGCGGAGGATCTCTCTCGGCCGCGTCAACGACCGTCGCTTCACCTTCTCCGCCGGCGTCGGTCTCGACGCCGAGCTCGTTCGCCGCGTCGACGCCCTCGGGCGACGGAACGGCCGCCGGGCGGGCGACCTCGCCTTCGTCCGCGGCCTCGTGGGCATCGTCGCGGGGCGGCTCGGGCGACTCAGCCCCCAGATGACCGTGCTCGGCCGCGACCGCGTGGCCTTCGCCCTCGTCGCCAACTGCGATCCCTACACCTATGCCGGGCGATTCGCCGTCCACGCCGCCCCCGAGGCGCGCTTCGAGCTCGGGCTCGACCTCGTCGCGCCCCGGTCCGTCTCGCCGCTGGGACTGCCCCGCCTCGCCGCCTGGGCCTTTCGCGGCCGCGGCCAGGTGACGTCTCCGCGCGTCCTCTACCTGCACGACCTGGACGAGCTCGAGATCGAGTGCGACGCGCCCACCGCGTTGCAGGCCGACGGGGAGGATCTGGGCGACGTCGTCAGCGCGCGCTTCGAGGCCGAGCGCGACGCGCTGCGGGTGCTCGTGGGCGATACTTAAGCCGTGACAGCCCAGGTGCTTCCGGCCGAGCACGACGTGCGGCGGGTCATCGGCGACGGGGAGGGGACGCCCGACGGCGAGGTCGATGGCCTCGGCGAGGCGGCGCTCCTCGAGCTCTACCGCGGGCTCGTCCTGCTGCGCACCTACGACGAGCGCTCGGTCGTCTACCACCGCCAGGGGCGCATCGGCACCTACGCGATCTTCTGGGGCCATGAGGCGATCCAGGCCGGCTCCGCCTACGCGCTCGCACCCGAGGACTGGATCTTCCCCTCGTACCGCGAGTCGGCGATCGGCCTCCTGCGCGGGATGCCGCCCGAGACCGTGCTCTCCTGGTGGCGCGGCCACCCGGCGGGCTGGTGGGACCCGCGGGAGTTCCGCGTCGCGTCGATCACCGTCCCGATCGCGACCCACGTCCCCCACGCGGTCGGCTACGCCTGGGGCGCGAAGCTAAAGGGGGAGAGCGCGTGCGCGATCGCGTACTTCGGCGACGGCGCCACCTCCGAGGGAGCCTTTCACGAGGGCGCCAACTTCGCCGCGGTCATGCGCGCGCCGGTCGTGCTCTTCTGCAACAACAACCAGTGGGCGATCTCGACGCCCCTCTCGGCCCAGACGCGGACGGAGAGTCTCGCCGACAAGGCAGTCGGCTACGGCATGCCGGGCGTGCGCGTGGACGGAGGAGACGTGCTCGCCGTCTACCAGGCGACCGCCGAGGCGCTCGAGCGAGCCCGCGCCGGCGAGGGCCCGACGTTCGTCGAGGCGCTCACGTACCGCTGCGCGCCCCACGCGACCGCGGACGATCCGAGCGCCTACTGGGATGCGGAGCGCGTCGAGGAGGAGCGGAAGAACGAGTGCCTCGGGCGGTACGAGCGCTACCTGCGCCGCACGGGCGTGCTCACCGACGAGATCGCCGAGGAGGTGCGCGCGGACGCGCTCGACCGGATGCGGAAAGGCATCGCCGCCGCCGAGGCGCTGCCCGCGCCCGATCCCGAGGTCGTCTTCGCGCACGCCTACATCGAGCCGCCGCCCGGGCTGCGCGATGGCTGAGCGTACGCTCGTCGAGGCGGTCAACGACGCGCTCCACACGGAGATGGAGCGCGACGGCGAGATCATGGTCATGGGCGAGGACGTGGGCCGCGCCGGGGGCGTCTTCCGCGCCACCGCCGGGCTCCGCGACCGCTTCGGGCCCGACCGCTGCGTGGACACGCCGCTCGCCGAAGCGGGCATCCTCGGCACCGCCGTCGGCCTCGCCATGGCGGGCTGGCGGCCGGTCTGCGAGATGCAGTACGAGTCGTTCAGCTACCCCTGCCTCGACCAGCTGATCACTCACGTGGGCCGCTACCGCTGGCGGACCGGCGGTGCGATGGAGTTCCCGCTCACGATCCGGATGCCGACCGGCGGAGGGGTGCGCGCGCCCGAGCTGCACGAGGACTCGCCGGAGGCCTACTACGTGCACACGCCCGGCGTCAAGGTGGCGATCCCCTCGACGCCCGCCGACGCCAAGGGGCTCCTCGCCGCGGCGATCCGCGATCCCGACCCGGTCGTCGTGCTCGAGCCGAAGGTGCTCTACCGCAGCCCGCGAGGCGAGGTCCCCGAGGGCGAGCACCTGGTTCCGCTCGGCCGCGCGCGGGTGGCGCGCGAGGGGACGGACGTGACGCTCGTCGCCTACGGCGCGATGGTGCACACCTGCCTGGCCGCCGCGGACGCGCTCGACGCGAGCGCCGAGGTGGTCGACGTCCGCACGCTCAAGCCGCTCGACGAGGAGACGATCCTCGCCTCCGTGGCGAAGACGGGCCGCGTCGTCGTCGTCCAGGAGGCGCCGCGCGTGGCTGGCTTCGGGGCGGAGATCGTGGCCGTGATCGCGGAGAAGGCGATCCTCGACCTCCAGGGCCCGATCCTGCGTGTGACCGGCTACGACGTTCCGTTCCCCTACTGGTCGATCGAGCACGAGTACGTGCCGACGCCGGAGCGCGTCGCCGACGCCGCCCGCCGCGTGCTCGCGTACTGAGAGACGCCGTGGCCTACGAGTTCAAGCTGCCGGACCTCGGCGAGGGAGTGGCCGAAGGCGAGATCGCGCGCTGGCTCGTCGAGGTCGGCCAGGAGATCGAGGAGGACGACCCGCTCGTCGAGATCCAGACCGACAAGACGACGGTCGAGATCCCCTCGCCCGCCGCGGGAACCGTCTCGCGCATCCTCGTCGGCGAGGGCGACCTCGTCCCCGTCGGGACCCCGCTCGTGCTGATCGGGGACGGCGAGATCGAGGCTGCGCCCGACGAGCCGGCCGAGCAGGTCCGTGCCGAGGAGCCCGGCCCGGTCGCCGACGAACCGCCGCCCGAGCGGGTGCAGGCGACGCCGCTCGTCCGCAAGATCGCGGCCGAGCTCGGCGTCGAGCTCGCCGGGCTCGCCGGTACCGGTCCGGGCGGGCGGATCACCGAGGAGGACGTTCGCCGCTTCGCGGCGCTCTCGCCGCGGGAGCCAGGCGCGGCCGAGGCGGGCAGGCGCGTTTCGCTGCGCGGCGTGCGGCGCCAGATCGCCCAGCATCTGACGACCGCGCACCGCGAGGTGCCCGCCGTGACGGTGGTCGAGGAGTGCGACTTCACGGCGCTCTCGGAGGCGCGCGGCGAGCGCTCGTACCTGCCGTACCTCCTGGAGGCCGTTGTGGCCGGGCTGAAGGAGTTCCCCGAGCTGAACGCCACGCTCGACGGCGAGGAGATCGTCTTCTGGGAGCGTTACGACCTCGGCGTGGCGGTGCAGACCGACGAGGGGCTCGTCGTCCCGGTCGTGCGCGCGGCGGACGGGAAGTCGTTGGACGAGCTGGAGGAGGAGGCGCGACGTCTCGCCGAGGGCGCGCGGGCGGGCACCCTGAAGCCCGAGGACCTGCGCGGCTCGACCTTCACGGTCACGAGCGCCGGCCGCCTCGGCGGGCTCTTCGCCACCCCGCTTGTGAACCATCCCGAGGTCGCCATCCTGGGCCTCCACCGCATCGCAGCGCGCCCGGCGGTGGTCGAGGGCGAGATCGCCGTCCGCCAGATCGGCTGGCTCGCGTGCACCTTCGACCACCGGGTCGTGGACGGAGCGCGCGCGAGCGCGTTCCTCCTCGACGTCATCGGCCGGCTCGAGCGACCTTCGTAGAAACGAAAGAGCCCGGCGGCCGCAGGACCGCCGGGCTCTGTTCCGCGGAACTTCTTGGCCGCTACCTCAGCTGACCGCGGAGCTCACCGCCGGGCTGCGTTGCCGTGTGGACGTTCGCATACGTGACGCCCGCGCGAATGGCGCGAACGAGCTCGTCGAACTCGCCTGCGGCGATGCCCTGACCAGCGGGGCCGATGACGTCAGCGGCGTCGATGACGCCCGAGACGCTCTCGGTCGCGCCGGTTCCTGCGGGGCAGGCGGGCTTGTCGCCGCCGCCGCAGAGGAACGCGGAGACGCCGCCGTTCGCGCCCCGCTGACCGAGATGGATGTGGGCCGCGCTCGCGGCCGAGTTCAGCCCGCCGTACGAGAGCTCGTAGGTGATCGTCTGAGCGTCCGTGTCGATGCTCGCGGTGAAGCTTCCTTCGCCGAAGGACGACACGGCCGGGACCTCGTTGAAGCCCTCCAGGTTGGCCTTGACGTTCTTCTTGCCTCCACTGGCCCCGGCGAGCGACGCGACCAGCAGGCCCACCGTGAGCACGGCGAGGCCGAGAACGAACGTGCGCTTGCGCATGTGCAACCTCCTTCGTCTCCCCCTACCAAGGTGCGGTCCCTACTACGTCGGCCGGCCTGGACCGGATTGCAGGAGGGCTTACGCGGGCTCGAGCTCGACGCTCTCGAGGTGGGGCTCGAGCATGCGCTCGATGCTCGGCGCGCTGGCGCGTCCGTCGAGGCGGGCGACCACATGGTGCTCGTGGACGAGCACGAGCGCCGGCACGTCCGTCACGTCGAGGCGATCCGCGAGCTCGGGTGATGTCTCGACGTCGATGCGCGAGACCCGGAGGCGGTCGCGCTCCTTGCGGGCGAGATGGGCGAGGAGGCTTTCCATGCGGCGTCCCGGGCCCGACCGCTCGGCGGTGAAGAAGAGAAGCAGGGGTCGGTCGAGCGGGGCGTCCACCTGACTGGAATTCCCTGGCGTTGCCTTCGCGAAACCGTCAGGGACCGGCGCGGCGCTGCGGATCGGCGGAGGGAGGCTCCGGGAGCGGCACGTACTGGACGCTCGGCCGTCGGCGTCCCTCCTGCGGGAAGAGCTCCATGAGGGCGTAGGCCTCCACCGGGAGCCCGGTCGTGACCGGCAGGCCGAGCCGGAGCGCCTCGGACACCGTGATGGGATCGTCGTGCGTGTAGTGCCCGCCGGCGAGCTCCTCGGCCACCGTCTCGGCCTGCTCCTGGCCCAGCCGGTCCGCGAGCAGCTCGCGGACGACCTCCTTCATGTGCCGGAGCGCCTTCTCGGCGACGTCCGCGAGGATGAGCGTGCGGTCGTCGAGCCGTTCGACCGGCTTCTTGGTCGTGACGCGGACGAGCGAGGCTGCGGGCATGTCGCCGAGCTGCGGGTCCACCGGGCCGAGCACCGCCGCTTCGTCCATGAGGATCTCGTCTGCGGCGAGCGCGAGCAGCGTCCCGCCCGACATCGCGTAGTGGGGGACGAGCACGGTCACCTTGCCCGCGTGTGCGCGCAGGGCGCGGGCGATCTGCTCGGAGGCGAGGACGAGCCCGCCCGGCGTGTGGAGCAACAGGTCGATCGGACTCTCCTTCGGTGTCTGCCGGATCGCCCGTAGGACAGCCTCGGAGTCGTCGATGTCGATGAAGCGGAAGAACGGGACGCCGAGAACGCCGATGGTCTCCTGGCGGTGGATCATGACGATGAGGCGTGTGCCGCGAACACGCTCGAGCGCGCTGAGCGCCCGCGAGCGGCGGGCCTGGAGCGCCCGCCGGGAGAGCACCGGCACGACGAGGAGGACGAGGATGCCGATGGCGAGGACGGCGCCGAGATCCACTGGGCGAGGATACCCGGGTAGAGCATCTACACTCAGGCCGATGGACGGTCTGGGCGACTGGTATCTCCTCGGCGTCGTCCTGGGGCTGGGCGTCGCGGCAGGTGTCGGCGCCGCCGGGGCGTTGCGCAAGCCCGCGTGGGCGGCGCTCGCCGTTGCGGCTGCGGCCGGCGGCGCGGTCCTTGCCGTCCTGACGCTTCCGTGGTGGTCGCTCGTCGCGCTCGCCGCCGCGGCGCTGCTCGCGTTCGTCGCCCTCCGGCGCCTCTCGACCGAGGCGCTGCCCGCGGCGGCGCTCCTCTCGCTGCTCCTGGCGGCGATCCCCGCCCTCGGCTACGTCGCCGCCGTCTCGACCCCCATCGCGGGCGCGCGCCTCGGCCGCCGGGCGGACTCCCGCTATGCGGGGCTGCGCGTTCTCGCCAAGGACTGACCTGACCGACCCGGACCGGAAGAAGCTCGTCCTCGTCGTCATCGACGGGCTCACGCCCGAGGTCCTCGCGCGCGGCCTCGACGAGGGGCGGCTACCCGCGCTCGCGGCCCTCGCCGAGGCCGGTTGGACGGGCAGGGGGACGAGCGTCTTCCCGTCGCTCACGCCGGTCTGCCTCACGTCGATCGCCACGGGGGCGTTCCCCGACGTCCACCGCATCCCGCACCTGGTCTGGTACCACCGTGGCGAAGGCCGGGTCGTTGAGTATGGCTCCTCCTTCTCGGCGATGCGGGCCGCCGGCACGCGCCGCTCGATCCGGGACACGGTGTTCGGGCTGAGCGGCGAGCACCTCTCGCCGGAGGCCGTGACCGTCTTCGAGGCGCTCGAGGACGGCGGCCTCGATCCCGCGGCGATCAACTTCACCTGCTATCGCGGGCGAACGAGGCACTCGATCCGGCTGCCGGCCCTCGCGCGCCGCAACCGCTGGTACGAGTCCGTGCTCGGTCCGAAGCACTTCTTCTTCTTCAACGTGTTCGAGTCCGAGCGCACCGGCGCCGGGCTCGCGGTGCGCTCGCGCCTCGAGGGCTCGATCGACGAGTACGCGGGCGACGTCGGACGCTGGCTCGTGACGCGCGACGCCTTCGACTTCCTCGTCTTCTACCTGCCGGACTACGACTACGCCTCGCACATCGCCGGCCCGGAGGAGTCGCTCGACGCACTCGAGCGCTCCGACCGGGCGGTCGGGCTCCTGCTCGAGGCGGGCGACGGCGGCGGGGACTTCCTCGAGCGCTACGCGGTCGTGGTCTGCTCCGACCACGGGCAGACGCGGGTGGAGCGGCTCGCGCGGCTGCAGGACTCGTTTCCAGCCGACGAGCCTGGCGTCCTCGCGCTCGCCTCGAACCGGGCCGGCATGGTCTACCGACTCGGCGGATGCCGGCTCGACGCCCGCTCGCTTGCGGAGAGGCTCGACGACCAGCCGGCCGCCGACGTCGTGCTCTTCCGGGAGGACGGAGCTGCGGTCGCCCGGCGCGAGGGCGCGGAGACCCGCTTCGCTCTCGAGGGCGGCGAGTGGCGGGTCGAGGGCGACGAGTCGGTGCTGGACTCGGAGCGCTACCCGAACGGCCTCGAGCGCGCCTGGCGGGCGCTCCTCGGCCCTCATGCCGGCGACGTCCTCGTCTCGGCGGCCGAGGGGTGGGAGTTCGCCGATCTCGGCGGGCGTCACCATCTCGGCGGCGGCAGCCACGGCTCGCTCCTCGCCGGGGACTCGACCGTCCCGCTCGTCGCCGCCGGGTTCGACGAGCCGCCGTTCCCGCCCGACCCGGGAATCACCGATCTCGCTCCACTGGCGCTCGCCCACTTCGGCCTGGTGGCGCCCGCCTCGATGCGGAGACCCCGTGAGGCGGCGAGAGCCTGACTTCACCGCGCTCCGCGCCGACATGGTCGCGGAGCAGCTCGAGGAGCGGGGCGTCCGCGACCCCCGCGTGCTCGAGGCGATGGCCAGGGTGCCGCGCGAGGCCTTCACCGACGCGGACGACCGCAAGCGCGCCTACGAGGACATCCCCATCCAGATCGGCTGGGCACAGACGATCTCCCAGCCGTACATGGTCGCGCTCATCTGCGAGGCGGCGGCGGTGCGTCCGGGCCACAAGGTCCTCGACGTGGGGACGGGCTCGGGCTACCAGGCGGCCGTCCTCGCGGAGCTCGGCGCCGAGGTGTACTCCATCGAGCGGATCCGCCAGCTCGCCGAACGCGCGGAGGACAAGCTCGTGACCGCAGGCTACGGCCACCAGGTCACCGTCCTCCTGGGCGACGGGTCGCTCGGTCTTCCGGAGAACGCTCCCTTCCAAGCGATCACCGTCGCCGCCGCCGCGCCGGAGCCGCCGCCGACGCTCTACGACCAGCTGGTCGTCGGCGGGCGTCTCGTCGTCCCGATCGGCGACCGTCGCGCGCAGCGCCTCGAGGTCGTCGTACGGACGCCGGAGGGACCCGCGGTCGTGCACTCGGTGCCCTGCCGCTTCGTCCCTCTGGTCGGTCGGGAGGGGTACTAGGCGCAGGGCGTTTGCCCGGCGCGGCCGCGGGGCATCCTCGCGGTGAATGCTGCCCCTCCTCCGGACCAGCGGCCTGGTCCGCCGTCCTGTCGTCTACCGCGACATCCGCCTCGGTGTGGCCGTCGACGCGCTCTTCGACCGCGCGCTCCGGCGTCTCGTCGGGCTGGAAGTTCGGTGCGGCGACGAGCGCGACCGCTTCCTGCCCTTCCCGGCCTGCGAGGCGCGGGACGACCGGATCGTGGTCGAGTCGGCGCTCGTGCTGCTCGACGGGAACCTCGACTTCTACCGACTCGACGGCTCCACGTTCGCGGCGCTCGTGGGCGCGCCGGTGCTGACCGGCGGCCGCGAGGTCGGGACGCTCCTCGACCTGATCGTCGGCCGCGACGGTGAGGTGGCCCGCGTCGTCGTGGCCACGAAGGACGGCCCCGTGGAGGTCGAGCCGCACGACCTGACCGTCGGCGACCAGGGTCTCCGGCCCGCCGTATAGACCGAATCTCTACCCTTTTCCCGGTGGCGAAGGGAGCCGAGGCGACCTCCACGCGCGCAAGCGCCCTCACCGACGCGGCGTCGCTCGCGCTGCGTCGCCCAGCGAACTGGGTCCAGCTCGCGAAGTTCTGCACCGTGGGCGTGTCGGGCTACGCCGTCAACCTCGCCGTCTACGCGACGCTCCTCGCGTTCGACGTCCACTACCTGCTCGCCGCCGTCTGCTCGTTCCTTGTCGCGGTCACGAACAACTACCTCTGGAACCGCACTTGGACGTTCCGGCGCCAGCGCGGGCACCTCGTCTTCCAGGGCTTCCGCTTCCTCGTCGTCTCGTCGGTCGCGCTCGCCGCGAACCTCGTCTTCCTCACCGTCCTCGTCGCCCTCGGGATGCCGAAGCTGCCGGCGCAGGCGATCGCCATCGTGCTCGTGACGCCGTGGAACTTCGTCGCCAACAAGCTCTGGAGCTTCCGACGGCACGCGTCTGCCTCGTAGCTCTCGGGCTGGCTGCGCTCGTCCTCCTCGCCGGCCCGGCCCACGCGCAGCCGCCGACCGCGCCTGTCTACGACTCGCGCGGAAACCTCGTCGGCACGCCGTTCGTCCCGCCGCCGGAGGAGGCGCTCCTGACCGAGGAGGACGCGATCGGCCGAGCGCGTGCGGACGGGAAGGTCGCCGACTGGCTCGAGCGCTACCCGGAGCGCACGCTGACCGTCGAGGCGGAGTTCGACGAGGACACGCGCGTCTGGGAGGTGAAGGTCTGGTCCTCGCTTCCGGACGCGGGGCAGGTCGTGCTCGCCAAGGTGGACGACGCCTCGGGCAGGGTCACGGAGGCATGGACGGGGCCGCAGGTCGCGTGGAAGATGGCCCGCGGCTACGACGGCGCCTTCGGGCGGAAGATCAACGAGCCGTGGGTCTGGCTCTCGTTCTGCGCCGTCTTCCTGCTCGGCCTGGCCGACCTGCGTCGCCCGCTCTCGCTCCGGAACCTCGACCTGCTCGTGCTGCTCTCGTTCGGCATCTCGCTCTGGTTCTTCAACCGCGGCGACGTCTTCACGGCGATGCCGCTCGCGTATCCGCCGCTCCTGTATCTCCTCGGGCGCATGGCGTGGATCGGCTGGCGCGGACGCGGGTCGCCTGCGCGGCCGCTCTGGCCCGTCTGGGTGCTGCTCGCGGCGACCGTCTTCCTCAGCGGCTTCCGCTTCGGCCTGAACGTGCAGGCGTCGAACGTGATCGACGTCGGCCTCGCGGGCGTGATCGGCGCGCAGCGGATCGTCGCCGACGGGGAGAGCCCGTACGGGAACATGCCGACCGACGAGGGAGAGGAGTGCGGGGAGCCGGACGCCGACGGGTACGTCCGCGAGCGGATCCAGACGAACGGCCGCTGCGAGGTCGCGAACGGTCGCGGCGATACCTACGGCCCGGTGAGCTACCTGGCGTACGTGCCCGGCTTCGTCGCTCTCGGCTGGAGCTACGAGTGGGACGACCTGCCGGCGGCGCACTTCACGTCGCTGCTCTGGGACGGCCTCGCGCTCCTCGGCCTCGGCCTCCTCGGCCTCCGTTTCGGAGGGCCGAGGCTGGGCGCCACCCTGGCCTTCGCCTGGGCCGCCTACCCCTTTACGCAGTACGTCTCCAGCTCGAACTCGAACGACGCGATCATGCCCGCCCTGCTCGTCTGGGGGCTCGTCTTCGTCACCTCGGCGCCCGCGCGCGGGCTCTTCGCGGGACTCGCCGCCTGGACGAAGTTCGCGGCGTTCCTGCTCTTCCCCCTCTGGGCCTCGTACCCGCGTGCCACACGCTGGCCAGGTGGTCAGCTCCTCTTCCTCGGCGGTGCGCTTCTCGCCACGGCGATCGGGTTCTGGATCCTCCTCCTCGAGCCCGATCCGCTGCACGCGGCACGCGTCTTCTGGGACCGGACGTTCGGCTGGCAGCTCTCACGGCCCTCGCCCTTCTCGATCTGGGACTGGGACGAGTACCCCGGCTATCCCGACCTCTCCGTCGTGCAGACGGTGCTCAAGGCGCTGCTGCTCGTGGGCGCGGCGGCGCTCGCGTTCGTCCCGCGCACCCGCAACGTCGTCCAGCTCGCCGCGCTCTCCGCGGCGGTGCTGATCGGCTTCGAGCTCGTCCTGACGCACTGGTTCTACCTCTACATCCCGTGGTTCTTCCCCTTCGTCGCCTTCGCGCTGCTCGTGCCCGCGACCGTGCGCGCCGTGCGGCCAGTCCCTCAGCCGGAGGAGCCGAGCGGTGAGCGTCCGGTCGGAGACCTGGTCCCGGCGCGCTGAAAGCGGCGCGGTCGCCGCCGCCCTCGCGGCCGGCCTCGTCCTGCTCGCGGTCTCGTGGGCGCTCTTGCACGTGCCGCCCTTCGACCGCCTCCAGATCGTCGACACGCCGGTCTACCAGGAGTACGGCGAGGCGATGACGGCCGGGGAGGTCCCCTACCGGGACTTCGAGCTCGAGTACCCGCCCGCCGCGCTGCCGGTCTTCTGGCTGCCGGCGCTGGGACCCTCGGAGCACTACGAGTCGCTCTTCGAGCTGCTCATGCTCGGCTGCGCCGCGGCGGCGCTGGTCGCCCTCGTGCTCGGCTTGCGCTCGCTCGCCGTGCCTCCGGGGAGGCTCCTCGCCGCGGCCGCGCTCTTCGGCCTCTTCCCGCTCGCGCTCGGCTCGGTCGTGCTCACGCGCTACGACCTCTGGCCGGCGGCGCTCGCGGCGGCGGCCCTGGCGGCGCTCCTCGCCGGCCGCGAGCGGCTCGGGTTCGGCGTCCTCGCCCTCGCGGCCGCGGCGAAGGTTTACCCGCTCGTGCTGCTCCCGCCGGCGCTCGTCTACGTCGCGCGACGCCGGGGCCGGCGCGAGGCGGCGGCGTCGCTGCTCGTCTTCACACTCGTGCTCGCGGTCGTCGTCGTCCCCTTCGCCGTCGTCGCCCCGGACGGGCTCGCCGAGTCGTTCGAGCGCCAGCTCGGGCGCCCGTTGCAGATCGAGAGCCTCGGCGCCTCGCTCCTGCTCGCGGCGAACCAGCTCGGCCTCTACGACCCGACCGTCGTCTCCACGCACGGCTCGCAGAACCTCGCCGGGAGCCTGCCCGACGCGCTGGCGACGCTCCAGACCCTCCTCCAGGCGGCCGTGCTCGTGCTCGTCTGGGCGCTGGCCTTCCGAGGGCCGCAGACGCCGGCGCGCCTCGTGGCCGCCTCGGCCGCCTCCATCGTGGCCTTCGTCGCCCTCGGCAAGGTGCTCTCGCCGCAGTTCCTCGTCTGGCTGGTGCCCGTCGTCCTCCTCGTCGCCGCGGGGAGCCGGGCGCCCGCCGTCTGGGCGCTCCTCGGCGCGGCGCTCGTGACGACGCAGCTCTGGTTCCCGCAGCGCTACTGGGACATGGTCGCGCTCGGGTGGGAGGGCTGGCTCGTCCTGGCCAGGAACCTCTTGCTCCTCGCGCTCGCGGCGCTGCTGGTTGCGGTCACGGCCCGACGGGAATCCGCACGGCTTCGCAGCGGGTAGCGCGGCCGTCGGAGCCGCACTCGACGAGGAGACCCTCGATGCGGACGTCCCCCTCCGCCGGATGGAAGCGAACCGGCATCCCGGTCTGCATCCGGCGGATGGCGAGCTCGGCGCGGACGCCGATCACCGAGTCGTGCGGGCCGGTCATCCCGGCGTCCGTGATCGCGGCCGTGCCGCCCGGAAGGACCCGCGCGTCGTTCGTCTGCACGTGGGTGTGAGTCCCGATCACGGCCGTGGCCCGGCCGTCGAGCAGGCGGGCGAGCGCGACCTTCTCGCTCGTCGCCTCGGCGTGGAAGTCGACGAGGACGACCGGCGTGTGCGACAGCGCCTCCTCGACGAGCGCCTCGGCCATGCGGAACGGGTGTACAGGGGTCGTCATGAAGAGCGCCCCCTGGAGGTTGACGACCGCGACCTCGGTCCCGTCCCGCGCCTGGCCGACGGTCAGGCCCTTGCCCGGAATGCCCGCCTCGCCGAAGTTCGCCGGGCGGACGATCCGCGGGCTCGCCTCGAGGAGCGGGACGAGGTCGCGGTGGCGCCACACGTGGTTCCCGGTGGTGAGGACGTCCGCGCCCGCGCCCAGGAGCTTCTCGGCCAGCTTCGCCGTCAACCCGACGCCGTCGGCGGCGTTCTCGCCGTTGACCACGCAGAAGTCGACCTCGAGCTCGTGGCGGAGCTCCGGCAGCCGGTCGGTTACCGCCCGCCGGCCGGGCGGGCCGAAGACGTCGCCGATGAAGAGGATCCTCAGGGGCTCGTCAGGACGGTGGCGGTGTGCACCTCGAGGTGCACGTGCTGGCCGTTGTCCTGCGTGTAGCGGGCGAGCCCAGCCCGCTCGACCTCCGAGAGGTCGATGACGCGGCCGATCTTCGTCCGGCCGGCCGAGACCGTGGAGCCGACCGTCAGGGCCGGGTCGGCCCGGAGGTTCTCGAGCGTGACGACCACACCAGGGTTCCCCGACGGCTGGATGTCGATCTGGACGCCGTACGCCTGGCCGTTGACGACGTGGTCGGTGACGGCGATGACGCTCCCGTCCACCGGCGCATAGACGTCGGTGTCGACCGGCGCGCCGACGTCGAGGCCGCCGGTTCCGGCGCCGACGCCCCCCTCGAGCACGTAGTAGCGCACGTCGGAGCCGCTCGAGCCGAAGAGCTTGCGGAAGAGGCGCTCGGCCAGGCCGGCGTTGGCCTGCGTGCCGACGGGCTCGAGCGCGAGCGCGTCGGTGCCCGCGGCGTGGTAGCCGAGCACGGTCACGCGGCTCTGGTTCACCGGGAGCTGGAGCCGGAGGGAGTCCTGCATGGCGACGATCTGCGGCTCCGGCGGACCGGCGGGCAGGAGCCGCTCGGCGGGCGCGGGGCCGGTGATCGTCACGGCCGAGCGGTCGCCCGTGCCGAACGCGGTCAGGAGCAGCGCGACGAGACAGCCGCTCGCGACCACGACGAGCGCCGCCGTGCGGCGTGCCCGGCGTGCCTTCGCCCGTGCTTCCTCTCGCTGTCTGCGGCGTGCCCTCGCTGCGAAGCCGGCGGCTTCGGTCGTAGCCATCCGCGGCACCTTATGGGAGGTGCCCGGCAGGGGCAAACGGAACCTACGGTGCCTCGACGACGCCGGCCGGGGCGGCGAGCGGCCGCCTGTCTCGGGCTCAGCGGGCTCCGGCTGGAGCGCGAGCGCGCCGTCCGTCCCGAACGACCAGTCGTCCTCGACGCCCCACAGGTCGACAACATTACCCCGATTTCCAGGGGATTCATGGTCCTGGTCGAAGACGCGGTGCCCGAGCGGCATTGCTAGCCTTGCGGCGTGCTCGCCGTCCCTCATCACCCTGCCAGGGCGAGCGGACGGCCCCGCAACTCGTCGTTCGCCTTCGGCTCGCTCCCGTGGAGGAAACCTTGTTTCCCCCACGTGCCCCCTTCTTTGATCCAGTGAAGGAACCTCCCGGTTCCCTCACACACCCTCCCCGAGCTCATAGGCCGGTCGGCCTATGAGCTTCCGCGCCCGGCTCGTCCTCGCCGCCGCCTACCTCCTGGCAGCGGTGGTGATCGCGCTGGCGGTCCCGCTCGCCCTCAACGTCGACCGGCGGGCCACCTCCGAGCTCGAAGCGGACGTCCTCGCGAGTACGGCCGTGCTCGCAGCCCGCGTCTCCGACC
>JBOHAM010000140.1:0-29787 GCA_050697735.1 Gaiellaceae bacterium | reverse complement strand
CGACCTCGACTTCCCACTTGGTCGCACCCTGCGTCACCTTCACCGGCGCCACCTCGCGCCCCACCGTGTTCTCGTGCCCGAGGCTCTGGCAGACCATCGCGTAGATGAGCGCGTCCGTGTCGCCTTCGCCCCACTCGATCGGGCCGCCCACGCAGGCCCTGTCCCCCGTGTGAGGCGTGTCGTCGTTGAAGTTTGCATGGCCCATCGCTTACCTCCCTTGATTTGCGCAGATCGTCTCAAACCAGTGCAAGCTCCGCCAGGAGCGAGCGGGCTTTGTCGGCCCCGACGAGATTTCCCTTCCGCTCGTAGAGGCTGAGCGCCCGCCGTACGGCGGTTCCTGCTTCCTCAGGACGGGCGGAGGTGCGAAGAACTTCCGCCAGATCGAGAAGAGCGTCCGCCCGATCCGAGGGGAGGTCAGTCCCCTCCGCGAGCGCGACCGCCTCGCGGGCCAGCCTCTCTCCCTCGTCCAGGTGGCCTTGACCGACGAGAATTCTGGCGCGGGCGGCGCGCCACGCGATCTGGGTGACGACGTCCTCGACCGCGGCCGCCTCCGCGCTGGCCTCCGTGAACGCGTGGGCCTCGTCGTACCGACCCTGCTCGTAGATCGCCCTGGCCAGAAGCGCGGCTGTGGTGGAGAGAAGCTGGGTCTCGCCCATCGCCGCGAGGCGCTCGTAACCGGCCTGCAGACGTTCTTCCGCGGTGGCGGGATCGCCCTCGAGCAGCGCCACGAAGGCGGCCCACTCCGGAGCCGAGTGGATGGTGAACCCGAGCTCCTCGAGAATCGCGTCGCTCTCGGCGAGGAGCTCGCGGGCAGACTCGAATCGCCCGGTCATTGCATGGAGCCCGCCCAGCGCCGGCAGGATCTCGCTCTGGGCCCGCAGATTGCCGCGCAGGAGCTGCCTGATCTCCTCGCAGCGCCGGATGCCCTCCGGCGCGGGCGTCGGGCCGAAGAGCACGGCGGAAGGGATCCACCGCAGGATGTCGGCGAGACGGCGCTGGTCGCCCGCCCGCCGGGCATGTGAGGCGGCGCGCTCCCACGCCTCTTCCGCGGCGGCCGCGCGACCCCGGAGCCAATGCACCTGGCCCTGGAGGTAGGAGAGGCGACAGAGCCCGAGGTCGTCTCCTGCCTCCTCGAACGTCCGGCGCGCTCGCACGCCGGCGTGTTGGGCCTCCGCCATCGCGCTCCCCGCGTCGACCTGGAGGCCCAGGACGAGCTCCTCGACATGCGCGTGCGCCTCGAGTCGCTCGTCGCCGACAGCCTCGGCGAGTCGGCGGGCCTCGGCGAGGACCCCCGCTGCCTCCGAGAGGCTCCCCGCTTCGGCGAGCGCCGCTCCCAGCTCCGGCAGGAGGCGCATGCGCGCGGGATCGTCGTCACGCAGGAGCGCAACCGCCCGCTGCAGCAAGTTGATCGCCGCGAAGACGTCGCCTCTCGCCAGCGCCCTGAATCCGGCTTCCTCGAGCCGCGCGGCGGCGCTCTGGGCGACGGCCTCGCCCTCGTGGTCGAGAGGCCCGAGCTCGCGCCGGTAGGAGCACGCCTGCTCGAGGTGGTAGCCGATGACCTCGGCGAGCTCGGGCGCTCGTTCGCCGGATTTCTCCACAAGCCACCCTGCGAAGCGCTCGTGGAGCTCCGCGCGGAGCTTCTTCGGGATCCCCCGGTAGACGACGTCGCGGATGAGCAGGTGGCGGAAGAGGAAGGCCGGCTCCCCCGCTAGGACGGTGGGGTGGACGAGGCCCTTGTCCGCGAGTGCATCGAGCGCAGCCGGCAGCCCTTCCAGCTCGTTCGGAGCGGACAAGGCCTCGACCGTCTCGAGGCGGAAGATCTTCCCCTCGACCGACCCGCGCTCCAGCACCTCGCGCTCCTCCTCGTCGAGCAGGTCGAGCCGGCCCTCGAGGAGCGCCTCGAGCGTTGGCGGCAGCGGAAAGGCGGACTCGTCGGGGGCGGCAACCCAGCCGCCGTCGCTCCGGCGCAGCAGGCCGGAGTCGATCAGCATCGCGAGAAGCTCCTCGAGGAAGAGCGGATTTCCGCCGGCCGCCTCGATCACGTAGTCGCGCAGGTCTCGGCTGAGCCCGCCGCCGAGTGTCGTCTCGACGAGCGCCGCCGAGGCATCCGCGGGGAGCGGCTCGAGCCTGATGACGACGGTCTCGTCGCGCCGCTTCAGCTCGGGCCGTTCGAGGAGCTCGGGCCGAGCGAGCGCGAGAAGGACGACGGGCGCCTCCATCCCGGCCAGGGCATCGACGAGAGCGAGGAACGTGGGCTCTGCCCACTGCAGGTCGTCGAGGAGGAAGATCACGGGCCGTTCGCGGGCCAGGGCCGCGAGCAGCCTCCGCGCCGCCCAGGCGATCTCCTCCGGAGAGGCGCTCGCCTCGCTGAGCCCGGCTGCGACGGCCACCAGGCCGGCGACCGTCTCGCCGTGTGGCGCGGCCCGGGTGAGCTCGGCGATCCGCGCCCGCGCTCGGGCCGGCGTGTCGGCGGCGTCGACGCCCGCGGCTTGCCTCACTGCCTCGGCGAGCGGCCAGTAGGTGATCCCCTCGCCGTAGGAGAGGCAGCGCCCGCTCAGGACGGTCGAGCCCGAGGTCGCAGAGCGGACGAACTCCGCGGCGAGACGCGACTTGCCCACTCCAGCCTCGCCGACGATCGCGACCAGAGGGCAGCGCCGCTCCGCCAGGCACGACGCGAATGCGCCCTCGAGCGCCTCGAGCTCGGCCTCCCTGTCGACGAGCTCGGCGTCTATCCGCCGGACGTACTCGGGCCCGCCGGCCGCCACCGAGCGCACGCGATACGCGGCGACCTGCTCTGTCTTGCCCTTGAGCGCGAGCGGCTCGACCGGCTCGAGGGACACCGCATCCCGCGTGAGCAGGTAGGTGTGCTCGCCGACGAGGATGTCGCCGGGCTGCGCGGCCTGCTCGAGGCGCGCAGCGACGTTGACCGGATCGCCCGACGCCATCGGCCTGTCGGCGCTCACCTCGCCGGTGACGACCTCGCCTGTGTTGACGCCGATCCGCAAGGCGATACCGAGGCCGAAGCGACGCTCGAACTCCTCGTTCAGGCGCGAGGCCCGCTCTTGCATCTCCGCCGCCGCCCGCACGGCGCGGAGGGCGTCGTCTTCATGCGCGACCGGAACGCCGAAGACCCCGACGACGGCGTCGCCGATGAACTTCTCGACGGCGCCGCCGTGCCCCTCGATCGCCGCCCTCATCTCCTCGAAGTAGCGGAGCATGAGGGCGCGCACGGCCTCGGCGTCGAAGCGCTCGCCCATCGCCGTGGAGCCCGTGACGTCGCAGAAGAGCATCGTCGCGAGCTTTCGCCGCTCCCGGCCTGTCGCGACGGCGAGCCGAACCCCGCAGGCCATGCAGAAGCGGGCCCGCTCCGCGTTCTCTTCGCCGCACTTGGGGCAAAGCGGCACGCGAGAAGTCTAGGGGCGTGTCTCTTTCCGCTGGTCGGCGCCGAGGGTCGTTACTCCTCGTCAGCCAAGGAGCTGCGACGTTGACTGCGTCCGGCCCGCTCGCCGACAGAGCGAGAGTCAGTGGCTGGCCTGTCCCTCGACGTCGCCGACCTGCAGCAGTCCGACCTGGCCGAGGTCGACGTGCGCGAAGGCATGGCTGACGAAGGGGTAGAGGCCGGGCTCGTCGATCTTCACGTCGAAGACTGCGCCGCCCCCGGCGGGGACGCCGACGGTCTGGACGTTGCGCTGGTAGCGCGTCATGTCGCTGTTGACCCAGGCGCGGTCGAGGATCGAGCCGACGACGTGGAAGTTCGTGTCGAGCGTCGGGCCGGCGGCGACCACGTAGAAGCGGACGGTCTCGCCGGGGTCGGCCTTCAGCGGGTGGTTGACGTACTGGTTGGCGTAGCCGTTGAAGGTCGTCCAGTCCGGCGTCATCGCGCGTGCCTTCTCCATGCTCAGGCTGGCAGGCTTCTCGAGCCCGTCGGAGTCGAGGTACCACTCGCTCGCAACGAGGACGTATTCCTTGTCGGCCTTCGGCAGCGGCTTGGCCGGGTCGACGACGATCGCTCCGTACATGCCGTTGGCGATGTGGGCGAGGACGGGCTTCGTCCCGCAGTGGTACATGTAGACACCTGGGTCGTCAGCCTTGAAGCGGAAGGTGAAGGACTCACCCGGCGCGACGTCCTTGAACGCGACGTCGGGGGCGATCCGCGCGGCGTGGAAGTCGATCGAGTGGGGGATGGCACCGCCGTTCACGAGCGTCATCTCGACGGTCTGCCCCTCGCGGACGTGGACGACCGGCCCGGGCACGCCGTGCCCGTCGAAGGCCCAGGTCGTGTACTTCACGCCCGGCGCCACCTCGACGACCATGTCCTTCAGGGTCATCTTCACCTTGACGAGGTCGCCGGCGGGGACGGCGGGAAGCGCGGCGTCGGAGGCCTTGTGGGCGGCGGCCAGCTCCTGCGCGTTGTCGGGGACGACCCCGGCGAAGCTCTCCAGCGGGAGCGCCGTGTTGTGGTCCGCCGCGCCCACGTGTCCCGCTGCCTGGTTCGCGGGCTGCGCGCCCCCGCCCCCCGCGTCGTCGCGCGCGTTGCGGGCATCCGCCCACATCAGCAGCGCGAACAGCGCGACGACGCCCACGGCAAAGCCGAGCAGGATCGCGACGACCTTGAAGCCCGCGCCCGAGTCGGTCTCGACCCGACGGCGGTGGTAGGTGGGGGCGGAATGCGTTGCCATCCTCGTTCTCTCCTTCTCTCGCTGTCTGATTCGAGAGTAGGAGGAGCCGCTTTCGGCGACTTCGGGGCCAAGCCGCAACTCACCCCGGGGTCTCCGCAGACTTGGCTGCGGGTTTCCCGCAGAGCTTCTCGGGGCGGAAACGGGGGTGCCGCCGGCCGGAGGTCGGCCGACGGCACCGGATCCGCGTCCCCGCTACGCGGCGGGCCGCTCGCTCGCGACGGCCGCCGGCGGGTCGCGGTGCCTGAGCGCACCGCCGAGCGCCAGCACGATGAAGCCGATGCCGCTCAGGACGAGGGCGATCCCGACCACGATGCCGAAGAGCGCCAGCTGCTCGGCCAGGTACGAGAGGTTGAGAGCCGTCGAGAGCGCCGTCTCGGTCACCCACGTGTTCCTGGCCGCGTTCGAGACCGGGTTTCCCTCCTCGTCGGTCAGCGCGGCCTCTTCGTCGCTCGTGCCTGCCGGGTTCTCCGGATCGTCGGCCGCGAGGAAGCGGCCCATCTGCGCGTAGGTCAGGCCGCCGGAGGACTCGAGCGCGTGGATGCGCATGTACTGCGAAAAGCAGCGCGCGTCGTCGCCGTTCTCGATCGGCTCGTCGGCCACGTCACAGGAGGGAGCCTCGACGTCCGTGAGCCCTGCCTCTGCGATCGCCGCCTCCGTGTCGGCCGGGTTCATGTCGGGCGAGCCGACGATGTGCTCCCGCTTCAGCTCGTCTCCCACGGTCGCCCGTGCGTCGAAGCTGAGGACGAGCGCTCCGATCCCGAACGCGATCAGGACGACGCCCGTGAGGACGCCGCCGTACTCGAACAATCTCCGCTTGCTCATGCCGTGTCTCCCTTCATGGCGTGGGTCGGCTCGATGCGCTCCGTCATGTCTGCGCCCGCCACGAGCACGGGACACGGCGCGCGGTCGACGACCTGGGCGCTGACGCTGCCGAGCAGGAGCCGTCCGACGGAGCCGCGCCCGCGCGATCCCACGACGACGAGGTCGTGGCCGCCGGCCGTCACCTCGGCGACGATCTCGTCGGCGGGGTCGCCGTGCTCGATCTTCATCTCGGAGTCGAGGCCGCGCTCACGCAGATACGCATGCGCCCGGGCGACGTCTTCGTGCGCGTGAGGGCGCAGCCCGACGTGACCGCCGGACTTCGAGCCCCGAGCATCCGGCGGGACGACGCTCAGCACGGTGACCTCACCGTGGCCGTCGGCTGCGAGCTTCGCCGTCTCCTCGAGCGCGTGCCGGCTGTGGTCGAAACCGTCGTATGCGAGCAGGATCTTCATTGCCAGTCACCTCCTGTTTTCTCCAGTCTCAGCCTCGCCCGTGCCGTCGGAATCAGCGAGGCCGCTGATTCCCGCTACGGAGAAACCCACACGTTCGGCGAGCGCCCTCACTCGTAGCGGAGCGCTTCGGCGGGGCGGATCCGAGAGGCCCGCCGCGCCGGTGCCAGAGTCGCGGCGAGCGCGACGACGTAGACGACGAGAAAGATCACGCCGAGGTTGACCCAGGGGACGACCAGCGTGAGGGTCTCCCAGCTCGGCATCTGCCGCTGGTCATCGATGATGTTCCAGGCAAGGACGAGGCCGAGGATGGTCCCGACGACGATCGACGTCAGGGCGACGAAGGAGGACTCGAGGAGGAACGAGGCCTGCACCATCCGCTGCCGGAAGCCGATCGCGCGCAGCACGCCGATCTGCTGGCGGCGCTCCACCACCGAGCGCGCGCTGATCACGCCGAGAGCCGCCACGCCCACGATCAACCCGAGACCCATGAACGCCTGGATGAGCCGGTTGAACGTGATCGAAGCGGACGTCGCGTCGCGCATCACCTGCTCGATCGACTCGGCCTCCATCCCGTGGGACAGGAAGGCTGATTCGAGGCGCGTGGCGGCATTCGCCGCGTCGGTGCCCGGTGCGAGGTCGAAGTAGAAGATGGTCGGAAGCGCGCGGCCCGGGAAGGCCCGGGCGACGGTCGCCTGGGACGTCGAGATGCCTCCCATCTCGAGCGGGGCGCTGTCGGAGAGGATTCCGATCACGGTGAGCTCGAGCGCCCGCCCGCTCTGTGGATCGCTGATCTCGACCGGGGTCGGCTCGAACCCGCCCTCGTCGAAGTAGAAGCCGCTCAGGCGGAAGCCCGTCGCCGGGGCTCCGAAGCCGAACCGGTCGCGGCGCGGCACGACCCAGCTGTCGATGACGGCGAGACCGGGGCGCGTCGCGATCGCCTTCCAGACGTCCTCCTCCGAGGCGTATCCGCTTGCGATCTTTCCCAGCGCGAACGTCGTGTGGTCGAGGAACGCCCGGTCGAGCCCGCGGACGACATACGGCTCCAGCTCGCGACCCGTCCCCGCCTGCGTCGCCTCGATCGGCAGGAACGACTGGCTCGCGGCGACGGTGAAGTCCTCAGCCCGGAGCTCCGGCGCGTCCGCCACGGCGGCCTTGATGTCCGCCATCGGCATGACTGCGCTCGTGCTGGCCCGGACGTCGAAACCGCCGCCGAACGTCTCGACGTTCTCGAACGCGTGCATGAACGAGCCGTTCGTGGCCGAGCCCGTGACCAGCGTGAAGACCACGAGCGTGAACATCGCGAGCGTCGTGCCGGTCCGGAACCTGGTCTTCAGCGGATAGGCCATCGAGATCTTCAGGATCGGTGCCAGACCGCGGACGCGCCCGAGGATCTTCATGGCGGCGCCGAGGAGCAGGTCGGCGTTGAAGACGATCACCCAGACGGCGCCGACGACGATCATGAGCCCGGAGGCGATCCAGGTGGAGAAGTCCATCGAGAGCGGCCCGAAGACGTCCTCCCAGACGCTCCACGGCAGGAGCAGCGAGACGACGACGACGAGCCCGCACGCCGTGTACGCGACTCGCTCGGGGACGCCCACGAGGCGCAGAACCGGCACGAGGCCGACGATCGCGAGGGAGAACCCGACCATTGTCGGCGTTGCCGAGTCCCCGGTCACGCCGGAGACCATGAAGAGGAGACCGAACCCGATCCCGGCGAGCGCGAGCGCCAGTCGCCGGCGCCGGTGAGGCACGGCGGGCTCGGGCAGGCTCCGGATCGCGGTCGAGATGGTCATCGTGCTCACTCTCCAGGCCGAGAACGCGACGACCGAGAGCGTCAGGAGGACACCGAGTGCGTATGCGATGAACAGGCTCCGCGGCGTCACGGAGAACTCGATGCTCAGGCTCTCGCCGGCGTCGAACGCCTGCGCCATGGCGAGCACCATGAAGTACCCGATCGCCGCCCCGGCGAGGGCGCCGACGAGCGCGGCGGCCAGGTCGTAGGCGACGCCCTCGAACGTGAACATCTCGACGAGATGCCCACGTCGAGTTCCGATCGCGCGCGCGATGCCGAGCTCGCCTCGCCGCTCGGCGGCGAGCATCACGAAGACCAGGAAGATGAGCAGAATCCCTGCGGCGATCGAGAACGAGCCGAACGTCGTGAAGACGGCCATGGCCGTGCTGCCTTCCACCTCGGCGGTCTCGAGGGCGTCCTGCTTCGAGGGATCGATGTCCAGGCCGAGCGGCGCCAGAGCCGGCTCGAGCCTGTCGACCACCTCATCCGTCAGCGTTGCCCCGGAGAGCTCGTCGCCGCGGTTCGAGACGAGGATGTGCCGGGCTTCCCCCGTGCGACCGAGTAGGGCCTGCGCCTCCGCGAGCGCAGGAGCACGGCCCCGCCGTCGGTCCCCGCGCCGTCGTAGCCCACGATGTCCCGCACGGTCACCCTCAGCGGTGGGCCGCCCGCGAAGACCAGCACACGGTCTCCGGTCTGCACGCCGAGCTCCTCGGCGGCATCTTCGTTGAGGAAGGCCTGGCTCGTTTCGAGGTCGGCGAGCGAGACCGGTCCGTCGCGGCCTTCGATCGTGCCGAATCCGGCCATGCGAGCGGGCTCGGCCGCGAACAGCGTGACGCGCGGCTCCGTCTGTCGCTGGGCCGGCGCCTGGACTCCGACCTGCTCGACGATCGCGGGCGTCACCCCGTCGACGAGGTCCGTGGCGGCGAGCCGATCTTCGATGCGCTCGACGACGGACTCGTCGAAGTACTCGACCCCGGTCGTCGCTCCGAGGTCGGTGCGAAGGTCGACCTCGGCGCCCTTCACGGACACGAGCTCGTCCGTGTGGCCGAGAGCAGCGATCGCCGTGGCGCGGGTCGTGTGGCTCATGGTGTCGCCCGTCGTCAGCGCGGTCGCGATGATGGTCGTCCCCAGCATCAGCCCGACGACGATGAGTGCCGTCCGGCCTTTCCTGCGGCCCACGTTTCGAACGCCCAGCTTGACGAGGACGGGATGGCGGATCGCGAGTGCGCCGAGGATCCCGACAGCGACCGCCAGTGCCACCAGGAGCACGACCAGGAGTTTGTCGACGGGGATGCCGAAGAGCTCCGTCACTGCCTTACCCCATCGTCGCCGCGGGCAGCTCGGCCAAAGCGACCTCGTAGTGCTCGCGCCCGGGCGGTGCCTTGAAGAACAGCATGAAGCGCGCGAGCTCGCCAGCGGCGAACGCTGCGGTCGCCGCCGCAGCCTCCTCGCTCTCCCAGAAAGAGATGATCATCCCCCTGCCCTCGAGCGAGACGAGGACCACGACTCCCTCGTACCCATCCTGGTCGCGCAACCCGGGGAGGACCTGCTCCTCGAAGCGCTGGACAGCCTCGTCCAGGCCGATGCGAACCGTGTCGATCTCAACCAGCGTGACCCGCGAGAACATGGGGCGCCTCCAGTCGTTGCTCCTCGACGATCTCGCCGTCGAGCATTCGCACGATGCGGTCGGCCCGCCGGCCGACCGAGACGTCGTGGGTGACGATCAGAAAGGTGAGGCCGCGTTCGAGGTTGAGCCTGCGCATGAGGTCGACGATCTCCTGCGCGTTCTCGCTGTCGAGATCGCCGGTCGGCTCGTCCGCCCAGACGACGGCCGGGTCGTTGACGAGCGCCCGCGCGATGGTGACGCGCTGCCGCTCGCCACCCGAGAGCTCATCCGGAACGTGCTCGGCCCGGTCGCCGAGGCCGACGAGCTCGAGCGCCTCGAGGGCGCGGGCACGAGCCTCCTTCTGCGAGCGACGGGCCACGAGGAGCGGCAGCTCGACGTTCTCGACCGCGCTCAGGACCGGCATCAGGTTGTAGAACTGGAAGACGAAGCCCATCCGCATCGCTCGGTAGTCCGTGCGTTGGCGGTCCGAGAGCGAGCGCAGCGACGCACCGTCGATGAGGACGTCGCCCTCGTCGATTCCGTCCAGACCCGACAGGCAGTTGAGAAGAGTCGTCTTGCCGCAGCCGCTCGGCCCCATGATCGCCACCATCTCTCCGCGGTCGATCGAGAGGCTGATCCCGTTCAGCGCGTGCACCTCGAGCTTGCCGGTGGCGTAGATCTTGTGGACGTCGCGCGCCTCGACGAGAGGCGCTCCCGGCGGATTTCCGTTCTGAGTGCTCATGGCGCCAAGGCTGTCGCCTGCCTCGCGAGCCGCCATCGGGAACAGCCCGGATTCCACGTGCGGTTTCTCCGCAAGGCGAACCGGCGTCACTGCGGAACGGCGACGACCGGGCAGGTGGCGTGCTGCACACACTGTGCGCTCACCGAGCCCAGCAGCAGGCCCTGAAAGCCCCCCAGCCCCCGTGATCCCACGACGAGGAGGTCCGCGTCGCGGGCCGCCTCGATCAGGGAGGGAGCGGGCTGTCCCTCGACGAGCTCCTTCTCCAGCGTCGCCTCGGTACACGGCTCGTACGCAAGGGCGCGCTCCACGCAGGAGTCGAGGACCTCCTCTGCAGAACGGCGCAGGTGCTCGAAGACGTCCTGGTCCGAAGGGCCGGGCCGCGGGACGCCGAGCACGGACGCGTCCGGGATCGCCGCGAGGAGCGGAACCGTCCAGGCGTGAACGACGTGCAGCGTTGCCTCCCGGCGGCGCGCCTCGTCGCACGCCCAGCGCAACGCCTTCTCAGCTCCTGCCGACCCGTCGACGCCGACGACGATTCTCGCCATCCTCCTGCACCTACGCGTGCTCGTCGAGCGCCTCGCGCTCGATCGGGCAGGACATGCAGCGGGGCCCGCCGCGGCCGCGCCCGAGCTCCGAGCCGGCGATCGTGATGACCTCGATCCCCTCGTGCCTGAGCCGCGTATTCGTCTCGACGTTGCGCTCGTAGGCGACGACGACCCCGGGTGCGATCGCGAGGACGTTGTTGCCGTCGTCCCACTGCTCTCGCTCGGCCTCGTAGCGGTCGCCCGCCGTCTCGATCAGGCGGACGGCCGGGAGCTCCAGCGCCCGCGCGACCTCGACGAACAGATCCTCGCGGCGATCGATGCTGAGCCCACGCGGGCCCGGTCGGAGGACGTAGGGGATAAGGACGCGACGCAGCTCCGGGTAGATCGTGAAGGCGTCGCGGTCGATCATCGTGAGCACGGTGTCGAGGTGCATCGACGAGCGCTGCTCGGGGAGCGAGACCGCTATCACCTCTCTCGCTGCGTCGGCTGCGAAGAGGCGCTCCGCCAGGAGCTCGACCGCGACTGGCGTCGTTCGCTCGCCCACGCCCACGAGCAGCGTGCCGTTCCCGATCACGAGCACGTCGCCGCCCTCCAGGTGGGGTGGAAGCTCCCAGCCGTCGCTCCAGATCTCGAACTCCTCGCCGGCGAAGAGCGGATGGTGGCGGTAGATCGCGTCGAGATGGATCGACTCGCGCATCCGGGCCGGCTTGGCCATCGCGTGGATCGAGACGCCGCCGTAGATCCACGCCGACGTGTCGCGCGTGAACATGTGGTTGGGAAGCGGCGGCAGGGCGAAGCCGTCGCGCCGCTCCTTGGCCATCGTCGCCGCGAGCGACCGGGCCTCGAAGGGAAGCTCGTCCCACGCGACGCCGCCGATGAGCCACTGCGCGGCTTCGCCCGGTGTGAGGCTGTCGAGCCACTCGCGCGCGGCGGGTCCGAGGGCCGGCTTGAGATTCGCGGCCCGCAGCGTCCATTCGAGCACGTGCTCGCGGACCGGCGGTTCCTCGAGCGTCTCGGCGAGGAGACGCTCGAGCAAGAGGACCTCGACGTCGCGCTCGGCAAGCGCGTCGGCGAAGGCGTCGTGTTCCTGGCGGGCACGCTTGACCCAGAGGACGTCGTCGAAGAGGAGCTCGTCCTTGTTCCGGGGCGTGAGGCGCCGGAGCTCGAGGTCGGGACGGTGGAGGATGACCCTCCGGAGCGTCCCGACCTCCGAGCCCACGTACAGCCGAGTCGCCTGCTCGGTGCTAGCGGCCACGTGCCGCTCCGACAGTCGGCTTGGCCGGGGGCGGCTCCAGCGTGTCAGGCAAGACGGCCGCCGGGATCGTCGGCCTCTCGCGGCTCTGGCGCCACTTCAGCCAGATGTAGACCGGGATGCCTGCGATCAGAAGCATGAACCCCTTGGCGATGTACTCGTAGCCGGCTCCCCAGATCGCCCAGGTCGAGTAGGCGAGCGCGAGAAGCGCGATCACCGAGTAGCGGGCGAGGTGGACGGCCGAGAAGGAGGCGCGGTCGGAGAAGAACAGGTAGAGCTGCGCCGCCGCCGCGTACATGTAGGGGATCAGCGCCGTAAGCGTGGCGATGATGATGATGTCGGTGAACATGTCCACGATCGAGCCGGAGCCCTGCAGGTTGAGGAGCAGGAGCCCGGTGATGAGGACGGACGAGACGACGAGCCCGAAGACCGGCGTCCCGCGCCTCTCGTCGACCTTCGCGAACTGCTTCGGGAAGAGCCCGTCGCGGGCCGGGGCCAGGGCGGCCCGGCCCTGCAGCAGGATCCAGCCGTTGAGGACGCCGAAGATGGAGATCATGGCGACGATCGCGATCGCCTTGCCGCCCCAGGTGCCGCCGAAGATGACATTGGCGCCGTCGGCGAACGGGCTGGTCGACTGTGCAAGCGCCGAGCTCGCGATCATCCCGAAGAGCGCGAGCGTGGCGATGAGGTAGACGATCGAGGCGGCCGCCGTCCCGATCACGGTCGCCCGAGGGATCGTCTTCTCGGGATCCTTGACCTCCTCCGCCGGCACCGTCGCCGACTCGAGGCCGATGAAGGCCCAGAGCGTGAGCAGCGCCGCTGCGCTGATGCCCCAGTCGAAGCCGCTCGAGAGCGCGAACGGCTCGAAGTTGCCGGTGTCCATGAAGAAGAGACCGACGACGCCGATCACGAGCAGCGGCACGAACTTGAGCACGGTCGTCACGAGCTGGACGACTCCCGCCTCGCGAACGCCGAGGATGTTCACGAGGGTGAGGATCCAGATGAGCGCGATCGCGACCACGACCGCGATCCAGTTCGTCGTGGCGTCGCCCCAGAAGACCGCCAGGTAGCCGGCGAAGGCGATGGCGATGGCGGCGTTTCCGACCCACGCGTTGATCCAGTAGCTCCACGCGGTCTGGAAGCCGATGAAGTCGCCGAAGGCCTTCCGCGCATACACGTAGGGCCCTCCGGTCTTGGGGTACGCGCGCCCGAGGGTGGCAAAGACGAGCGCGAGCAGCATCGCGCCGATTCCTGTGAGGATCCACGCGAGGATCGAGACCGGCCCTGCCTCACCCGCCATCGCCGCGGGGAGCAGGAAGATGCCCGATCCGATCATGTTCCCGACGACGAGCGCGGTGGCCATGTAGAGGCCCATCGAGCGCTTCAGCTCGGGCTTGGTCGCTGCCTCGCGGCCGTTGCTCGAGGACGTCGCAGCCGAAGTCATGGCTGATCCCTCCCTGAGTAGTGGTTCCGGTACGGAAGCCATCGTCCTGAGCGGGACTACGCCGCACATCAGCGCAGGCGCCGATCCCTCCTGCGGGGAAGTACGGATCTGAGCCGGGGCCGAGGAAGGGCATCATGGCTCCGTGACGGCGGCGCCCGAGACCCTCGACGTCATCCTGCGGGACGGCAGCACCCTGCGTCTCCGGCCGCCCTCCGAGCGTGACGCCCCGGCGCTCCTCGGCTTCTTCTCGCGCCTCTCGGACGAGAGCCTCCACCTGAGGTTTCACGGCATCCCGGCGATGACTACGCGACTCGTCGAGCCCTATCTCGAGCCGGACTGGCGGGAGCGCGGTGCGCTCGTGGGAGTGCTCGCGGCCGGGGACGGCGAGCGCGTGGTCGCCGTCGCCGGCTACGCCCGCCTGCGGGAAGCGGCGGCGGCCGAGGTCGGCTTCGCCGTCGCCGACGAGCTCCAGGGCCGCGGGATCGGGACGCGAATGCTGGAGCAGCTGGCCGGCCTGGCCGTCGACCACCGCATCGAGCGCTTCGTGGCCCAGGTGCTCCCCGAGAACCGGGCGATGCTGCGCGTCTTCGAGGACGCCGGCTTCGAGATCGCGCGCACCCTGGAAGCGGGGACGGTCGAGGTCGAGTTCGCCATCGCCCCGAGCGACGCGTACCGTCTGCGTGTCGACGAGCGCGACCACGCCGCTGTCGTCGCCTCTCTCCGGCCCTTCTTCCGGCCTGCGAGCGTCGCCGTGCTCGGCGCGTCGCCTCGACCGGGCTCCATCGGCGGCGAGCTCTTCCGCAATATTCTCGAGGGAGGCTTCGCCGGCCCCGCCTACCCGGTCAACCGAACCGGCGCTGCTGTTGCGGGGGTGAGCGCGTATCGGTCCCTCGACGAGATCTCCGAGCCGGTCGACCTCGCCGTCATCTGTCTCCCCGGGGAGCTCGTCCTCGACGCCGCCGAGGCCGCGTTGGCAAACGGCGTTCGTGCGCTCTGCGTCATCTCGGCCGGCTTTGCCGAGCTCGGTCCCCAGGGTGCCGAACGGCAGGATCGTCTCCTTGCCGCCGTTCGCGCGCACGGAGCCCGTCTCATCGGGCCGAACTGTCTCGGCATCTCCGTTGCCGCCTCCAGTCTGAACGCCACCTTCGCGCCCCACGCCTTCCCCGCGGGGAACGTCGCCTTCTCCTCGCAGAGCGGGGCGCTCGGTCTGGCGCTCCTCGAGGCCGCGGAGGCGCGCGGTCTCGGGTTCTCGGCGTTCGTGTCCGTCGGGAACAAGGCCGACGTCTCCTCGAACGACCTCCTCGAGTACTGGGAGGAGGATCCCGAGACGTCGGTCGTCCTCCTCTACCTCGAGTCGTTCGGCAACCCGCGGAAGTTCGGGCGGATCGCCCGCCGCGTGGCGAGAACGAAGCCCATCCTCGCCTTGAAGAGCGGCGTCACTCGCGCGGGAGCCCGGGCCGCGAGCTCCCACACCGCCGCGCTCGCCGGCTCGGAGGCGGCCGTGGACGCTCTCTTCCGCCAGGCCGGCGTCATCCGCTCCTCGACCCTCGAGGAGCTCGTCGACGTGGCCGCCCTTCTTTCCACGCAGCCTCTGCCGCGCGGCCGCCGGGTCGCCGTCGTCACGAACGCGGGCGGCCTCGGGATCCTCTGCGCCGACGCCTGCGAGGCGGCGGGGCTCGAGCTTCCCGCTCTCTCCGAGGCGACGATGAGCGCGCTGGCGGCCACTCTCCCACCCGAGGCGAGCCGTGCCAACCCCGTCGACATGCTCGGATCGGCGACCGCGGCGGCGTACGAGCAGTCGCTCCCGTTCGTGCTTGCGGATCCCAATGTCGATGCCGTGATCGCCCTCTTCGTGCCGGCGGCGAGAGTCGAGGCGCGCGAGGTGGCGGAGGCGATCGCCCGCGCCGCGGCCTCCGGTGATCGGGCCAAGCCGCTCCTGCCCGTCCTCATGGCCGCGGACAGCCGACGGGGCTCCTTTGCGTATCCCGAATCCGCCGCCCGCGCGCTCGGCCGCGCCGCCGAGCGGGCCGAATGGCTGCGCCGTCCGGCCGGGTCGATCGTCGTTCCGGCTGGTATCGACCGCGCGGAGGCGCAGGCGCTCGTCGCCTCGGCGCTGACCCAGGCGGACGACGTCTGGGCCGATCCTCCGACGGCACGGCGCGTGCTGGAAGCCTACGGCGTGCGCGTGGTGCCCGAGCGGGTCGTCGAGAGCCCGGAAGAGGCGGCGACGGCGGCGCGGGAGCTGGGCTTCCCGGCGGTCGTCAAGACGGCCGAGGCGGGCGTGCATAAGACGGAGCGCGGCGGCGTCGCCCTCGATCTGGCCGCCGCCGAGGAGGTGAGGGCCGCGGCCGCGCTGATCGGTGGGCCGGTGATCGTGCAGCCGATGATCAGCGAGGGCGTCGAGCTCCTGGCCGGCGTCGTTCAGGATCCGGTCTTCGGCCCGCTCGTCGCCTTCGCGCCCGGCGGCGAGCTGGCCGAGCTCATCGGCGACGCGAGGTTTCGCCTGGCGCCCCTCACGGACGTCGATGCGCAGGAGCTCGTCCAGGACGGGAAGGCCGGTCGTCTCGTTCGAGGCTTTCGCGGCCGACCGGCCGCGGACGCGGACGCTCTGGTCGACCTCCTCTCGCGGCCGTCGCGCCTCGGCGAGGACCTGCCCGAGGTGGCGGAGCTCGATCTCAACCCGGTGCTCGGCTTGGCCGAGGGCTATGTCGCAGTCGACGCCCGGCTGAGGCTCAGGGGGCCCGAGCGCGCGCCGCGCGCCAAGACCTGGTAGCACGCTAGCGAGGCCGGCTGCCGAGAAGCTGCGGCTTTTCCGCACGGCAGTTCAGCGCCTCCCCCGATGGCGGGCTGAAGGTCGGCGGCGACGCTGGACACAGACTCGACAGGAGGTTGCCATGCGCAAGATCGTGGTTGGCTACGACGGTTCCGAGTCGGCCCGGCGAGCGCTCGAGCGAGCGGCCCGTCTGGCTGAGAACGGCTCGGCGGTCACCGTCGTGAGCGCCGTTCATCCCCTGGCCGGGAAGGGCGGCGTGACGCACGACCCGGTGGAGAAGGAGGAGCACGCGCGCCATCTCGAGGAAGCCGGCCGACGGCTGGCCGCGCTCGGCGTCGAGGCGCGCCTCGTCGAAGGCTTCGGCGATCCGGCCAGGGTCATCAGCGCGCAGGCGGAGAACGCGGGCGCCGATCTGATCGTCGTCGGGACCGAGCATAGGAACGTCATCGAGCGTCTGCTCCTGGGGTCGGTCTCGAGCGGTGTGGCCCACCGCGCCCCCTGCGACGTCCTCATCGTCCGATGATCATCCACGAGAGCACCGGCGAGCTCGTCGCCGCCCTCGGCACAGCAGCGGGCATCCTCGACCGCGTCCTCTGCGGGGTGGACGAGACGCCCGAGAGCCTCGAAGCGGTGCGCCAAGCAGCCCGCCTGCGGGCGCCGGATGGAAGCCTCGATATCGTTGCGGCCGTCGATCTCGGCGGTGCCGCGCAGGCGGACTGGGCCGCAACTGCGGTCGCGGCCGACCTCGAAGCGGAGGCAAAGCATGCGATCGAGGCGGCCCGGCTGGAGGTCCCCGAGGCCACCCACCGCCTGCTCGAGGGTCGCCCGAGTGCCGTCCTCCTCTCCGAAGCCGGGCGCACGCAGGCCACGCTGATCGCCCTAGGCAGCCACGGGCACCGACGCTCGCTCGGCATTGCTCTGGGGAGTGTTACGGCGACGGTGGTCCACGATGCGCCCTGCTCCGTTCTCGTCGCACGCTCTCCACTCGTTCAGGGCGGGTTTCCCGACTCGATCGTCGTTGGGATCGACGGCTCTCCGGAGTCGGCGGTCGCAGCCGCCTTTGCCTTCGAGCTCGGTCGCCGCTTCGGTGTCGGCGTCCGGCCCGTCGCAGCGAGCAGCGGGAAGACCGTCGATCTCGAGGCGGTGCATGCGATTGCGCCGGAAGCGGTCGTCAGGGACCGCCCGCCGGTCGAGGCGCTCGTTACGGCCTCGACCGACGTCGACCTTCTCGTGGTCGGCAATCGAGGACTGCACGGCCTCCGGGCGCTGGGGAGCGTGAGCGAGCGCGTCGTTCATCAGGCCCGCTGCTCGGTCCTGGTGGCTCGGACGCCCGCTGATCCGTGAGCCAGCGCCTGCTCGCGCTGGGTGCGCTCGTCGCGATCGGCGCCGGCGGGCTCCTGCACCTGCTGTCAGAGCCCGACGAGGGCGACGCGGTCTGGGCGGCCTCGACCGCGGTCATCCTGATTCCGCTCACCTGGTCGGTCGCACGCACCCTCGCGCATCGAGACGTGGGCGTCGACGCGATCGCGCTCGTCGCCATGGCTGCGTCTCTCGCCCTGGGTGAGTACTTGGCCGGGGCCGTCGTCGCGCTGATGCTGGCAGGCGGCAACGCGCTCGAGGCATCCGCGGCGCAGCGCGCCCGTCGCGAGCTCACGGCGCTCGTCGAGCGTGCTCCGCGGATCGCACATCGACGACGCGGCGACGACGTTCACGAGGTCCCCGTCGAGCAGCTCGTCGTCGGGGACCTCGTGCTCGTCCGCGCCGGCGAGGTCGTCCCGGTCGACGGGATCGTGACGACCGACGACGCCGTCCTGGACGAGTCCGCTCTCACCGGAGAACCGCTGCCGGCCCTCTATCGCCCGGGCGCGGCGATCCGGAGCGGGACGGCGAACGCCGGCGACGTCTTCGAGCTCAGGACGACGCGGCCGGCCTCGGAGAGCGCCTATGCGGGCATCGTGCGTCTCGTCCGTGCGGCTGAGGCCCAGAAGGCACCGTTCGTGCGCCTTGCAGACCGCTACGCGGCCTTCTTCCTGCCGGTCACTCTGGGCGCCGCCGGGCTGGCCTGGGCTCTCAGCGGAGATCCCGTGCGGGCGCTGGCGGTACTCGTGGTCGCCACCCCGTGCCCGCTGATCCTCGCAGCTCCGGTCGCCCTCATCTCGGGCGTCTCGCGGGCTGCACGGGCCGGAGTCATCGTCAAAAGCGGCGCCGTCGTCGAGAAGCTCGGCGACGCCCGCACCGTCCTGTTGGACAAGACCGGCACGTTGACGATCGGGGCGCCCGAAGTCGAGCGCATCGTCCGCTTCGACGGACCGGGCGACGGCGAGCTCCTTCGTCTCGCCGCCTCGGTCGACCAGCTCTCGGCGCACTCCCTCGCCGAGGGGCTGGTGCACTCGGCACAGGGCGCCGGCCTCCGCCTCACCCTTCCCGAGGGCGTGAAAGAAGGCCGCGGGCAGGGCGCCGACGGACTGGTCGACGGCCGGCGGGTGACGGTGGGCAGCTCGGGCTGGCTCCGCGAGCGAGGGTACGACGTGTCCGAGTCGAGTGCGGTGGCCCTCGACGCGGACAACGGCGTTGGACGGGCCAAGGTGATGGTGGGCGTCGACGGTCAGCTCGCCGGCGCGATCGTGATGGCCGACCATCTGCGCGAGGATGCCGGTGAGCTCGTGCGCGACCTTCGCCGCGCGGGCGTGCGCTGCGTCGCCATGGCCACGGGCGACCGGGCGGAGATCGCCGAGGCGATCGGCCGCGAAGTCGGCATCGACCGGGTCTACAGCGACCAATCGCCGGAGGAGAAGCTCGAGCTCGTCCGCTCGTTGCAGACGCAGCCCGGGCTCCGTCCGGTCGTGATGGTCGGCGACGGGGTGAACGACGCACCGGCACTCGCCCTCGCGGACGTCGGCATTGCGATGGGCACGGCCGGGGCGACCGTGGCCTCCGAGACGGCCGATGCCGTGATCGTCGTCGATCGCCTCGAGCGCGTCGCGGAGGCGATCCGCATCGGCCGCCGCTCACTCGGGATCGCACGTCAAAGCGTCTCGTCGGGATCGGGCTGAGCGTTGTCGCGATGGGCTTCGCGGCCTTCGGCTTCATCACGCCGGTGTTCGGAGCGCTCCTCCAGGAAGCGATCGACGTGGCCGTCATCCTGAACGCGCTCCGAGCGCTCCGCGGGTGAGAGGCCTACAGCTGGCAGCGCGGCGAGGAATGGCCCGAAGGCTGGGGGGAATGAGGCGACGAGCTCGCGAGCCAGAGTTCGAACCTGGGGTCGACCTCTATTGGCTCCCGCTCGGCGCGGGCGGCCACTCTGTGCGGCTGAACGGGCGCGTCTTCGAAGCCGTGGCGGCGAGGCTCGAACGGCGGGCGCGCTGCGCCCTGTACCACTCAGCACTCGAGGTGCGCGTACCGGAGGGGCGCTTCGTGATCGAGATGACGCCGATCCCCGACGGCAACGGCGCGGAGCGTGGCGTTGTCGCCGAGGGTGCGGTCGGAAGCCGCCGGGCGGGGCGCTTCCGGATGTTCCGGTACGAGGTGCGCCGCTGGTGTGGCGGGATCATCCCGGACGTCGACGAAGCAGTCGAGAGTCCGCAGCGAGTGACGGATGATCCAGATCTGGCGCGGCGAGTGCTCGCCCTGGCTCCCCACCTTCCCACGGCCGTCTGGGGTCGCGACGAGCTCGGTGCGGGCGAGATGTGGAACTCGAACTCGGTGATCTCGTGGCTGATCGCATGCGGCGGCCTCGATGCGGAGTCGATCCAGGCACCCGCCGGTGGGCGCGCTCCAGGTTGGCGTGCTGGGCTCGTAGTGGCGCGCCTCGGGCACCTTAGGGGCTTGTGATGCCGAAGCTCTGGAGGCTGTCGAGCAAGCGACGGGCCTCGCGCGCGGCGATGAGCTCCTCGCGGGCGCGAAGGACGAGCACGCGGGCGGCTGATCCGGGGCCCGCGACGTCGCAGTCGGGCGACGCCTCCGCGTTCAAGAAGCCGTCGAGCTCGACTCCGAGGAAGGAGAGGCGCGCGCAGGCCCGCTCGCGGACGAGTCCCGAGTTCTCGCCGATTCCGGCGGTGAAGACGAGCGCGTCGAGGCCTCCGGCGGCGGCCGCCATTGCCGCGACGGCTCCTGCGAGGCGGTGGACGAAGATTGCCAGCGCGAACTCCGCCCGCCGGTCGCCGGCGCCGATCGCCTCCTCGATCTCGTGCATTCCTTCGCGGCCGGCGAGCGCGCGCAGGCCCGAATCGAGATTCAGGCCGTGGTCGAGGGCGTTCACGTCCAGGCCCCGCTCCCGCAGCAGGTAGACGAGCGCTCCGGGATCGACCGAGCCCGACCGCGTCGTCATCGGGATTCCCTCGAGGGGCGAGAAGCCCATCGTCGTGTCGAGCGATCGTCCCCCCTCGACGGCCGTCACCGAGCAGCCGCCGCCCAGGTGGCAGATGACGAGCCTGAGCTCGGCTACGTCTCGCTCCAGGAGTACGGCGCTCCGCTCGGTGCTCCAGGCGACCGAGAGCCCGTGGAACCCGTAACGGCGGATGCCCCACTCGTCTCGCCAGCGCTCCGGGAGCGCGTAGGTCGCGGCCTCGGCCGGGATCGTGGCGTGGAAAGCCGTGTCGAAGACCGCGACCTGCGGCACGCCTGAAAGCGCCCGCGTGGCGGCCTCGATGCCGGCGAGCGCCGGGGCGTTGTGGAGCGGGGCGATGGACTCGAGCCCCTCGATCTCCGCCCGAACGCCCTCGTCGATCAGCACCGGCTCCCGGAAGCGCAGCCCGCCGTGAACGACGCGGTGGGCGACCGCGGCGAGCGCTTCAGGGTTCACCTGGTCGAGCGAGTCGAGCACGGTGGTGGACTCGTCCTCGGCGACGAGCGCGAGCTTCAGGCTCGTCGAGCCGGCGTTGACGACGAGGATGTCGTCCACCGACTAGAGCGGCCAGGTCCAGTCGCGGACGTCCGGATGATCCTCGCCGTGCTCGCGTGTCCAGGCCCGGTAGCCGATGCGCCGGTCGACCATCTCCTGTCGCAGGTGAGCCGACCGCTCAGCGAGGCCCGGAACCCGATCGATCACGTCCATGACGAGATGGAAGCGGTCGAGGTCGTTGAGCATGACCATGTCGAACGGCGTCGTGGTCGTGCCCTCCTCCTTGTAGCCGCGCACGTGCAGGTTGCGATGGTTCGTGCGCCGGTACGTGAGCCGATGGATCAGCCACGGGTAGCCGTGGTAGGCGAAGACGATCGGGCGGTCGTCCGTGAAGAGGGAGTCGAACTCGCGATCGGAGAGCCCATGGGGATGCTCGCTCTCGGGCTGCAGCCGCATGAGGTCGACGACGTTGACGACGCGCACCTCGAGCTGGGGAAGGTGCTCCCGCAGGATGGCCGCTGCGGCCAAGGTCTCGAGCGTCGGGATGTCGCCGCAGCAGGCGAGGACGACGTCGGGCTCGCCCTCGCCGTCGCTCGAGGCCCATTCCCAGATGCCGAGTCCGCGCGTGCAGTGGGTGATCGCATCCTCCATCGAGAGGTAGTTGAGGGCCGGCTGCTTGCCCGCGACGATGACGTTCACGTAGTGCCGGCTCCGCAGGCAGTGGTCGGCCACCGAGAGGAGCGTGTTCGCATCCGGGGGGAGGTACACCCGGACGACCTCGGCCTTCTTGTTGACCACGTGGTCGATGAAGCCGGGGTCCTGGTGGGAGAAGCCGTTGTGATCCTGGCGCCAGACGTGCGAGGTGAGCAGGTAGTTCAGCGATGCGACGGGCCTCCGCCAGGGGATCTCCCTCGTCACCTTCAGCCACTTCGCATGCTGGTTGAACATCGAGTCGACGATGTGGATGAAGGCCTCGTAGCAGTTGAAGAGCCCGTGCCTGCCCGTCAGCAAGTAGCCCTCGAGCCAGCCCTGGCAGAGGTGCTCGGAGAGGACCTCCAGCACGCGGCCGTCTGGGCCGAGGCCTTCGTCCGTCGGCTCCGTCTCGGCCTCCCACGCTCGATCCGTCACCTCGAAGACGGCTGAGAGGCGGTTGGAAGCAGTCTCGTCCGGCCCGAAGAGCCGGAACGTCTGCGGGTTGGCGGCGATCACGTCGCGCAGGAAGGCCCCGAGGACGCGTGTCGCCTCGCTCGAGGTCGTGCCCGGGCTCGGGAGGTCGACCGCGTAGTCGCGGAAGTCGGGGAGGACGAGATCGCGAAGGAGAGCGCCGCCGTTCGCATGCGGATTCGCGCTCATGCGGCGGCTGCCGCGGGGCGAGAGCTGCGCCAGCTCGCCCACGAGCCGGCCGTCGTCGTCGAAGAGCTCCTCCGGGCGGTAGCTCCGCAGCCACTTCTCGAGGATTCGCAGGTGCTCGGGGTTCTGGCGCACATCCGCCATCGGCACCTGGTGGGAGCGCCAGGTGCCCTCGACCGGCAGCCCGTCCACCTCGTCCGGACCCGTCCAGCCCTTGGGCGTTCGCAGGACGATCAGCGGCCAGCGCGGACGCTCCGACACACCCTCGACTCTCGCCGCGCGCTGCGCCTCGGCGATCTCGTCCAGCGCCTCGTCGAGGACGGCGGCGAAGCGCTCGTGCACGAGGGGCGGCTCCTCGCCCTCGACGAAGAGCGGATTCCAGCCGCAGCCCCGGAAGAACGCCTCGAGCTCGTCCTTCCCGATGCGCGCGAGCACGGTCGGGTTGGCGATCTTGTAGCCGTTCAGGTGGAGGACCGGCAGGACGGCGCCGTCCGCCCGCGGGCTGAGGAACTTGTTCGCATGCCAGCTCGTGGCGAGCGGCCCCGTCTCCGCCTCGCCGTCGCCGACGACGCACGCAACGAGGAGGTCGGGGTTGTCGAACGCGGCTCCGAAAGCGTGCGCGAGCGCATAGCCGAGCTCGCCGCCCTCGTGGATTGAGCCGGGCGTCTCCGGAGCGGCGTGGCTCGGGATCCCGCCCGGAAAGGAGAACTGGCGGAAGAGCTCCCGCAGCCCGTCCTCGTCGCGTCCGACGTGCGAGTAGAGCTCGCTGTACGTTCCCTCGAGATAGGCGTTCGCGACGACCGCGGGCCCACCGTGTCCGGGGCCCGTCACGTAAATCGCGTCCAGGTCCCGCTCGCGGATCGCCCGATTCAGGTGGACGTAGATCAGGTTGAGACCCGGCGCCGTCCCGAAGTGTCCCAGCAGCCGAGGCTTCACCTGCTTTGCCGTGAGCGGCTCGCGGAGAAGCGGGTTGTCCAGGAGGTAGATCTGACCGACCGACAGGTAGTTCGCGGCACGCCAGTACGCGTCTAGCTGCTCGAGCTCACCGGGAGTAATGCCACTCGGGGGTGCGCTCGTCCTGGTCGACTCGGTCATCGATCTCTCGTACCCGGGCTGAGCCGGAACGATGCCGGCCGCACGCTAGTCCGGCCGCTCCCACGAGAACGCCACCTCGGCCTTGCGCACCCGCCCCGCGATGCATTCCCGCCAGGCCGCCGCTGCCTTCCAGAGCGATGGGTCTTCAGTGCTGAGCTCGAGGGTGGCCCTCTCCCCAGGAGCGTCGAAGACGAAGACGACCTCGCTGTCGGTCAGGAAGACCTGGTGGCGCTCGAAGCGCGTCTGGTCGAGATCGAACGGAGGGCCTTGCTCGAGCAGCTCTCGTGCCTTCGCGCGGGCTCCTTCCCTGAGCGGTAGGACGAGGACGAGCTCGCTCACGGTCTCACCACCGCGGGAACGGCGCCCGCCAGGCGCTCGAGGATCTCCCGAGCAGCACCGAGTCCGTCGATCGCCGCGATGGCAAGAGGCTCTCGGTTACGTCGCTGGAGGAGGGACGTGGGGCGGCTGCGGATCCGCTGAGCCGGTCTCCGAGCCCTCTCGACGACCGAGATGTCGTCGTAGCGGAGGCTTCGAGTCGTGGAGCGGCCGTCGCGCGCGCCGCTCTCGAGGGTGAGGCCGTCGGCGCCCAGAACCAGCTTGCCCGCGCTGACCGGCCCGCTTCCCTCCCGCCAGATTACCGCGTACGTCGACTGCATCCGTCTCACTCTGGCCGCTCGCCGGGCAGAGCGCATCGGTACGGAAACCGATCGAGACTGCGGGTTTTCCGCAGACGGATCCGCGCGGGTGCTGATGCCGCTCCAACGGTCCGCGGGAAGCATGGAGTAATGCCCGGCCAAGACCAACCGTTCCGCGTCCTCATCGCCGGCGGCGGCGTCGCCGCCCTCGAGGCGATGGTCGCGCTGAGAAAGCTCGCGGAGGACCGCGTCGAGATCGAGCTTCTCTCGCCGGATACCGACTTCTTCTATCGCCCGCTCTCGGTGGCCGAGCCGTTCGGGCTCGGGGAGGTGCACCGATTCGACCTCGCTGGGCTCGCCCGCGGGTGTGGCGCCGCCCATCGTCTCGGCTCGCTCGTCGCCGTCTATCCCGACGAGCGACACGTGCGCACGAGCCGGAATGCGATGTTCTCCTACGACGTCCTGCTGCTCGCCATCGGCGTTCGGCCGCGAGAGGCCGTGCCGGGGGCGTTGACCTTTCGCGGTGAGATGGACATCGGGCTCGTCCGCCGTCTTCTCGGCGATCTCGAGGCCGGCTTCGTGCGCAACGTGGTCTTCGCGCTTCCGGGCGGCGTCACCTGGCCGCTGCCGCTCTACGAGCTCGCCCTCATGACGGCCGACCATCTCGCGCGAAAAGGCATCTCGGACGCCGAGCTTCGGATCGTGACGCCGGAGGACTCGCCGCTCGCCCTCCTGGGGCCTGCCGCGAGCGAAGCCGTCGCGGCTCAGCTCGAGGAGCGTGGCGTGGAGCTTCTCACCGCGACCCACCCCGGCGCCTTCGACGACGGGCGGCTGTCGGTCGTCCCCGGCAGTTCCCTGGCCGCCGACGTCGTCGTCTCGCTCCCACGGCTACGCGGGATTCCACTCGCCGGGATCCCGCAGGACGCTGATTTCTTCGTTCCCACGGACTCCGGCGGTCGGGTGGCGGGGCTGGAGGGCGTGTTCGCGGCTGGCGATCTCACGACCTTCCCCGTGAAGCAGGGCGGCCTCGCCGCGCAGCAGGCCGACGCCGCCGCCGAGTCGATCGCCGCCCTGGCCGGCGCTCCCGTGACGCCCAGGCCGTTCGAGCCCGTTCTGCGCGCGCTCCTCCTGAGCGACTCTCCGATCTACCTGCGAGCGCAGCTCGGGGGTGGACACGGCGAGACGTCGACCGTGGACGACGAAGCTCTTTGGTGGCCGGCCGGCAAGATCGCCGCTCGACATCTTGGCCCGTACCTCGCCGACCACGTGGGCCTCTCCTACGGCCCGACCGGCAGCTCGGTCTCAGTCTTCTAGGAGGCCCTCCGCGAGCGCGTAGCGGACGAGCTCGGCGCGGGTGGCGAGCCGAAGCTTCTGCATGATGTGAGCCCGGTGCGTCTCCGCGGTGCGCACCGAGATGAAGAGCATCTTCGCGATCTCTTGGTTGGTATGGCCGAGGGCGAGGAGGCGAAGCACCTCGCGCTCCCGCTCGGAGAGTGGATCGGCATCGGCGCGCGCGGCAGCTTCGGCGTCCGCCGTCGCGATCCGCGCCCCGAGGGCGGGGTGGACGTAGCGCTCTCCAAGCGCCACCTGGCGCAGGGCAGTGACGAGCTCGGCGTCGGCCGCCTCCTTGAGGACGTAGCCCGAGGCGCCGGCGGCGAAGGCCTGCCGCACGTAACTCGGGTCGTCTTCCATCGAGAGCATCAGTACCTTCGCGTCGGAGGCCTCGGCGAGGACGTCCGGGATCGCCTCGACACCCGACTTGTCGGGAAGCCCCACGTCCATCAGGACGACGTCGGGCTTGCGGGCGCGCACCTCGAGCACGGCCTCCTTCGCGGTCCCGGCCTCGCCGACGGTCTCGATGTCCTCCTGAGCGTCGAGCAGGAGGCGCAAGCCCGTTCTGACGACGGCGTGGTCGTCGACGATGACCACGCGCAGCGTCACTGGGCTGGGGCCTCGACGACGATGGTCGTGCCCGCGCCCGCGGACGACTCGACGGCGAGCCGTCCACCGACGAGCGCGACCCGCTCGCGCATGCCGACGAGCCCCAGGCCGCTGTCCGACTCGATCTCGGGCGCGAAGCCCCGGCCGTCGTCCTCGATCACGACCGCGACCTTACCCTCCCGCTCGCGCAGGAGAACGGTGACGTTCTCGGCGCGTGCGTGCTTGACCACGTTCGTGAGCGCCTCCTGGACGACGCGGTAGAGGACCGTCTCGATCTCGCTCGGGAGCCTGGCGTCTGGGAGCGCCGACTCGAGCTGGACCCGGATCCCGGTCTGCTCGGAGAACGTGCTCGTGAGCCGGTCGAGGGCGGGCACGAGGCCGAAGTCGTCCAGAGCCTTCGGACGCAGCTCGACGGCGAGGCGCCGAACGTCCTGCAGCGTCGTCACGGCCAGGTCGCGCAGCTCGGCCAGAGCTGCGCCGAACCGCTCCGTCCCCTCGGCCTCCTCGATCGACTTGAGGCCCAGCAAGATCGAGGTCAAGGCCTGGCCGGTCTCGTCGTGCAGCTCGCGCGAGAGGCGCCGGCGTTCGTGCTCCTGTCCCTGCACGATGCGGCGCACGGTCTCGCGCGCGACCCGCCGAGAGAGGTTGACGGCGACGGCCGCTCGCGATGCGAAGCGCTGTGCGAGGCGGAGATCCGTGTCGGAGAAGCGAGGATCGGACTGGCTCCGGTCCAGCGCCATGAGCACGCCCAGCGACTCTCCGCGTGCCAGCAGCGGCACCCAAAGCCCCGCCCGTGCACCCACTCGCCGGGACAGCTCCGCGTCCACCTCGGGGTCGTCGAGAAGCGAGTCGATGCGCGCCCCCGCGCCCTCGCGGAACACCCGCCCGCCCTTCGAGCGATCGACGGAGAGCCGGTGGCCGAGAACCTCGTCGGCCTGCTCGCCGTTTGCGGCCGCCACCTCGAGCACGTTGTCTGCCGCCGGAAGCAGAAGGGCGACGAAGCGGGCATCCACGAGCTCCCGCATCTGCGTGACGATCAGCTCGAGCACGCGCGGTTGCTCCAGCTCGCTGATCAGCGCGGTCGAGATCTCGTCGAGAGACTCGAGCTGACGAGCCCACGCTCTACTGGACTCGTAGAGGCGCGAGTTCTCGATCGCGACGGCTGCCTGGGAGGCGAGGAGGCTTGCGACTTCCTGGTCCTCGTCCGTGAAGTCGTCTCCCGCCTCCTTCTCGGTCAGGTACAGGTTCCCGTAGGCGATGCCGCGCAGGAGGATCGGCACGCCCAGGAAGGTGGACATCGGCGGGTGGTGAGGTGGAAAGCCCACCGAGCGGGGGTCGTCCGCGATGCGGTGAAGGCGGAGTGGCTGAGCCTCGCGGATGAGAACGCCGAGGATGCCCCGGCCGCGCGGAAGATCGCCGATCGCCGCGTGCGTCTCGGGGTCGATGCCGTGCGTGACGAAGCGCTCGAGCTCGGTGCCCGACGAGTCGATCACGCCCAGCGCCGCGTAGCGGGCGCCGGTCAACTCTGCGGCCGTCTCGACGAGCCTCTGGAGCAATGCCTCGAGGGAGAGCTCCGAGCTGAGGGCGATGCCTGCCTCGACAAGGCCCTGGAACCGCGACTTCTGCGACTGCACGCGCACCATTATCAGCAGAAAGCCGCAGGCTGAAGCCGCGGATTCGCGGATGACCTGCTCACCGCCGGGGCCTACCGTCAGCGCATCCGACCAAGGAGGCGGTCATGAAGCAGATCGTCGTCGCAACGGACGGATCGCCGTCCGCCCAGGAAGCAGTCGAGTTCGGGCTCGAGCTCGCGAAGGAACACGGCGCGGACGTGTCGTTTGTGCATGTGACGCCGCCGGACCAGTTCCGCGGCGGCCGTCTCGCCACCCACGCCGTGGCGCACCACGAGACGATCGACGAGTCCGAGAGCGCCCTCCAGGCGGCGGCGGACGCTGCGCACGAGGCCGGGGCCTCGTACTCCCTCGAGAGGATCTCGGGCGAGATCGTGGAGACGATCGTCGCGGTCGCCGACGCGAAGGACGCCGACCTGATCGTCGTCGGCTCGCGCGGCCTGAACGCCGTGACGGCGGCGCTTCTCGGCAGCGTGTCGCGTGGCGTTCTCGGTCACGCAAGGTGCCCGGTGCTCGTCGTTCGGGCGGCGCGGGTGCCGGCGGAGTCGGCGAGTGAGTAGCCGGTTCTCCGGCCGGCGGCGCCTTGTGGCGGTGCTTCTTGTCGCGGGCGCCCTGGCAGGCATCCTGGTCGGCGCCAGCCAGCTCGGCGCGGCAGGCGAGAAGGCGGACAGGAGGTCCGCGTCTGCGCCCGCAGCCGCGCTGACGAGCTCCGAGCCGGTCGCGTTCGCCGAGCCGCTCTTGGCCGGGATTCCCCAGCAGGGTGCGGCGCTCGGGTCGCCGACCGCGCCCGTGACGCTGGTCGAGTACGCCGATCTCCAGTGCCCCTACTGCGCCGAGTGGGCGCACGAGACGCTGCCCATCCTCGTCTCCGACTACGTCCGCACCGGCAAGCTGCGGATCGTCTTTCGCGGCCTCGCGTTCATCGGGCCCGATTCGGAGACCGCCCTGCGAACGGCCCTCGCGGCCGGTGACCAGAACCACCTCTGGGACGTCGTCGACGGGCTCTACGCCTACCAGGGTCACGAGAACGCCGGCTGGGTCACCGAAGGGCTCCTCGACCAGCTCCTGGCCGCGGTTCCCGGGCTCGACCGTGAGCGCGCGCAGGCGGAGCGAGACGCACCCTGGGTCGAAGGCGAGATAGCCGAGGCAGCGGCTGCGGCCGAGCGTGCCGGGGTAACGGGTACGCCGGCCTTCGAGCTCGGCCCGACCGGCGGACGACTCGAACTCGCCGAGATCCGCTCGCTCGGCCCGGAGGGGATCCGACCGGCGATCGACGCTCTCCTCGGACGGTGAGCGAGCGGGCGCTCCGGGCCGCAGGCGTCGCCCTGGCCGCCGGTGGCGCCGCGGTCTGCTCCTACCTCCTCTACGTCCGCCAGAGCGGCGCGGTGCCCGCCTGCGCGACGGGTGGATGCGAGACGGTCCAGTCCTCTGCCTACGGCGAGCTGTTCGGGCTGCCGGTCGCCGCCCTCGGGCTCGCCGGCTACCTCGGACTGATCATCGCCGCGCTCGCCCGCGGCGAATGGGCGCGCATGACTCAGGCGACGCTCGCGCTTGCGGCCCTCGTCTTCAGCGCCTACCTCCTCGTCGTGCAGCTCGTCGTCATCGGCGCCCTCTGTCAGTGGTGCCTGCTGAGCGACACGCTCGTCAGCGGCGTCGCGCTGGTTGCGCTCCTCCGCCTGCGGACGAGCCTGGGAAGCGCGAAAGTGGCCTAGCTCTCCTAGCTGGCCGACGCGATCTGCAGCGGCCCGCGCCGCCGGTGGACCGACAGGTAGCGAACCCCGTCGGGTCCTGCCGAGATGCCTCGCGCTCGTCCTTTCTCCAGGACGACGGCGTCCCCCTGCTGGAGCGCGTGCGGCTCGCCGTCGATCGTCACGGTCGCCGAGCCGCCAAGGACCACCAGGAGGACGTCGCGCTCGCTGTTGACGTGCTCGGCCGGACCGTCGCCGGCGCTCCAGGCCAGAAGCGTCGCGTTGAGGTCGTCGGTCTCGACGCCCCAGAGTGGCCCTCGCCCCCTGGGTGTGACGAGGTCGACCACGGGTGGCGCGGCAGGCTCGAGATCGAGCGCTTCCAGCTCCTCGTCCGAGACGGTGTCCTGGATCAGCGGGAAGAGCTGCCGCTCCTCGAGGCGGACGTGCGCGTCCAAGAGCTCGCCGACCTCGCGCATGAGCGCAGCATCGGGGTCGCCGAG
>JBOHAM010000139.1:0-6021 GCA_050697735.1 Gaiellaceae bacterium | reverse complement strand
GCGAGCCCGCGCTCCCGGCCCCGGACCTCGCGCACGAGCACGACCGTGGCGAGCACGACCGCGCCGGCGGCGAGGACGAACGGGAGCGGCGTCCAGACGGTGAGCAGGAGCCCGCCGCCCACGAGCGCGGCGCCGAGGCCGAGGCCGCGCATGACGCCCTGCCACCCCTGCGCCCTGCCCTGGTGGGACGAGGGGACGAGCTCGGCGAAGAGCGCCTGGTAGGGCGGGTAGTAGACGAAGTAGCCGACGAAGAAGAGCGAGACGAGGGCAACGGTCTCCGCGTAACCGTGCGCGAAGGGGAGAATGGCGAGCGGGGCCACGAGCAGCGGGACGCCGGCCACGGCGTACGGAATGCGACGCCCGAAGCGCGTCCGCGTCCGGTCGGAGAGAGAGCCGATCAGCAGGGGCAGAAAGAGCGCGAAGGCGCCCTCGGCGCCGATAGCGAGCCCGATCGCCCCTGCGGACGAGGTCGCCTCGCCAAGCAGCAAGGGCGCGTACGTGGTGAGAACGCTGATCCCGAGCGCGAGAGCGAACGTAGGCAGCGCGAGCGCCCCGAGCATCCATGTGCGGGGCGCAGGAGCCACGGCCTATCCCGCCAGAGCCCAGCGCGCCCCGCGCACCGTCCAACCGCCGAGGGCGAGGACGAGGATCGCAACGATGATCGCGCCGAAGAACAGGTTCCTTTTCATGCCGACACCCTCCCTCCTCACCTACTGGACGGACATGGGGCCAGCCTGCTTCCATCAGTGCGGTTTTCCGCACCTTGCCGGGAGCCGCTACGAGCGCAAAAAGGTGAGCACCGCCAAGACCCGGCGGTGGTCCTCGGCGGCGTGCGGGAGGCGGAGCTTCCCGAAGATGCTCGTCACGTGCTTCTCGACGGCGCGCTCGGTGACGACGAGCGCCTCGGCGATGCCCTGGTTCGAGCGGCCCTGGGCCATGTGCTCGAGGACCTCGCGTTCGCGGGGCGTGAGCGTGTCGATCGGGTCGTCGCGCCGTCGCCGACCGACGAGCTGCGAGACGATCGCCGGGTCGAGCGCGGAGCCGCCCTCCCCCACGCGCCGCACGGCGGCGGCGAACTCGCCCACGTCCGAGACGCGGTCCTTGAGCAGGTAGCCGACGCCCTCGGCGCTCTCGGCGAGAAGCTCCATAGCGTAAGTGGCCTCGACGTACTGGGAGAGGACGAGCACGCCGACGTCGGGGTAGGCCTCCCTGATCTCCTGGGCCGCCTTCAGCCCCTCGTCGGTGTGCGTCGGCGGCATGCGGATGTCGACGATGACGACGTTCGGCGAGTAGCTCCGCACCTTGAGCATGAGGTCCTCGGCAGTGCCGGTCTGGGCGACGACGTCGAAGCCCTGATCCTCGAGCAGCCGCGCAACCCCCTCGCGGAGGAGGACGGAGTCCTCGGCGAGGACTACGCGCACGGGATCTCCGCACGGATGCGCGTCCCCGAGCCGAGCGGGCTGTCGACGCGGAGGAGCCCGTCGAGCGCCTCGACGCGGTCGACCAGGCCGCGAAGGCCGGACCCCTGCCCGGGATCCGCCCCGCCGACCCCGTCGTCGGCGATCTCGACCACGGCGCGACCGTTCACGCGCGCGATGCTAACCGCGACCGTGGACGCCCCGGCGTACTTGACCACGTTGGCGAGCGCCTCGGAGACGACGTAGTAGGCCGCCGCCTCGACCGGCTCGGGTAGCCGCTCGTCCTCGAGCTCGAGGTCGACGGGCAGCGGGGAGCGGGCCGCGAGGGCCTCGAGCGCAGCGTAGAGGCCGCGGTCGGAGAGGACGGCGGGGTGGATTCCGCGGGCGAGCTCGCGCAGCTCCTCGAGCGCGGCGGCCAGCTCCTCGGCCGCCTGGACGAGCAGCCGGTTCGCGCCCTCGGGATCGCTGGCCACCTTCGCCTGCGCTAGCCGGAGGACGAGCGAGAGCGAGACGAGCCGCTGCTGGGCGCCGTCGTGGAGGTTCCGCTCCAGCCGCCGCCGCTCGATGTCGCTCGTCTCCACGAGACGGGCACGCGAACGGCGCAACTCCTCCTCCTGCTGGGTCCCCTCGGTGATGTCGGTGCCGGAGACGAGCAGCCGCGGTTGCCCGCGGTCGTCGCGGAGCGGCGTCGTCGACCAGGAGACGATCCGGCGCTCCCCGGAGGCGGAGATCCACGTGCTCTCGTACTCCCCGCGGCCTCCCTCGCCGGCCACCTCGAGCACCTGGCGACGCGCCACGTCGCGCTCCTCGGGGGCGATGAACACGTCCCAGAAGGCCTCGCCGCGCACCTGGTCGTCGTCGCGCCGGCCCGAGAGCCGCTGCAAGGTGCTGTTGAAGCGCACGACGTAGCCTCCCGGCGTGACGAGGCAGATCAGGCTCGGCGCCGAGTCGACCACGGTGCGGATGAAGTCGCGCTCGTGCTCGAGCTCACGGTGACGCTCCTTGAGCTCGGCGTGCAGCCGCTCGAGCTCGGCCTGCGCGCGGTTGCGCTCGGTGAACTCGCGCACGATCAGGACCGCCTCGTCGCGCGCCTTCACGATGCGCGCCTCGAAGTCGCGCAGGACGCCGTTCAGCTCGAAGGAATACTCGCTCGTCACGCTCTCCCCCGTGTCGATCGCGCGCCGGATCCCCTCGACCAGAACATCGGCGACGTCGGCAGGGAGGATCTCGTGCGCCCGGGCGCCGATGAGCTGGTCGGGCGGAACGGCGAGGTCCTCGTCGGCGCCCTTGTACTCGAGATAGGTGCCGTCGCGGTCCATGCGGAACATGAGGTCGGGAACCGCGTCGAGAAGCGCCCTGTTCCGCGCCTGGATCTTGGCGAGCGTGGCGTGGCGCCGCTCGTTCTCGAGAGTGAGGGCCGCGGCGGTGGCGGCCGCCTCCACGAGCAGGGGGTCCTCCTCGAGAGAGCGATGGTGGATGAGGGCGGCGACCGTCTCGCCCTCGCGCTCCACCATGGTGGCGAGCTCCTCCCCGCCCGGCTCGGGCAGCTCGATCGGGTTCCCCTCGATGTCCGCGAAGGACTCCGTCTCGGGAATCCAGTACGCCAGGCGGAGAGTCGGGTCGCCTAGCGCCCGCGCGAGCGCGTCCCGCAGCTCGCCCGGCGCATGCCCCTGGCCGATCTCGAGCAGGAGCTTGCCCACTCCCGCACGGGCGAGCTGCCCGCTCAGGAGCCCGAGGATGAACGCCGGCGGGACGGACGCGAACGTGAACGCGAGGACCCACCAGAGAGCCCTCCCCGCGCTCGGGTCGACGGACTCGACCAGCATCGTGACGCCGAGGAGCAGGAAGGACGCTCCCGACGTGAGGTAGACGGGGAAGAGCACGCGGCGAAGCGGGATGGACGCGGCCAGCCAGCGGCGGTAGAAGAGGTACAGGAGGGTCCCGAGCGCCGGCAGCGCGACCGCTATCGAGACGCCCTGGACGACGTCCGCGACGACGGGCGCGTCCGTGACGGCGATGGCGATGTCGGGGCAGTCGAGACAGTCGTCGGGGCGGGGCTTGAAGAGGTAGGCCAGCGTCGACCCCAGGGTGGCGACGCCGTAGGCGACGCCTACGATGGCGAACACGATCCTCGTCTCCAGGTACCCGCGCGGGAAGGCGAGGAGCGCGTGGACGAACACCGCGAGGAAGATCCCGCCGTAGACGTAGCCGACCGTGAACGGGACCGACTCGTTCGCCTGCGCCAGGACGCCCAGGAACGAGGTCAGGCCCACGGCGCACATGAGGAACCCGAAGTTGTTGTCAGGCCGACGGGCCCAGGCGACGAGACCGCCGAGGATGAACGACCACCCGATCACGAGCGCCGTCGTGGCGACGAACGCCTGATTCTCCTCGTGCTCGCTCCCGAACACGAGCATCAGCGCTCCCGCGCTGAGAAGGAGTCCCAGGCCGAGGACGGCCACCGGGATGAGTCTTCGCATGCCGCTTATCGAAGCACAGCGCGAAGCGCAGCGCCGGAAAGCTCGGCCTTCGGCACGAAGGCGGCGGCGCCGCACCGGCCGACGATCGGCCCGAAGTCGGACGCGTCGTGGCTCGACGTGAGGACGACCACCGGACCGCTCCCGTTTCGGCGCAGGAGCTCCATGGCGACCGTGAAGCCGTCCGTGTCCGGAAGCTGCACGTCCAGCAGGACGAGATCCGGCTCGAGGCGATCCACCGCCTCCAGCGCAGAACGCCCGTCCTCGGCCTCCCCGACGATCTCGAATCCGTCCGCCGCGAGCACCGCCCTCGCCGTCGCCCTGAAGCTCGGGTGGTCGTCGACGATGAGGATTCTGTAAGCCACGTTGATCCAAATGGTGGCAGAGCGGTGAACGCTCTGTACTACGGCTATCCACACTCTTCGGGGCCCCCCAAAAGGGGGATTCGGAGGGCAGGAGGGATTGGCGGAACGTCGTTCGTCGCAGGGGTGCGATGCTCGTTCCGAGGCAAGGACGCAGGGAGCGCCGATAGTCGTAACTATCGGTGCGACTGAGGACGCCGCATCGGGGCGAGCAGCGCGGCCCTGCGGCACAAGCGCCTATTTCGCCAAGCCCTCCTAGGCGCCGCGGGGGGCGGAGTCCTCGAGCACGACGCGCATGAGGTCGCGGATCGAGACGATCCCGACGACCTCGCCGCCCTCGAGCACCGGCAGATGGCGGAAGCCTCCGTGGATCATGAGGGCGGCGGCCTGCTCGGTCGCGTCACCCGCCTCGATCGTGTCCGGATGCTGCGTCATCCGGTCGGCGACCCGGGCCTCGGCGACCGTCCCGTCGGCGACGGCCTTGAGGACGTCCCGCTCCGTGAGGATGCCCGCGAGCCGAGTCCCCTCCATGACGAGGACCGCGCCCACGCCTCGCCCGACCATCCGCCGGGCCGCCTCCGCCAGCGCGTCTCCGGGAGCGACCGACAGCAGGTCGCGCGACATGTGGTTCCCGATCACCGGCACCGCGGCGATCCTACTTGGGAACGGCCTCGAGCTTGTAGCCGACGCCGTAGCGCGTCTGGACGAACGTGTGCGCGGGTGCCTGCGCCTCGAGCTTGTCCCGGATCTTGCGCACGAAGACGTCCACGGTGCGATCGCGATGCGTCTGTCGGCGGCCCCATACCTTCTGCAGGAGCTCGTCCCGCGTCACGACCCGCCCCTGCTCGAGCGCGAGCGCGTAGAGCAGCCGGAACTCGGTCGGCGTCAGCTCGGCGCTCTCGCCCCGCACGAACGCCTGCACGTTCAGCGGGTCGACGACGAGCTCCTGAATCTCGATTGGCTCGCCGCGGCGCTCGTCCTGCACCCGGACGCCCCGGCGAGCCGCCGCGCGCACGCGGGCGACAAGCTCCTTCATGGAGAACGGCTTCACGAGGTAGTCGTCCGCCCCGATCTCGAGCGCGTGCACACGGTCGTGCTCGGTGCCGCGCGCGCTGACGACGACGATCGGCGTCCCGATCCCCTCCGCGCGCGCGGTCTCGATCAGCTTCCACCCGTCCACGCCCGGCAGCATCAGGTCGAGCACGCACACGTCCGGACGCTCGTAGCGGAGCCGGGCGAGGCCCGATTCGCCCTTGTTCACCCAGAGCGGGTCGAAGCCGGCCGTGGTCAGGTGCCGCGCCATCCCCTGCGCGATCACGTCGTCGTCCTCGATGATGAGAACCTTCGACACGCTCGCCCGGATTGTGCCCGCACGGGCACGGCCGAGGGGTCGCCTGACGGTGGCAGGGTGGTGAAGAAGTGGTGAAGCGGGTCAGGATCGCGGAGACCAGAGCCAGGCCCGCGAGTGGAGGGCGCCGTCGGGGTCGCTCCACTCCGAGCCGAGGAAGACGAGGAGATCATTCCCGGCAGTGACCTCGGTCGTCCCGCCGTACGCCTCGGCGAGCGGCTCGAGCTGGGGCATGCGAAGCGTTCGGGCGGCGCGCTCGTCGCGGACGTCACCGAAGTGATGGAAGTAGCGGGCGCCCGAGTCGTCGAGGATTCCGGCGAGGGAGTCGTCCCACACGGGCACCGAGGCCTCGTACGCCGCGTCGGGATCCTCGAGGATCCGCCACTCATCGGTCCGAAGATCGAGCGCCGCGCCCC
>JBOHAM010000138.1:0-25044 GCA_050697735.1 Gaiellaceae bacterium | reverse complement strand
CCTGGTCAAAGGGCGGGAGGCGGCGTTTCCGCCGCGAGAGAGCCGGGCTGCGGGGGTGTCTGGTCAATGGAAAACGGTCGAGAGGAGTTCGGCATGAGAGGGACGAGGAAATGGAGCCTGCTGCTCGCTCTCCTGTTGGCGTTCGGGCTCGCGGTGGCGGCCTGTGGCGGCGACGAGGAGGAGGGCGGCGACGGCGGCGACGCGGCGGCCGACACGGGCGGCGGCGGCGAGGCGACGGGCGAGCCGATCGTGATCGGCGCGGCGGTCGACCTCACCGGCCAAATGGCGCCCTTCGACGGGCCCGCGGTCACCGCAGCCCAGATCCAGGTCGACAAGATCAATGCGGAGGGCGGCGTGGACGGCCGCCAGCTCGAGCTGCGGGTCGTCGACCACCAGCTCGACCCCGAGCGGACGAAGTCCGCGGCAATCGAGCTGATCGACGGCGGCGCCGACGTGCTGCTCGTGACCTGCGACGTCGACTTCGCCACCCCGGCGGTGCAGGAGGCCATCACCCGCGGCGTCCTCGCCGTCGCGCCGTGCATCGGCACCGACCAGATGGGACCGGAGCGCTTCGGCGACCAGGGCAAGCTCGCGTTCTCGATCGGCAACGTCGCCCAGGACGAGGGCGCGGCCATGGCCGAGTACGCGATCGACCAGGGGTGGATGCGCGCCGCGGCCGTGACCGACAACGTCATCGTCTACTTCCAGGACGTCGTGAAGGCGTTCGTTTCCCGCTACACGGAGCTCGGGGGCGAGATCGCCGTCGAGGAGTCCTGGACGCAGGGCGACGGCACCATCCAGAACGTCGTCAGTGCGCTCGACAAGGCGAACGTGGACGTGATCGCCACGTCGACGGCCTTCGACGACATGCCCGCCATGGTCGGCGGCCTCCGCAGCCTGGGCAACGACACGCCGATGATCTGCGGCTGGTCGTGCGACGGGAACTACTGGCTCCCCGAGGGCACGGACAACTTCTACGTCGTCACGTACGCGTCGGTCTTCGGCGACGACCCGAGCGACGAGGTGCAGGAGCTGATCGCCGCCATGACGGAGCAGGACCAGGCGCCCGGCACGGGCGGCTTCGTCACCGGGGCCGCGGCGATCGACGCGATCGCCGCCGCGGTCGAGGAGACGGGCGGCACGGAGGGCGAGGCGCTCGCGGATGCGTTCGAGGGCTTCGACGGCCTCGAGACGATCTCGGGGGCGATCAGCTTCTCCGAGGAGTTCCACTCGGTGTTCGGTCGCGAGTACCGCGTGATGGAGGTGCAGGACAGCCAGCCCGCGTTCGTGGAGCTGCGCGCGGCCTCGTCGCCGGCCGAGATCGAGTGAGCGCCGTGTGACGGACGCGGCGCCGGAAGCCCGCCGCCGGCCCGGGGAGACCCTCCGGGCCGGCGGCGTGTCGCGCTCCTTCGAGGGCGTGCACGCCCTGAACGGGGTGACGCTCGAGCTGCACCGGCACGAGGTCGTCGGTCTCATCGGCCCGAACGGCGCCGGCAAGACGACGCTCGTCAACATCGTCACCGGCTTCGACTTCCCGGACGAGGGCGGGGTGGAGCTGGCCGGCGAGGAGATCACCTCCTGGTCGCCGCACCGCCGCGCGCGGAGCGGGCTCGCGCGCACCTATCAGCACGGGCGCCTGTTCGAAGGCCTCTCCGCGCGCGAGAACGTCGAGGTGGCCGCGCTCGGCGTCGGGACCGGGCCGCGCGAGGCGCGTCGACGTGCCGGCGAGCTGCTCGGCCTGCTCGGCCTCACCGCCCAGGCGGACGCGCCCGCGGCCGTCCTCCCGCACGGCGAGGCGCGCAAGCTCGGCGTCGCGCGCGCTCTGGCGACGCGCCCGCGCTTCGTCCTCATGGACGAGCCTGCCGCGGGCCTCTCCGAGGCCGAGGTGCCCGCCTTCGCTGAGGTCGTCCGCCGGGTGCGGGACGAGCACGAGGCCGGCGTGCTCCTGATCGACCACAACGTCGGGCTCGTCCTCGACGTCTGCGACCGCGTCCAGGTCCTCGACGAGGGGCGCACGCTCGCCGAGGGGACGCCCGCGGAGATCCGGCGCAACATCGATGTGACGGCCGCCTACCTCGGGCGGGCGTGAGCGGGATGCTCGAGCTGCGGGGCCTCGAGATCCGCTACGCGGGCGTCCCCGCCGTGCGGGGGCTGAGCCTGGAGGTGGGCCGCGGCGAGGTCGTCGGGCTAGTGGGGCCGAACGGGGCGGGGAAGTCTTCGACGCTGCTCGCGATCATGGGCATGGTCGCCCCGCACAGGGGCGAGATCCTGCTCGCAGGCCGGCCGCTCGCGGGGCGGAAGACGGAGGCGATCGTGCGCTCGGGCGTGGCGCTCGTGCCTGAGCGCCGGCACATCTTCCCGGAGCTCACGGTCGAGGAGAACCTGCGCCTCGGCCTCGTCGGCCGCCGGTCCCGCGACGGCGCCTCGGAGGACCTCGACCGGGTGGCCGGGCTCTTCCCCGTGGTGCGCGACTCGCGCCACCGCGCGGCCGGCGTCCTCTCCGGCGGCCAGCAGCAGCAGCTCGCGATCGCGCGCGCCCTCGTCGCGCGGCCGGACGTCCTCCTCCTCGACGAGCCGTCGCTCGGGCTCGCGCCCGCAATCGTGGACGGCGTCTTCGAGGCGCTCGCCGAGATCCGCGCCGGCGGGGTCACCATCCTCCTCGTCGAGCAGCGCGCCCAGTTCGCGGTCCGGTTCGCCGACCGCACCCACGTCCTCGCCAACGGCGAGCTGCGGCTCACGCTCACTCCGGCCGACGCCGACGACACCGAGCGGATCACCGCGGCCTACTTCGGCTCGTAGCGTCATGAGCGTCCTCCAGACCCTCGTCGACGCGACCGCCCTCGGGATGATCTACGCGCTCGTGGCGATGGGCATCGGGCTCGTCTTCGGCGTCATGCGGCTCGTCAACTTCGCCCACGGCGAGCTCATCACGGCCGGGGCGTACGCGCTCATGCTCACGAACCACCTGCCACTCGCCGTCGGGATCGGAGCGTGCTTCGCGTCGGTGATCGTCCTCGCGCTGGCCATGGAGGTCTTCTACCGGCCGCTCCGCACGACCACGCCGACGACCATGCTCGTCACCACCTTCGCGGTCTCGTTCCTCCTCCAGGCCGTGGCGCTGCTCGCCTTCGGCGCCCGCGGGCAGAACGTCGGCGTCCTCTCCGAGCTCAACCGCGCCGTCTCGATCGGCGACCTGCGCGTCCGCTGGGTGACGCTCGTCTCCATCGCGGTGGGCGCCGTCCTCCTGGGCGCGACCGCGCTCATCCTCGGCCGCACCGACGTTGGCCTGCAGATGCGCGCTGCCGCGATGGACGCGAGGACGGCGCAGCTCCTCGGCGTGCGCGCGACGACCGTGATCCGCTTCGCGTTCCTGCTCGCCGCGGTCGTGGCCGCCGCCGCGACCGTGCTCCTCACCGTGCAGCGCCCGCTCGTGACGCCGAGCTACGGCTTCCAGCTCGTCATCCCCGCGCTCGTCGGCGTGGTCGTGGGCGGGATGGACCGGCTCGTCACCGCCACGCTCGGCGGCTTCGCGATCGGCTTCGCGGCCGCGGTGCTCGGCGACGTGCTCCCCGCCGACGGCCGCGTCTTCCTCGACTCGGCCCTCTTCCTGCTCGTGATCCTCGTCCTGCTGGTGCGCCCGGGCGGCCTCTTCGGCCGCTCGCGCGCGGCCTGGGAGCGCGTGTGAGGCGCCTCGCTGAGCTCTCCGGCCTGGTCGCACCCGTGGCCCTGCTTGCCCTCGTCGGCGTCCTCGGCACCTTCACGTCGCGCTCCGTCCAGTTCCAGTTCCGCTTCGCGCTCGTGATGGCGGCGATCGTGATCGCCCTCTACGTCTTCGTCGGGAACTCGGGCGTCGTCTCCTTCGGGCACGTGAGCTTCGTGGCCGTGGGCGGCTTCGCCGCGGGGCTGACGACGGTGCCCGAGGCGCTCAAGCTCTCGCTCAGCCCCGACCTCTTCCCCGTGATCGCCAGCGCCGAGGTGGGGAACGCGGTCTCGCTCCTGATCGCGGCGGCGGTCGGGGGCGTCTTCGCGCTCATCGTCGGCGCCCCGCTAATGCGCCTCTCGGGCCTCTCGGCCGGCATCGCCACGTTCGCCGTCCTCGTGATCACGAACAACGTGCTCCGCAACTGGGAGGCGATCGGCCCGGGGGCGCGGACGCTCTCGCTCGTCCCTGAGACGACGAGCTTCCTGCAGGCGACGATCGGCGTGATCGCCGTCGCGGCGCTCGCCTTCCTCTACCAGCGGAGCCGCTTCGGCCGTGTCCTACGCGCCTCGAGCGACGACCCGGCCGCCGCGCAGGGCACCGGCGTCGACATCTACCGGCAGCGGCTGCTCGCCTTCACGCTCTCGGGCGCGCTCGCCGGCTTCGCCGGCGGCCTGCTCGTCCACCTGCTGGGCAGCATCACGACGCAGCAGGTGTACCTCGACCTCGCCTTCCTCACGCTCGCGATGCTCGTGATCGGCGGCGTCCGCAGCCTGTGGGGAGCGGTCGTCGGCGCGCTCCTCGTCAGCGGCATCAACTCGCTGCTGCTCACGGCCGAGCGCGGGCTGAACCTGGGCTTCGCCGAGGTCACCGTTCCCACGGGCACGCGCCTCGTTACGCTGGGCGCCGTGATGGCGCTGATCCTCCTCTTCCGGCCCCGCGGCGTCACGGGGGGCCGCGAGCTCTCGCTGCGGTGAGGGTCTGCGTGGTCGGCTGCGGCGCCGTCGGGTCGCTCTTCGCGGCCTCGCTCGCGCAGCTCGAGGACGTGGAGGTCTGGGCCTACGACCTCGCCGAGGATCACGTCCGCGCCATCCGCGAGCAGGGGCTGCGCATCTCGGGCGCCGGCGAGCTCGTGGGGAAGGTGAGCGCCACGACGGACGCGGCCCACCTGCCGCCCTGCGACTTCGGGATCGTCGCTACGAAGAGCATGCATACGGGCGCGGCGCTCGAGGCGACCACAAACGCGCTCGGCGACGGGGCGGTCTGCTCCGTGCAGAACGGCCTCGGGAACGAGGAGGCGATCGCCGCGCACGTTCCCCGCGTGATCCGCGGGACGACCTTCCCCGCCGGGCACATCGTCGAGCCCGGCCACGTGCACTGGGACGTCAAGGGCGACACGACGATCGGGCCGTTCGAGCCGAGCCCGGCTCCGCTGGAGGAGGTCGAGCGCCTGGCGGACGCCTGCACGCGCGCCGGCCTCCCGACGGCGGCCGTCGCCGACGCGCGCGGGCCGCAGTGGCGCAAGGTGATCTTCAACGCGGCCACGAACCCGATCGGCGCCCTCACGGGCCTCACGCACGGGCGCGTCTGCGAGGACGAGGCGCTCCGGCGGCTCGTGAGCGGCCTCGTCGACGAGGGGAAGGCGGTCGCCGCCGCACAGGGCATCGAGCTGGACGCCGACCCCGAGGAGCTGATCGACTACGCCGCTCGGCCCGAGGTCGCCTACGACCACAAGGCGAGCATGCTCCAGGACGTGGAGGCCCGCCGCGAGACGGAGATCGACTACCTGAACGGCGGCATCACCCGCTTCGGACGCGAGCACGGGGTGGCGACGCCGCTGAACGAGGCGGTGACCGCGCTGATCAAGGGACTGGAGGCTTCGTGGCGGCAGTGAGCGGAGACGTCGAGCGGCGCTACCGGAACGTGCGCGAAGCGCTCGCGCGCAACAGGCTCGACGCCGCGATCGTCGCCGGCAGCGAGTACACGGGCTTCGAGGGGGCGGTGACCTACCTCTCCGGCTTCGTGATCGTGCATCGCTACGCCTACGTCGTCCTGCCGCTCGAGGGCGAGCCGGCGATCGTCTTCCCGAGCGAGGCGCGCTACGTCGGCGAGCACTCGACTACGTGGATCGAGGAACAGGTCTTCGTGGAGACGCCCGGCGCCTGGATGCGCGATCGGGGCCGTGAGCAAGGCTGGAAGCGGGTCGGCGTCTATGGCCTCGACTACGTCATGCCCGTTCGCGACTACCGCGCGCTCGCCGACGGCGGCCCGGAGCTCGTCCCCTTCGACGTCGAGTTCGACCACGCCCGCGCGGTCAAGAGCGAGGAGGAGCTCGCTTCGGTCCGGGACAGCGTCCGCATCAACACGGAGGGGTTCTGGATCTTTCTCGAGGAGTTCGAGCCCGGGAAGACGGAGGCCGAGATCCTCGCGCCGTGCGAGCGCTACTTCGTGGAGCAGGGCTGCGGCCGGCTGACGATGGACATGGTGCTCGTCGGCGACGAGCCCGGGGCCGCGCTGCCCGAGTTCAGGATCGCCAGCCCGGAGCGCCGCATCGAGGAGGGCGACGTCGTCCTCCCCTCGCTCGAGATCGCCGGGCCCGGCGGGCACTGGGTGGAGATCTCGCGCGCGATCGCGGCGGGCGAGCCAGGCGAGGAGACGAAGCGCATGCTCGAGGCCTACGAGGAGTACATGGAGGCCGCGGCCGGGGCGATGCGCCCCGGGGCGAGCGCGCACGACGTCCACCGCGCCGTCTCCAAGGGGTTCGTCGACCGCGGCTACAAGCTCGGCCACGTGACGGGCCACTCGATCGGCATGACGATGATCGAGTTCCCCAAGATCGGCGAGGGGATCGAGACCGAGCTGGCCGAGAACATGGTCTTCTCCATGCACCCGCACGCGATCGCCGAGGACGGGCTCTCGTGCCTGTACATGCAGGACACGTGGCTCGTCACGGCGAGCGGCGGGGAGCCGCTCGCCGGGCTGCCGATGCGGATCTTCCGCGACTCCGACACCCGCTCCTAGGCGTACGCGGCCGGGAAGCCCTGCCGCCAGCTCGGGTAGCGCAGCTCCCAGCCGAGCTCTCGCTTCGCCTTGGCGTTCGACGCGCCGCGGATCTCGGTCATCATCGCGACGCCCGCCTCACCCGCCGCGAGCCGCGCGAGCCAGCGCGGGACCTGGCGAGGCGGCTTCGCGCCGATCGCCTCCGCCAGCGCGGGAAGCCACTCGCGCACCGGCGCGGGCTCGCCGTCGACGACGTTGTAGATCCCAGGATCGCCGCGCTCGAGCGCGAGGACGGTCGCTCCGGCGGCGTCGTCGAGGTGCACGAACGACCAGACGCCGCCCCCGTCGCCCACGAGCGGGAAGCGCCGCTTGCGCACGGGCTCGAGCTGGGCGTCGCCGGGCGAGCCGTAGAAGCCGCCGTAGCGCAGCGCGATTCCGCCGGCGCCGACGACGGTCCGCTCGAGGTGCCGGATCGCCGCCAGCGTCTCGCTCATCTCGGGCACGGGCGACGGATCGAGCCGGTCCTCCTCCGTCTTCACGGGGCCGCCCTCGCGGGCGTACGGCCAGCCGGCGTAGCTCTGCGCGACGAAGCGGCCGACGCCGGCCTCGCGCGCGGCGGCGAGCAGCGCATCCGTGCCCTCCGTCCGCAGCCGGTTCGTCTGCGCGAATGTGCGGTCGAAGTGCTTGAAGTTGGCCAGGCCGGCGAGCGCAGTGGCCTGGTGGACGATTGCGTCGGGCCGAGCTGCGGCGACGGCCTCCCGGACGGCGCCGGCGTCGAGTAGATCGAGCGCGACCGGCTCCGCGCCCAGGGCGCGCAGGCGGTCCGCCTTCTCCGCCGAGCGGGACGTTCCGACCACCTCGTGGCCGCGCTCGACGAGCTGGGGGACGAGCCGGGTGCCCAGCGCACCCGTCGCTCCTGCGACGAAGACTCTCATCGTCTCCTCCTTCTCGGTTTCTGCACAGGAGACGAGACAAGGCTCGTTCCCGTGACATGTCACGCACGGGTCCGCTATCCCGTCTCCATGGCCGTGGAGAGCCACGACGAGCTCAGGCCCTACCTGTTCTCGATCGCCTACCGGATGCTCGGGTCGGTCGCCGAGGCCGAGGACGTCGTCCAGGAGGCATTCCTGCGCTACCAGGAGGCGGGCGAGGAGGCCGAGTCGCCCAAGGCTTACCTGGCCACGGTGACGACGCGGATCGCGATCGACCAGCTGCGCTCGGCCCGCGCCCGCCGCGAGGTCTATCCGGGAGAGTGGCTGCCGGAGCCGCTCGTCGACGACGAGGCGGTCCGCCACGCCGAGACCGCCGACTCGCTCTCCCTCGCCTTCCTGCACCTGCTCGAGAAGCTCTCGCCGGTCGAGCGCGCCGTCTTCCTCCTCCGCGAGGTCTTCAACTACCCCTACGAAGACGTCGCGCGGATCGTGGGCAAGAGCCCGGACAACTGCCGCCAGATCCTCGCCCGGGCGCACAGGCACATCGAGGAGGGGAGGCGCCGGTTCGAGGTCTCCCGCGAGGAGCGCGAGGAGGTGGCGCGCCGCTTCCTGGCAGCGTGGGAGGAGGGCGACACGGACGGGCTCGTGGAGCTGCTCGCCGCCGACGCGACCGTCTACGGCGACGGCGGCGGCAAGGCGCCTGCCGTGCCGCAGCCGCTCGTCGGCGCCGAGCGCGTCGCGAAGGCCCTCATCGGCTGGGGCAGGCAGGCATGGGCGCGTGGCCTCGTCCACCGCCCGGCCCTCGTGAACGGCGAGCCGGGCCTGGTCTTCCACGGCCCGGACGGCCGGGCGGTCTGGGTCGCGGAGCTTGAGATCGCCGAGGGAGTGGTCGTCGCGGTCCGGTCGATCCTCAACCCGGACAAGGTCGCGCACGTTCCGCCGCGCTGAAACGGACGGCCGACCTCGCGATCGAGGCCGGCCGTCCGTGACTTCCAGGATTCAGTGGTTGTGGCTCAGAGCTCCGCGCACTGGCCCAGCGTCTTCCCGCGGATCGAGTTCGGCGCTCCGAAGTCGGTCACGCCGGGGTCGTTGCCGGTGCAGGCGAGGTCCTCACGCACGAAGTTGCCGACGAGCGCGACGCCGTAGCTCCGGGTCTCCCCGCTCGGGATGGTGACGACGACCGAGCGGTTGTCGGAGACGGTGACCGAGCCCCTGAAGTCGTTCCCCGCGAGGGCCAGGTCTTCCGTCGTGCCGTCGATGACCGAGGTGCCGTTCACCCTCGCTCCGAACACGTGCACGACCTCGGCGTCGTCGGCCCTCAGCCCGCCGTTGATCAGCGAGCCGTCGAAGACGACCAGCGAGGCGCCGGGCTCGACCCGGACGCCGCCGTTCACGCGTCCGTCGATGCACGTCACGCCGCTCGTCACCACGACCTTCTGGATCCGGCCCGTCAGCGTCGTCGTGCACTCGGGCGAGCCGCCCGGCAGCACGGTTGCCTTGTAGTGGTCGGGCTCGCCGATGTTGCCGGCGGCGTCGATCGCGCGGTGCTCGACCGTGTGCGTCCCGTAGCCGGGCTCGAAGCCCCCGCTCGGGTGGGCGTCCGTGAACGCCTGCTCGAAGGTCGCCTTCGAGAGTCCTCCCGTGCCGAGGTTCCCGTACGTCAGCGCCTTCACGTCCTTGCCCGAATGGCTGAACGTGAACGGCGTGCCCTCGGGCTGCTCCGGGAAGCCGAAGTAGTTGAACCAGCCGTCGCCGTTCAGGCGGAACTCGCCCACGACGAAGCCGGGCTGGTCGTCGGTCGGCTCCAGGCCCATGTCGAACTCCCCGAAGTACACGTTGTGCTCCGTGACCATCGAGAGCGAGGTCAGCGGCTCCGACAGCTCGCGGGGCGCGGTGGGGAGCACGTTGTCGACCGTCCAGGAGCGCGTGTCCGAGGCTCCGCCCGGATCCGCGGGGTCCGTGACCGTCGCGGTCAGCTCGTAGGTGCCGGGCGCGAGGTTCCGTGCGCCAAGGTCGAAGTTGCGGCTGTTCGCCGGATTCGGGACGACCGTGCCGTCGAGGCGCCACGTCACGTCCAGCACCCGGTCGGTCGGGTGCGTGGTCTCGACGAACACGACCTCGTCGCCACCCACGGGCCGGTCGGTCGGCGTCGCGAGCGTGAACGCTGCGTCGACCGGCGTGGCGGGAAGCGCGGCCCCGACGGTCCACTGCCGCGTCTGGGTCATCCGCGGCCCGTCCTTGAAAGCCGGGTCGCGCACGAACTCCGTCTCGTCCTGCACGCTCACCTCGACGACGTCGCCGGCCGTGACGTCGAGCCCGGCGAGATCGAGATTGCGCCTGTTGCCCGTGCCGGGCACGACTGCGCCGTTCACCCGCCAGGTGACCGTCAGCTCGTGGTACTTCGGATGCTGGGTCTCGACCCAGACCACGTCCTCGGGGCCCACCTCGCCGAGCGGCGTGTGGAGGAGCGACATGGCGTCGGCGTTCCGCCGGCCGGTGATCCGGTACGTCATGTGCTCGCGGCCGACCTGGTCGAAGTAGAAGCCGAGCCAGCGCATCATCGAGTGCTGGCTCGGGCGCCGCACGCCGCACGGGAAGGAGTTGCCGCCTTCCCACAGCCCGATGACGCCGCCCGAGAGGCTCTCCTCGCCGATCCAGCGCCACCACTTGTGCTGGTCGGCGATCATCTGCTGCGTGTCCGTGTAGATGGTGTGGTGGAACGATCCGGGCTCGCCGCCGGTGCGGCACGGGCGGACGACGTCACGCGAGGAGTAGGGGTACTCGTCGGACATCTGGCCGAGCGAGTGCCCGAGCTCGTGCGTGGAGATGAGGGGCCCCTGCGGGCTGCCACCTGAGGTGGTCGCCGACGTGCCGCCGATCCCGCCGTACGTAAACGTATTGGCGAGCGCGAGCGTCTGGACGTTCTGCCCCGACACGCCAAGAGGCTCGAGATAGGTCTCCATGAAGAGGCTGCGGTTCTGCGACCCCGAGCACCCGGGGTCGTTGAGCTCCTCGCAGCCGGTCCCGGGCGTCAGCGCGGGCCCGTACGTGATGCCGCGCGCGAGGGCGGGCGCCGGGCAGACGCTGGCGAAGTTGAGTCGCAGCGGCGTGTTCCGGCGCACGTTCCCGTCGTCGGGATCGCAGCTGATGCCGGAGTCCTGCGAGACGATCTCGAGGCGGTAGACGTTGAAGTAGTGCCGGTAGCTGCGGAACGGCTCGATGCTCCACTGCACGTTCAGGTTCCGGTCGACGTCGGCCCGGAACTCGCCCATCTCGTCCGCCTGGTAGCCGTCGCCCATGATCACGAGGTTGAGCCGCTCGGCCGGCGGCCCTGTGATCTGGAGTGGCACAACTGTCGCGCTGCCGGGCTCCTGCGCCCCCGCCACGGGCGCGCCGAGCGCCGCGACGAGAGCCGCCGCGGCCGCGACCGCGAGCTTCATTCGCATGCTAGTCCCCCTAATGTCGTTGCCTGCCAGCCGCCGCGGAGTATTTCCGGGATCTCCTGCTGGCGCAACCGCGGTTGGAGCAGGCCCGGGAGAGGAGTATCCTCGGGCGGACGCCGAGGAGAGGGGGGAGAAGGAGCCAGCATCGCCGTCGCGGTTCCTGTAGCTGTCGATCCCCAGGTGGCCCGCCCGCCGCGGTCGCTCGTTCTGTGGGCGGTCGCGCTCGCCGGCGTCTCGGCTGCTGGGTCGTCGTTCGCCTTCGCGCTGACGAACGACGCGATCGGCGGTGACGTGGGGGAGCCCCTGGTGATCGCGGTGCTCTCCGACTGGGTCACCGTCTCCTACGTCCTCTGCGGGCTCCTCGCCTGGTGGCACCGGCCGGACAGCCGCTTCGGTCCGCTCATGGTCGCCGCGGGTTTCGCCAACTACCTCACCACGCTCGCGTGGACCAGCGTCGACGTCACGTTCACGCTCGGGCAGTCGCTCGACTTCCTTCCGCCCGTGCTGTTCCTGCACGTGTTCCTCGCGTTCCCGAGCGGACGGCTGCAGAGCAGATTCGAACGGATTCTCGTCGCAGCCGCGTACGTGACGGCCATCGGGCTCGAGCTCGTGCGGATGATGCTCGGCGGCTTCGGCCCGCACAACCTGCTCGAGATCACCTCGGAGCCGTCCGCGGCCGGCCAGGTCGTGCGCGTTCAGCTCCTGGCGGTGAGCGCGTTCTGTCTGATTGGCGTAGGAGTCCTCGCGGCGCGGCGGCTACGGGCAGGCAGGCCGCTGCGTCGCTCGGTCGCTCTGCTCGTGGATGCGTTTGCGCTCGGGCTCGTCATGATCGCCGTCTTGTTCGTGTCGATCGTCGTCGGCGGCTCCCCGATCGCGGAGATCCGGTGGGCCACCTTCGCGACGCTCGGCCTCGCTCCCGTCGCCTTCCTCATCGGGCTCCTCCATACCCGGCTCGTCCGCTCCTCGGTCGGCGACCTCTTCGTAGAGCTGCAGGCAGACCCGGCGCCCGCCGATCTGCGCGACGCGCTCGCCCGCGCGCTCCGCGACCCGTCGCTCACTCTTGCGTACTGGATCCCCGAGTTCGGGAGCTACGCGGACCTGGACGGCCGGCCGGTCGAGGTGCCATCCGGGGACGGAAGGGCGACCACGTTAATCGAGCGGGACGGAGCGAATGTAGCCGCCCTGCTCCACGATCCCGCCCTCGACGACGAGGCCGCGTTGCTCGAGGCGGTCACCGCCGCCGCAGGAATCGCGATCGACAACGGTCGCTTGCACGCCGAGCTGAGAGCACGTCTGCAGGAGCTGCGCGGGTCGCGCGTGCGGGTGATCGAGGCCGGGCAGAAGGAGCGGCAGAGGCTGGAACGCGACCTGCACGACGGCGCCCAGCAGCGGCTGATCGCCCTCTCGCTCGAGCTGAGCCGGCTCGAAGAGCGCCTGGGCGCCGACCCCGACGCCAAGGCTCGGCTCGACCAGGCGAGGCGCGAGATCACCAAGTCGCTGGACGAGCTCCGCGCGGTCGCCCGCGGGCTTCATCCGGCCGTGGTGAGCGGGCACGGCCTGGAGGTGGCGCTCGAGCAGGTCGCGGCGCGCGCGCCCCTCCCCGTGCGGCTGAACGTGGCGGTCGCGGGCCGGCTTCCCGAGCATCTCGAGGTGGCGGCGTTCTACCTCGTGTCCGAGAGCCTCACGAACATCGGCAAGCACGCTCGGGCGACATCAGCCACCGTCGAGGTCACCCGAGCGAACGGCCAGCTCGTCGTCGAGGTAGCCGACGACGGAGTCGGCGGCGCCGACACCGAGCGCGGGTCGGGCCTCCGCGGCCTTGCCGACCGCGTCGAGGCGCTCGACGGCCGCCTGCGGGTGTGGAGCCCGACCGGCGGCGGCACCCGGCTCAGAGCGGAGATCCCGTGCGCGTCGTGATCGCCGAGGACAGCGTCCTTCTCCGCGAGGGCCTTGAACGGCTCCTCACCGAGAACGGTTTCGACATCGTGGGGAGCTGTACGACGGGCGAAGACCTGCTCCTGAAGGTGCGCAGCTACTCGCCCGACGTCGCAATTGTCGACATCCGCCTGCCGCCCACGCACAACGACGAAGGCATGCGCGCGGCCCTCGAGATCCGCGCTCGCCATCCCTCGACCGGCGTCCTCGTCCTCTCTCAGTACGTGGAGCTCGGACTGGCCATGAAGCTGCTCGCGGACTCGGCGGAGGGGGCCGGCTACCTGCTCAAGGACCGGATCAGCGACGTCGCGGAGTTCGTTGCCGCCGTGCGGCGCGTCGCCGACGGCGGCTCCGCGCTCGACCCGATCATCGTCTCGACGCTGCTCTCACGACGGAGGAGCGACGACCCGCTCGCCCAGCTCACCCCGCGCGAGCGCGAGGTGCTCGAGCTGATGGCGGAGGGCCGCTCGAACCAGGGGATCGCCGACAAGCTCGTCATCTCCCTGCGCGCGGCCGAGAAGTACGTCTCCAGCATCTTCGGCAAGCTCGGCCTGCCGTCGACCGGGAGCGAGTCGCGGCGCGTCCTCGCTGTGCTGGTCTACCTGCGCTCCTGACGGACGCGAACCGCGAGACACCAGAAAACCGGCCCCTCGAGCTACAGGTCCGCCGCCTGTTGGCGCGCGGTCGCGGGTGAGAGCGTGGGCTCGTGCCCCCGAGTCGAGAGGAGCCGTCATGAAGACCCGCGTGATCCAGGACGACCACGAGGAGCCCGCGACGCCGCGGCGAGACCCACAGCCGGGCGACACGAAACGACCCACCAACCTCGCCGGCCGTATGGGCCGCTGGAGCGCGAAGCACCGCAAGACGGCCATCTTTGGCTGGTTCGGGTTCGTCGTGGTGGCCTTCGCGCTCGGCATCGTGAGCGGTACCACCCAGATCGAGCCGGCCACGTCCGGCGTGGGCGAGTCGGGCCGCGTCGACAAGCTTCTCCACGAGGAGTTCGTGCAGCCCGCCGGCGAGAGCGCGCTCGTCCAGAGCGACACGCTCACGATCGAGGATCCGGCCTTCAGGGCGGCGGTCGAGGACGTCGTCGCCAGGGTTTCGGCACTCGAAGAGGTCCAGAACGTCCGCTCGCCGCTCGACGCCGAGAACTCCGGACAGATCGCCGGGGACGGAAGCGCCGCGCTCGTCGACTTCCAGATTCGCGGCGATCCCGACGACGCGACTACGAAGATCGACCCCGTGATCGCCGCCGTCGACGACGCCCAGGCAGCGCACCCCGAGCTGTTCGTCGAGTCGTTCGGCGTCAGCGCCGACAAGGAGGTCGAGGCGGTCTTCATGGACGACCTCAAGCAGGCCGGGCTGCTCTCGATTCCGGTGACGCTGATCATCCTCATCGTCGTGTTCGGCGCCCTCGTGGCAGCCGGAATCCCGCTCCTGCTCGCGCTCACCGCCATCGTCGCCACCTTCGGGCTGGTCGCGCTCCCGAGCGCGCTCATCCCGATCGACGAGGTCACCTACGAGCTCATCCTCCTGATCGGGCTCGCGGTCGGCGTCGACTACTCGATGTTCTACTTGAAGCGCGAACGCGAGGAGCGGGCCGCCGGACGCAGCGAGGAGGCGGCACTCGAGGCAGCCGCAGCGACCTCCGGCCGCTCGGTGCTCATCTCCGGCCTGACCGTCATCGTCGCGATGTCCGGGATGTTCCTCGCCGGGATCCAGGGCATGTCGGCCTTCGCCGTCGGGACGATCCTGGTCGTCGCGGTGGCGATGCTCGGGTCGCTCACCGTGCTTCCCGCGATGCTCTCCTGGCTCGGTGACGGGGTCGATCGAGGACGAGTCCCCTTCGTCAGCCGGCTCCGGCGCGACGACGGTCAGGGCCGGATCTGGGGCGCCATCGTCACCGCGGTCATGCGCCGGCCCGTCGTCTCGGTCGTCCTGGCCGGGGGATTGCTGGTGGCTCTTGCCGTCCCAGCGTTGCAGCTGCGCACCGTCCAGCCCGGGATCGACACGTTCCCGCAGGACCTGGCCGCGATCCAGACGTACAACCGGATCCAGGAGGCCTTCCCCGGGAGCGAGATCCCTGCGGAGGTCGTCGTCCGGGCTCCCGACGTCACCGCGCCCGCGGTGCAGGAGGCAATCGGCCAGCTCGAGTGGCGGGCGCTTGCCAGCGGGCAGCTGCACGAGCCGATCACCGTCGACGTGAACGAGGGCGGGACGGTCGCGACCATCGCCATTCCCGTCGAGGGCGAGGGCATGGACGCGACCTCCGAGGCGGCGCTCGCAACGCTCAGGGAGGACATCGTCCCGGCGACGGTCGGCGCGCTGCCGAACGCCGAGGTCGGCGTGACCGGCATGACGGCGCAGTCGAAGGACTTCAACGACAAGCTCGCCTCGGTCGCCCCGCTCGTCTTCGGCTTCGTGCTCCTGCTCGCCTTCGGGCTCATGCTCGTCGCCTTCCGCTCCCTCGTGATCGCGGTCAAGGCGATCCTGCTCAACCTGCTCTCCATCGCCGCCGCCTACGGAGTGATGGTGCTCGTCTTCCAGCACGGCTGGGGCAAGGGGTTCCTCGGCTTCGAGTCCACCGCCGGCATCGACGCCTTCCTGCCCATCTTCATGTTCGTGATCCTCTTCGGGCTCTCGATGGACTACCACGTGTTCATCATCAGCCGGATGCGGGAGGCCTACGACCGCGGCATGAGCACCGACGAGGCGGTCACCCACGGGATCAAGACGACGGCCGGCGTGGTGACCAGCGCGGCGATCGTGATGGTGTGCGTCTTCGCGGTCTTCGCGACGCTCTCGATGCTGATCTTCAAGCAGTTCGGCGTCGGGCTCGCGGCGGCGATCCTGATCGACGCGACCATCGTCCGCGCCGTGCTCCTCCCGGCGACGATGAAGCTACTCGGGGACTGGAACTGGTACCTGCCCACGTGGCTCGAGTGGCTGCCGCACCTCGATCACGGCGACGTCGAGAAGGTCGAGGCGCCTGCCGTTCCCACCCCGAGCTCGTAGGGGAGTCGTCATGACGAGCACGACACATCCCCTCTCCGAATCCAGAAAGGCTGCCGCGGCTCGCGCCGCGGCTGCCATCCGCACCGAGGCGGGCCTCGCGCGGCTCGCCCTCGGCGTCGCGGCTCTCCACGTCGTGGACGACAACTTCATCCAGCCCCAGCCCGGGACGTCGGCCGCCGACCATCTGGTCGGGGGCCTCGTGCAGACCGCGCTCTTCCTCCTCGCCGCCTGGGCGTATCCGCGCCTTCGCCCCGGCGCCCGCGGGGCTCTCGCGATCGGCTTCGGGCTCTTCACGGTCGTGATGGGCATCGGCGAGGCCGGCTACTACACGCGCGAGAACGGTCCCTCGGGAGACGACTACACCGGCCTCCTGGCGATCCCGGCCGGCTTCCTCCTCGTCGGCGTCGGGCTCGTGACGCTTTGGAGATCGAGAAAGGGCGGGAGCCTCGTCCGCCGGTATCTGAGGCGTGCAGGACTGGCATTCGGCGCCTTCATCGCGCTGTACTTCGGCCTCTACCCGCTGGCCGAGTCGTATGTCGTCACCCACTCGGCGCGCGCGTACGTCCCGACCCCGCAGCTCGGCACGGCCTTCGAGGAGGTCAGCTTCACGACCAGCGACGGCCTGCGGCTCGAGGGATGGTACGTGCCGTCCGAGAACGGTGCGGCCGTGATCTCGTTCCCCGGCCGCAGGGGGCCGCAGAAGCCCGCCAGGATGCTCGCCGACCACGGGTACGGCGTGCTTCTCTTCGACCGGCGCGGCGAAGGCGAGAGCGAAGGAGATCCGAACGCGTTCGGCTGGAGAGGCACCCGCGACGTGAGCGCCGCGATCGCGTACCTCGAAAGCCGTCCGGACGTGGACCCCGATCGCATTGGCGGCGTCGGCCTCTCCGTCGGAGGCGAGGTCATGCTGCAGGCGGCTGCGGAGACCGACGGCCTGAAGGCGGTCGTCTCCGAGGGCGCGGGCGTCCGCTCCGTGCGCGAAGCCGTTCACGTCCCTGGAGCCGTGAAGGTGATCTTCACCGAGATCTCCGCCATCGGGACGCTCGGAACCGCCGTCTTCACGAGCGACCTTCCGCCTCCCAGCCTCACCGAGCTCAGCGGAGAGATCACGGAGCCGCTGTTCGTCATCTACTCGAACGGCGGTCAGGGCGGGGAGACCATCAGCCGCCAGTACTACGAGGCGGCGCAGGGGCCCAAGGAGCTGTGGGCGGCTCCCGGCGGGCACACGGGCGCGATCGACGCCGCTCCGGGCGAGTACGAGCGACGAGTCGTGGCGTTCTTCGACGACAACCTTCTGGAGGGACGATGACCGACCGACCAACGCTCCGTCGCACGATCCTGTTCGGTACCCCGCTGCTCTACATCGTGCTCGGGATCCTGCATCCCATGGAAGATCCGGTGGTGGGCGAGGACACCGGCCTCTTCATCGGCCTGCACTTCGGGCAGATGTTCCTGATTGCCGGGCTCGGGTGGTCGCTCTGGCTGCTCGTGGACGGCCTCGAGAGCCGAGCCGCCACGGTGACGCGGGCGCTGATCCTGCCCTTCGTGATCCTGTACACGACGCTCGACGCCATCGCCGGGCTCGGCATGGGTGACCTGGTCAGGATGGCCAATGAGCTCCCGGCGGAAGACCGGGCGTTCATGGCCTCGTTCGTCGAGGAGCTCCGTGAGCCGGATGTCGCCGGCTACGCGATCTACCTGGCCGCCGGGCTCTCCTGGTTCGCCGCGGTGGTCGCGGCGACCATCGCCCTGAAGCGGCGCGGCCCGCGGGGGGCGCTCGTGCTCATGGCCCTCGGGGCGCTCATCTTCGCAGTCGGCCATCCCAAGCCGCCCGGCCCGGTCGGCATGACCCTCTTTCTGGCCGGTGTGGTCTGGCTCGAGCTGCGGCCGCGCTCGGCGGAGTCGCCGCAGACCGTCTCGGCACAACCGGTTTGAGTGCGCTTGGGCGCGCGGGCGGACTCCCGCCCGCGCGCCCTACGCTCGTCGCTAGCGGAGGATGTCGCAGAAGCCCGGTAGGGCCAGGCGGATGTCGAAGCTGCCGTTCATCAGCTCGCGCAGCGGGTGCTGCCCCTCGGACTCGAGGATGATGCCGGTCTGGCCGTCGATCACGAGCCGGCCCTTGTCGAGGAGCCGTTCCTTCCCGCGGCGGACGTTCACCGACGTCCCCACGATGTAGATGAGCTCCCGAGCCCCGGTCTCCGGGTTGAACGTCGTCGTCTGCCAGAAATCGACGGGGCCGTCCCGGAGCGTGAGGCCGGTGACGGTGTTCACCACCGTGTTGTCCTCGCGGATGTGGACCGCCTGCCTCACGCGCCGCCCCTCACGGTCGAAGTACGTGAAGATGTCGGCCGTCAGGCTGATGTTCCACTGGACCCCGTAGCTCCCGCACGCCGTCGGGTCGCTGAGCACGTTCTGCTGGGTGACGGTCACCTTCGTCGGCGGATTGGTGCCGGCCGCCGGCGACGCAACCACCACCGCGACGCACGCACTGCAAGCAAACAGCAGGACCTTCCTCACGAGACCACCTCCATGGTCGTTGCTGCGTGGGCGAGCCGCGATCCTACGACGAGGCGGCGAATCCGACAAGCGCGCCTGCGCGACCGCGGCAGGTGCCGCCCGTAGACTCGGGCTCGTGGCGAGCCGGCTTCCCGCGTTCCTTCGCCGCCGGCGCGTCCTCGTCGGGTTGCAGCTCGCCTTCGTCGCGGTTGTCCTCGGCTTCCTCGGCTGGGCGCTCCGCGACGTCTGGAACGACGCGATCCCACGCCTGGCCGACGCCGACCCGGCGATGCTCGCCGCCGCCCTCGCCGTGCTCGCGGCCTACTACTGCCTCTTCGTCGTCGGCTGGCAGTGGATCCTCGCCGCGCTCGGGATCCGGGTCGCCTACCGGCTGGCGCTCCAGGCGGAGATGGCCTCGATGCTCGCCAAGTACATCCCAGGTGGGGTGTGGACACCGCTCGCGCGCATCGTGTGGCTGCGACGGGCGGGAGGGGTCCGCGACACGTCGTTCGTGCTCAGCTCGATCCTGCTCGAGGCGGGGCTCTCGGCTGTCGCCGGCATCCTCGTCTTCACGGGCGGCCTCGCGGCGGTGGAGGCGGTGGACGCGCCGCTCCTCCCGCTCTTCGCCTTCGGGCTCGTCGTCGTCATCCTCCTGCACCCGCGCGTGTTCACCGCGCTCGCCCGGGCGATCTACCGCCGTTTCGATGCGCCCGAGCCGCCTCCGCTTCCCTACCGCGTCCTCGTCGGCCTCCTGGGCTACTACGCATTCACCTGGCTCGTCGGCGGGACCGCGCTCTACCTCCTCCTGCGCTCGCTCGACGCCGATCCCGGCGCGGCCACGATCCCCTACCTCGCCGGCGCGGCCGCGGTCGGGGCGATCGTGGCCGTGCTCGCCGTCTTCGCCCCCTCCGGCCTGGGCGTGCGCGAAGCCTCCATGTACGGCCTGCTCGTGGTCGTGGTGCCTGCGGGAGCCGCGCTCGGAGCAACGGTCCTCAACCGCTTCGCGATCACGATCGTCGAGGCCGCGCTGCTCGGCGCAGGGCTGCTCGCCTCGCGCCTGCATACGTTGTGGTCGCCTGGAAAAGGGCGGCCCGAGCGGGAAGATCGGCCCGCCGACGCACGTCTTGAATGACACAAAGTACCGCGGTACCCTAGGGCCCTGAGGCCCTAGACGCGCCGACCGTCAGTCGGCACGGGAAGGGAGAGCGCATGAGCGAGTACGGCGTGCGCCCGGAGGCGACGGCGGCGACGCCTGCCGAGCGGCGGATGGTGCCGCTCAAGATCGGCGAGGCGACCGTCCTCGTCGAACAAGTGGGCCCCGAGCCCACGATCCAGGCGTCCGAATATGTCCCCGTCGCCGAGCTGGACCCCAGAGAGGCGTTCGAGAAGGCGAGCGAGGCGATCAAGGAGTGCGTCCGGATCGTCGGGGAGAGGATCGAGAACCTCACCGAGGGAATGAAGCCGCAGGAGGTCTCCGTCGAGTTCTCGCTCGGCTTCGAGGCCAAGGGCAAGGCGTGGTTCCCGATCCTCGTCCAGGCGGAGGCGACTGCGAACGCAGCGCTCAAGGTCACGGCCGTGTGGCAGCTCGGGCCGAGGAAGGCTTCATGACGGCCGTGCGCGGGATGCGGGCCGCCCTGAAGGCGACCGTGGACGTTCGACGCGGCGGGAAGTCGTTCGGCCACGGGCTCCTCCTGAACGTGGAGGGGAACGTCGTCCTGACCTGTCACCACATCGTGGGGAACGCCGGCGGGGCCGATCTCGAGGTCGTCGCGCGCAATCCCGACGGGACGACCACGAGCTCCCCGGCGACGGTCGACGCAGAACGCTCCCACCCGGTGAAGGACGCAATCGTCCTCCACGTGGAACGCGACCTCGGCCCTCGTGATCAGCCGTGGCTCCATGCGCCGGGTCCGGACTACGGAGGGAAGCTCCCGGCCACGGTCGCCCTCTCGGCGCGTCGGGGTCGCCTGAACACGTTCGACGGAGTCCTGGGCCCCGTGACCGAGGATTTCACGGTTGACCAGTACGTGCTGCCGCGCGCGTTTCCGCTCGGCAGGGCCGAGGAAGCGCCGCCCGGCATAAGCGGCGGGGTCGCGGTCTGCGAGGACGGCGTGGTGGGGCTCGTCCACTTCGCCCGCCAGGAGTCCGCCGAGCTCGGGAGAAGCGGCGTCGTCAACCCGCTCTCCGCGTGGGCAGAGGATTGGCCGGAGCTCGCGCATCGCATCCAACCCTTTGCCGACAAGGCGCTCTCCGACTTGGCGATAGTCGTGCGAGCCGATGCCGACGAGCTCGGCGAGATTCTGAGGATCAAGTTCTTCCGCGACGTATACGTGCCGCGAGGAGTCGAGACGGCGGCGGACGAGGCTCTGAAAGCCTCGCGGAGCCTCCTGCTGCTTGGCGGCCCGAAGTCGGGCAAGACGCGAATCGTCCGCGAGGTCTTGCGGGCGCATGCGGACGCCGTCGTCGTCGTGCCGACGTTCCGGTCGCCGCCCCTTCACTTCGAGCCCTCCAGCCTCTCCGGAACCGAGGTCATCCTGGTGGTCGACAACCTCGGCAGGGACGGAGCTGTCTTCGACTCGAGCGCCTGGTTGGAGCGGATCGAGGCGGTCAACGAAGAGGGCACCATCTTCGTCGCCACCTGCCGGACGGGCGAGGACTGGGAGCGTGTCAGGGAGACCCATGTCGCGCTCGCGGAACGGCTCACCCAATCCACCGTCCACACGAGCGATCCCCCCGAAGGAAGCAACTTCACCAGCGAGCAGGCCCGTGAGCTTGCGCGGAAGCTCGAACTGAGTGACGCCGAGCTAGACCGGCGCTTCGACGGCAGCACTCCCGGCTCGCTCTTCGAGGAAGGCCCCCGCGCGGACGGGCCGGAGCTTCCGTCTGGAAGGGGGAGGGAGATCGCCCTCCGCAACCTGCAGGGGCACGAGGCGCCGAGCAACGTGCCGGCGTTCACGTCCAAGTTCGTCGGGCGCGAGGACGACGTCGAGGCGCTCAAGCAGCTCGTGCGGGAGGAGCGGCTCGTAACCGTCACCGGTCCGAGCGGGAGGGGCAAGACGCGTCTGGCCTTCCATGCCACGGCGCAGCTCCGGGACGAGTTCGCCGACGGCGTCTGGGTCGCCGACCTTAGCCCGTATCGGACGCCGGCGCTCGTCCTGAGCGTTGTCGCGCGGGCTGTCCGGCTCGGAGATGCGCCGTCGCCGCAGCCGCTCGAGCGACTGGCGGCGTTCCTGAGCGATAAGCACGTCCTGCTCGTCCTCAACGGCTGCGACCACGTGCGCGACGCGAGCGCGCGCCTGCTCGAGGAGCTCGTGGACCGCTGTCTGCACCTCCACTGCCTCGCGACGTGCCGAAGCACGCTCGACGCGCGGGGCGAAGTGCTCTACCGGCTCGATTCGCTGAGCGCGGAGCCGAGCGCCGGGCGTCGGAGAGGGCGGCGGCTATCGGAAGCGGCCGAGCTCCTCGTGGAGCGCGCGCGCGAGTCCGGCAGCAAGAAGCGGTTCTCGCGGCGCGACTACGCGGCGGTCGCGGAGATCGCGCGTGTCGTTGCCGGGAACCCCCTGGCCATCGAGCTCGTGGCCGGACAGGTCGGCGGGCGCGCTCTCCGCGGGGTCGCGGCAACGCTGGCGGAGCGGGTCGCCGCCGCGGAAGGGCCGGAGGGAGAGACCGAGCCGCTCGACGCCGCGGTCGACCTCGTCGCCGGAGCGCTCGCGGAGAGCGAGCAGCTGCTCTTCGGCTCCGTCGCCGTCTTCGTCGGCGGTTTCACGCTCGAGGCCGCCCAGGCGCTCGGAGCGAGGGCGGGCCTCGACGCGTTCGAGATCCCCGGCTTGCTGCGGAGCTTGATCGACCGGCGGCTCATCCTGATCGACGAGCGTGGCGACGGCGCCGACCGGTTCCGTATCCTCGAGACCCTGCGGCAGCACGGGCGTAGGCGCCTCGACGAGGGGGGCCGGCTCGGCGAGATGGAGCGATTCCACGCCGAGTACTTCCTCGCGCTGGCCGAGGGCGCGAACGAGGCGAAGGGCGAGCCGGGCGAGGCCGCCTGGCTCGACCGGCTCGACGGCGAGCTCGAGAACGTCCGCGCGGCCCTCTGGTGGGCCCTGCGGGCCGACACGGACATCGCGCTCGGGCTCGGGGCGAGCCTCGGCTGGTTCTGGTACCAGCGAGGCCATGTCGCCGAGGGCCGGAGGTGGCTCGACGAGCTCCTAGAGACCCTCGACACGCGCGCGCTGGCGAACGCCGAGTCGGAGGAAGTCCGCATTCGCTTCGCGGACCTTTTCAACGGAGCCGGGACGTTCGCCTACCTCCAGGGGGACCTCGACAACGCGGAGAAGCATCATCGCCAGGCGCTCGTCGTCCGCGAGAGCCTCGCCACGGATCGCTGGGTCGCTGGCTCCCGCAACAACCTCGGGCTGGTCGCCCGTCGTCGCGGCAAGAGGGGCCGTGCCGCGCGCCATTTCCGCAAGGCGCTCGAGATCAGTCGCGCGCACGGCAACGCGTTCTGGGAGGCGATGCACCTCAACAACCTCGGCCTTCTCCTGCGCGAAGCGGGCGATCTGGCTTCGGCCCGCCGGCGCCAGGAGGAGAGCCTGACGATCGCCGCCCGCCTGGGAGCGTCCTGGGGAACCGCCCAGGCACTCGCCGCCCTTGGAGTGCTCGACGCCGACGAGGGCCGGCTCGACTCGGCCCGAGAGTTCTTGGAGAGGGCGCGCGCGATCCACGTGGAGCTCCAGAACCCACAGGGCATCGCGGAGGCTCTCGCCGGCCTGGGGCGCGTTGCGCGCCTTGCCGGCCGAAGCGAGGAGTCCGCCGACTGCTACCGGGAGGCGGTAGGGAAAGCCGAGCGGCTGGGCGACCGGGCGGCTCTCGCAGAGATGCTCGAAGGGCTCGGGATGACGCTCGTGGAGAGCGACGCAGCTTCGGCCGCCCGAGCGTTCGGCGCCGCGAAGCGGATTCGGGTGACCATCGGCTTCCCGCGGCCGCCGTACTCCGAGGAGGAGCTGATGCGGGCCCTCGAGATCGGCCGCGAGCAGCTGGGAGTGGAGCGCTTCGAGGGCGAGCACCGGACGGGTCTCCAGGCGCGCGTCGCGGCCTCGGTCGCGGCACTCGGCATCGACGGCGGACGCTAGCGAAGCCCGCTGACCGCGATCCGCTCGAGCCGCAGGCCGTTGGGCGGGTTCCCGGCGATGAGCGCCGGCACCTCGAGGACGACCGCGTTCCAGCCGCCCTCGAGCGTCCCGCTGAGGTTGGCCGGCCCTGAGACCACCGTCTCGTCGACGCGCCGGCCGTTGAGCCAGAGGCTCGCGGGCGTCTCGGCCGCCGCCGTCACGTCGAGCTGCACCGGGCCGTCGCCGTAGAGCCACAGCGGCCCCTGGCGCTCGCGCATCGTGCGGTCGTCCCAGCCCTCGCAGAGAAACGGCTCGTCCCGGTTCGGCTCGAGCGCGGGCGCCTCGGCGCTCCCAGCGCCGGCGCGGGTCAGAAGCGTGACCGGCCCGTCCTGGGCGACGGGGGCGAAGCCGTGCTCGAGCAGCCCGAGCCAGCCGAAGTACGCCCCCGGCACATCGCCCTGCTCGTACATGCCGCGGTGGAAGAGGACGTGCTCGACGCCCGACTCGCGCAAGAGCTCCTCGTCGCCCGGAAGCCAGATCCCGCACGAGAGCCGGTTGCGCTGGAAGAAGAAGTCGAACGCGGGCTGCGGCACGAGCGTCGAGTAACCGCCGGGTCGCTCGCGCGCCGCCTGGAGCTGGTAGGCGTCGTAGACGCTGCCGTAGTGGATCCCCGGCTCGAAGAGCGGGAGCTCGAGGATGCGGCCGTCCGGCTCCTCGGCGAGGGCCGCGTAAGCCCGGTTCCCCTCGTCGGCATCGGACGCGGCCAGCGGGAAGACGAGCAGGTCGGCGGCGACGAGTGCGGTGAGCACGCCGGCGGTCAGCGCCGCGCGCCGGCCCGAGGCGGCGAGGAGGCGCGCGACCGCCACCGCCGCCAGGGCGGCGAGCGCGAGGTTGGCGATCGGCAGCAGGCGGCCCGGAACGCGCGGGTAGCGGAGCGGCGGGAAGACGTCCCAGAGCCACTCGTAGAGCGGCAGGTTCGTGCCGAGCGCGAGGACGGCGGGCACGAGTGCAGCCGCGCCGAGCAGGAGCGCGAGGACGCGCGTGCCCGCCCGCCAGAGCAGGACCGCACCGGCCGCCGCGAGCAGAGGGAGGAGCCAGCCGACGTAGACGAACTCCTCGAGCCCGTCCAGCTGCCAGCGGCTGAGGAGGTCGGCCCACTCGGCGGAGAACTCGCCGACCTCCTGGAGCGAGCGCCCGCCGCTCTCCGCCGAGCCGCGGACGATCGTCAGGTGGACGGCGAGCCCGACTCCCACGGCTGCGAGCAGGCCCCCGGCCGTCCAGGCGGCGGCGGTCGGAGCGAAGCGCAGGGCGGCGTAGACGGCCACGAACGGGATCACGCCGAGGGCGAGGTGCGGCTGGCCGGAGAGGGGAACCGACACGAGCGCGGCGGCCGCCAGCGCGCCCCAGGCGTGCCG
>JBOHAM010000137.1:0-6240 GCA_050697735.1 Gaiellaceae bacterium | reverse complement strand
GTTGTAGGCCCAGTCGTGCATCCGGTTGTGCATGACGAACAGGTTCGTCACGGCCGCGTCGATGTCGTTCCCGGAGCCGACGACGAAGTTCGACGGGCTGCAGCCGCTCTCGAACCAGACGTTCGTCCACGGGTAGGAGTAGTCCCGCGTCGCGCTCGTCGGCCGGTAGCCGTTGAGCGGGAACGGGCCCCAGACCTCCTTCGAGTCCGCGTTGTTCCCGATCGTCGTCAGCGTGGAGAGCCCGGTCGCCGGATCGACGTCCCAGGGAAGCGGCGAGGCGCTGTTCGCGATCGCCAAGTCGCAGCCCTGCGTCTTCGTCCAGCACCAGACGTCGCGCGTGTCGGCGCTCGGAAAATTCCACGGGAAGGCGCCGAGCGTCGTGACGAGCGGGAAGGCCGGGAAGACCTTCCAGGTCGGGTTGTCGACGAGCTGCTCGACGTTCGACTCGCGGTAGAGCACCGCGCCGGTCTCCGCGTCGACGACGTGACGGTAGCCCTCGCCGAGGCCGTCGTCGTAGACGGTCTCGTACGCGACGCGCACGCCGCGGTTCGGGGTCGCGAAGGCGACCCGCCGGACGAGCTGGTCGGCGGCGAGGCCGGGAACGTCCACCCGGCGCCAGCCGTTGACCGAGCCCTCGGCGTCCATCTGCACGACCGACACGCGTTCGCCGGCGTCGTCGAGGGCCTCGCCGAGCGCCTGGAGCGCCGTGAGGTCGGCGGAGTTGGCCAGCGTGTCCGAGCCCACCAGCGTCGAGGAGGCATACGCCACCTTCCAGCTGCCGCCCGAGCGGACGAGGCCGATCGAGGCCGCGCCCTCGGGCGAGACCGGCAGGCCGCCGACCGTCTGCCGCAGGACGACGGCGTATCCGGACGCGCCGAGCGGCGCGACGGTGTCCACCTCCAGGCCGGCCAGCGAGTCGAGCCGGTAGAGGCCGCGGTTCGCCGCGACGAACGCGAGCGCAGCCTGCTCCGCGCTCGCCGCCCGGATGTCCTCCGCGAGAAAGCCGCCGTGGTGGATGAGCGACTGCGCCGTCCCGAAGTCCGTCCAGCGCGCGGTGGCGCCGAGCTCCGCGACTGCGTCGAGCTGCGCCTGTGTGGGCGCGATCGCGGCCTTCCTCGTGTCGAGGTCGGCCAGCTCGGCGTCCGGACCGGGTCCGTCCACCTGGAACTGGCCGAAGGCCGATGGGGCGACGACGAGCGCCAGCGCGAGGGCCCCAAGGACCACGCGCTGCCGCACGCCTCGCCGGGAAGGAACTGACTGCATTGTCTCCCCCTTGTGTGGTCGGCTCCAACCCCCCTTGGCGGAGCCGGCCGCACTGTTAACTCACCTTGGCCGGTTTCGCCACCTGCCGGCCCGGCTTGACTTGTCCCGGCAAGGGGTTTTCAATTGCCGAGTGGTTCTCGCGGCGACGGAGGGGTGCCGCGCGCAGTCGGGACGAGTCTGAGCCTTTGGGCCTTCTTTCTTGCACCTCTGCGCCGGTCGTGACCGCGACGCACGGGCGTCGCGGCCTCGTCGGTGTGCCACCGGCGCGGTCGCCGCTCCCCGAGAAGGAGCGACCGCTCTACTTCACTCGAACGAGGAGGTGCTCTCCCTTGGCAGGCCGATTCAGGAGATTGGTCCTGCTCGCGCTGGCGGCGCTCGTCGTGTCGCTCGGCGTGGCGGGCAACGCAAGCGCGCAGCTCGAGCCGCCGTGGTGCGGGACGCCGGTCCCGGACGCGGCGGAGAACCTGCCGGACGGGACCGAACCGGGCGATCCGCCCGGGAGCTTCCCGCACATTCCGTACTACGCGATCGGCTGTACCCTCGACGACATCGAGGGCGACCAGCTCGGCAACCGCATGACCGTCGAGGTCATCGGGCAGTCGGCGCTGGGGCGCGACATGTACGGCGTCGTCTTCAACGCCCTCGACACTCCGCAGCAGATCCGCGACTTCAACCGCTGGCGGCAGTGGCGCGGAATCGCGCTCGAGGATCCCGCCCGCGCGCAGGCGCTGCTCGACAGGTGGGGCGACGACATCAAGGTCCCCGTCTACGTGCAGGGCGCCATCCACGGGAACGAGTACGAGGGCGTCGAGTCGAACATGCAGCTCATCGAGGAGCTCGCCACGACGCCCTACGGCGTCAACCCGAAGTTCGACGACATCCTCGACCACGTCATCCTCGTCTTCAACGTGATCCAGAACCCGGACGGCCGCGTGGCCGGCACGCGGGCGAACGGCAACGGCTTCGACATGAACCGCGACTTCCTCACGCAGTCGCAGTCAGAGGTCCAGGCGTCCGTCGCCCAGATGCAGAAGTGGCTGCCGGTCTCCGTCCTCGACCTGCACGGCTACGTCACGCCGACGCTGATCGAGGCGACGACGAAGCCGCACAATCCGAGCATCGAGTACGACCTGTGGCTCAAGTGGAACCAGCCGCGGATCGACGCCAACCAGGCTGCTCTGGCCACGGCCGGCTTCAACATCACCCGTCCGATCAACGACTGGTGCGAGGACGGCAGCGATCCGGATCCGCCCGGTGCGGGCGGCGTCTGCGACGACGGCACCCTCCCGGGTCCGGCGGTCGCCGAGAGCTGGGACGACTGGGGCCCGTTCTACACGCCCATGTACGCCCAGCACGTCGGACTCGACGGCTCCACGGTGGAGATGTGCAACCAGACCGATGGCGACTGCGGCCTCCCGGGCGACGCGATCGCCGAGACGCCCGGTCGACTGGGCGCGTACGAGACCCAGTACATCACGACCACGTCGACGCTCGAGTACGTGGCGGCCAACCGCAACGAGATGCTCTACGACGAGGCGGAGCGGTATCGCCGCGGCGTCGCGGGCGAGCCTCGCGTCGACTGCTGCCCGCCCCCGTTCGACGTCGACAACAACTGGATGAAGGAGTTCCCGACCGCGTACGTGATCCCGCTCGGAGCGGGCCAGCGGTCCGATCCGGAGGCGAACCGGCTCGTCGAGTGGCTCCTCCGGAACGGGATCGAGGTCGAGGAGCTCAAGCAGAACGCGAGCGTCGGCGGCCAGACGTTCGAGCGCGGCTCCTACGTCGTCTGGATGGATCAGGCGCACCGCGGACTCGCCGACACGGCGCTCAACATCGGCGTCGACCTCTCCGAGAGGATCAGCATCCTCTACGCCCCGCCCGCGGCGTGGAGCCACGGCTACCTCTGGGGAGCCGACATCGCGGAGATCCCGCTCGACGCGGCGTTCTCCCCGCGGACGAACCGGATCAACAAGCCGAAGCGGCTCGACGGCGGGCTCGAACGGGGCGCCGCCGAGGCGTACGCCCTCGAGATCGACTCGCCGACCGCGGTGAGGCTCCTGAACGAGCTCGCCGGTGACGGCGTCACCGCCGAGATGGCGCTCGAGGCGTTCGAGGCCGCCCGGGGCGACACGCTCCCGGCCGGAACGATCCTCTTCGCGGCCGACCGGGCCACGAGGGCGCTGCTCGGCGCAGCAGGCCGTGAGAGCGGGATCACGTTCCGGCGCGTCCGGACGACCGGGCTCCCCGGCTCGACCGACCCCGTTGACGGAGCCCCGCGAATCGCCGTGGTCACGAATAACGTGAACCAGGACGTCTGGTCGCTCCGGAACCTCGGCTTCGATGCGAATCCGGTCGGGTCGATCGGGGCGATCGACAACGCGCCCACCGACCCGCTCGCCGGCTACGACATCCTGTGGAACACGTCGGACTGGCCGGATGCCGACGAGCCGACCGCGGCGATGCGGCTGACGGCGTTCCTCGCCGCCGGAGGCGGGTACATCGGCTCCGGCGTCAACGGGGCCGAGTTCCTCGTGGACGGCGGCCAGACGAGCGGGCTCGTCGTCGAGGACTCGGTGCCGCCGGGCGACGACAACGTCGGCGAGAGCGGCATCATCCGCTGGCTCAACGAAGGCGCCGACAGCCCGATCGCGGGCGCATACCCGCCGGAGGACACGGCGATCGTCGATCCGCCGATCTGGTTCTCGGCGGTGCCGGCGTCCTTCTCGGTGGACGCGCGTCTGCCGCTAACGGACATCCTCCTCTCGGGGATGTGGCACAGCGACGAGCCGGACTCCGCCGGAGCACCCGGGTCGCCGTTCGTCGTCCACGGCCTGAACGACGCCGGGACGGCACGGATCGTGGACTTCGCGATGAGCCCGCTCTACCGGGCTGATCCGGAGCGCGAGTGGCCCATGGTCGGCACGGCCGCCTACTGGGCCGACCAGTAGACGAAGCGATCTGACGGAACGAGGGGCGGGGAGCACTCCCCGCCCCTCGTCGTTTTGCTTCCAACGGTTAGAGTGCCGCGCTGACACGAGTCGTCGCCGTCCGACTGGAGGTTCACGTGAAGCCGCGCCTGCTCTCCGCCCTCGTCCTCCTCGCACTGATCGTCCCTGCCGCCGCGGGTGCGCAGACCGCGCCCAGCCTGGACGGCGAGATGCTGAACGGGGGTGCGAATCCGCCCTTCAGCGGCGCGATCGAGATCGACTGCAACGCGGCGGGAACCTCTACTGCGAGCTACTCGATGGCCGGGGCGGCGATCGGCCCGCTGTTTCCAGGAACCTTCACGGAGACGGGAACGTTCTCGATCGAGGACGGGCAGGTGACCGCCTTCGAGGCCACCTTCACCATCCAGTCGGGCCTGACCGAGATCAACGGCACGAAGACCCTGAGCGGGACCATCTCGGGGTTCTGCGTGGAGCCGCCCGACGAGAACGTCGTCGCAGACACCGGCATCATCGTCAACACGACCTACGAAGCGACGATCTCCTCGCCGCTCGGCACCTTCGCCGATTCTGGGCGGGCGCCCGCGGCGGTCAACATGACGCTCTTCGAGGGAGGCGGCGGAGTCGGCAGCATGCAGGAGACCTTCATCTCGGAGGGGCCCGTCCCGACCGCCGGGCACGTGACGGGAGGCGGCTACATCGGCGACGTCCTCCACAGCTGGGTCTCCTTCGGCTTCAACGCCAAGAGCGACGGAACGACGGTGAAGGCTCAGTGCAACGTCAAGGATCACGCGACGGGCACGCACGTGAAGTGCCAGAACGCCACGCTGCTCGCCCAGACGCCCACGCACGCGACGTTCCTCGGCCAGGCGCACGTGAACGGCGTTCTCACGAACTACCGGATCGACGTCGACGACCTGGGCGAGCCCGGCGCGGGGCGCGACACGTTCAAGATCGTGACCGACTCGGGCTTCGCGGCCGCCGGCGTGCTCCGCGGGGGGAACATCCAGATCCACGACTGACGCGTACACTCGCGGGACGATGCGTGTGCCGGAGACCGAGGCCCCGCCCGTCCCGCCCGCAAGCCCGCTCGACGACGTGCTCCGCCGGGTGAATCGGATCCGGACGGCGCAGGGGGCCGACGCCCTCTACGAGCTTCCGCCCGCCTGCACCGCCTGGGACGGAGGCGGCTGCGTGCTCGAGCGCGCCTTCGAGGATCTCGGCGTCCTCGTCGTCGGCTACGGGCGCGCCTACGGCGTGGGCGTCGAGTTCGAGCACGGCCTCGGCGGCTTCATCCGCGACTTCGACGCCGGCCGCTACCCGGAGCTGATCGCCGGGCGGTGACTCGGGTGCTCGTCGCGACGGGCGAGACCCTCGTGGGCGTCGCCGGCCGCGACGCCGAGGTGCTGCTCGAGCGCCCCGGCCTTCACGCGGTCGCGGTCGACCCGCGCCGCCCCGAGCGGATCGCCGCCGGCTCGCGGGACGCCGGCGTCTGGGAGAGCGAGGACGGCGGCTCGACCTGGACGGACGCGGGCCTGCCCGCGCAAGACGTGTACTCGGTCGCGTACGGGCCCGACGGCTCCCTCTACGCCGGCTGCGAGCCGAGCACGCTGTACGTGCGCGGCGACGGCGACCCGTGGCGGGAGCTGGCTGCCCTCCGCGAGCTTCCCTCCGCGCCGACCTGGAGCTTTCCGCCACGGCCGTGGACGTCCCACGTCCGCTGGATCGCACCGAGCCCGCACGACCCGGCCGTCGTGCTCGTCGGCATCGAGCTCGGCGGCCTCATGCGCACCGCCGACGGCGGCGAAACCTGGGCCGACCACCGTCCGGGCGCCCAGCGCGACGTCCACGCGCTCGCCTGGCATCCGACGGAGCCCGATCGCGCCTACGAGGCAGCCGGCGGCGGCGCAGCCTGGAGCCATGACGGAGGCGAGACGTGGGAGCCGGCCGACGAAGGCCGCGACCGCCACTACACGTGGGCGCTCGCCGTCGACCCCGCCGACCCCGACCGCTGGTACGTCTCCGCCGCGCC
>JBOHAM010000136.1:0-12463 GCA_050697735.1 Gaiellaceae bacterium | reverse complement strand
CTAAGTCCCTTCGTCCCAGGACGCCAGGTACCTCGCCTGCTCCTCGGTGAGCTGGTCGATCTCGACGCCCATGCTCTCGAGCTTCAGGCGTGCGATCTCAGAGTCGATCTCCTCGGGCACGGTGTAGACGCGGCGCTCGAGCGAGCCGGCGTTCGCGACGACGAACTCGGCCGAGAGAGCCTGGTTCGCGAAGCTCATGTCCATGACCGAGGCGGGATGACCTTCCGCGGCGGCGAGGTTGACCAGCCGTCCCTCTCCGATCAGATAGAGGCGGCGGCCGTCGGCGAGCTCGAACTCCTCCACGTTCGGGCGCGCCTCGCGGGTGGCGACCGCGAGCTCGCGGAGCGCGGGGATGTCGATCTCGACGTTGAAGTGACCGGTGTTCGAGAGGATGGCGCCGTCCTTCATCCGCTCGAGCGCCGCCCGCGGGATCACGTGCTTGTCCCCCGTGGCGGTGCAGAAGATGTCTCCCACCTCGGCGGCGCGCTCCATCGACATCACCTCGTAGCCGTCCATGAGCGCCTCGAGCGCACGGAGCGGGTCGACCTCGGTGACGATCACGTGCGCGCCGTGGCCCCGCGCGCGCATGGCGACGCCGCGGCCCGTCCACCCGTAGCCGCTGACGACGAAGCGCCGCCCGGCGAGGAGGACGTTCGTGGCCCTGATGATCCCGTCGATGGTCGACTGGCCCGTGCCGTAGCGGTTGTCGAAGAGGTGCTTGGTGTTCGCCTCGTTGACGGCCACGATCGGGAAGGCGAGCTCGCCCTGCGCCTCGAGGGCGCGAAGGCGGATGACGCCCGTGGTGGTCTCTTCGGTTCCGCCCAGGATCTCGCCGAGCTGGTCGCGGCGGTCCTTGTGCAGGACGCCGATGACGTCGGCGCCGTCGTCCATGGTCAGGTGCGGACGATGGTCGACGGCGGCCGTGATGTGGGAGTAGTAGGTGTCGTCGTCCTCGCCGCGGATGGCGAACACGGGGATGCCGTATTCGGCCACGAGCGCGGCCGCGACGTCGTCCTGCGTCGAGAGCGGGTTCGAGGCGCAGAGCACGACGTCCGCGCCGCCCGCCTTCAGCGTGCGCGCGAGGTTGGCGGTCTCCGTGGTCACGTGGAGGCAGGCGGAGATGCGGTGCTCCGCGAGCGGCCGCTCCCGCTCGAAGCGCTCCCGGATCGCGGCCAGCACCGGCATCTGCCGGTCGGCCCACTCGATGCGGACGACGCCCGCGGGCGCGAGGCCGAGGTCCTTGACGTCGTGACTGGGCGCGGTCGTGGCCATGGCCGCGCGAAAGTCTACTGAAAGCGCGACCTAGTAACAGTCTGTTACTAGCGCCCGTAACGTAGAGCGTCAGGCGTCGGCGCGGCCGTAGCGGTCTTCGAGGCGCACGACGTCGTCGAGCTCGGGCGTCGAGACCTCGAGGACGAGCGTGTCCTCCAGCGCCCGCCAGCGGTGGACCGTGCCGGGCTTGAAGCGGAAGGCGCGGCCGGGGCCGACCACCTCGACGTCCGGCGTGCGGCCGGGCTCCCCCACCTCGAGCTCGATCCGGCCGGAGTGGACGTAGATGACCTCGTCCTTGCGCCGGTGGAACTGGAGGCTGAGCTGCTCGCCCGCACGGATGAAGATCGCCTTCCCCAGGTAGCGCTCGGTGACGGCGTAGACGAGCTCGTAGCCCCAGGGCTTCTCCACCCGCTCGACGGGCACGGCGAAGCGGTCGAGGTCGAGGAGGTTGGGCGTCAGCTCGCTCATGGCTCTAGGGCGGTCATACCCCAGTGGTCTCGCCTCCGTCAAGCCATTCCGGATGCGCGCGGAGGTGCTCGTCGGCGGCGCGCAGGTCCTTGGGCGTGTTCACCGTGAGCCAGAGCCCCTCGTGACGGTACGCGTACAGGCGGCCCCGCTCCGCCAGGGCCGGGAAGGTGGTGGTCTCGTGGTCGCCGCGCTCGGGGAGGCCGGCCAGCGCCTCCTCGCCGAGAACGTAGGCGCCGCAGCTCACCCACTCCGACAGCAGCCCGCCCTCGCGGAAGCCGGTGACGGCGTCGTCCTCGCCGAGAGCGACGACGCCGAAAGGCGAGCGCGGGCGGGCGACGACGACGGTGGCGGCCGCCCCGGACTCGCGCTGGCGCGCGAGGAGCGCGCCGACGTCGAGCGCGAGAAGCTCGTCCCCGTTCAGGACGACGAGATCGCTTTTCTCCTCTCGCAGTCGCGCCGCGAAGCGGATCCCGCCGCCGCGGCCGAGCGGCTCGGACTCCCCGGCGGCGACGATCTCCGGCCCGAGGCCCGCCAGCGCCTCCGCGAAGGCCTCCTCCTGTCCCGCCGAGCAGCTCACAATCACCCGATCGACGCCCGCCCGCGCGAGCAACCGGACCTGGTGGGCTGACAGGGGCCGGCCTCCCACCTCGACGAGCGCCTTCGGCCGCCCGCCTGCAGCCTCGCCGAGCCGCTCCGCACGGCCGCCGGCCAGGATGAGCGCCTCCAACGAGGGCCTTCCGGGGATTAGCCGCGCCGGAGCGGCTCGAGGCCGCGCGCGATCGCCAGCATCGTCTCGTTGGACAGCCGGTTCATGAGCGTGTTCACGACCCAGTACGCGGCGCCGTTTTCCTCGAACGCCACGATGTGGAGCTTCGACCCGCTGAAGTAGAGCTTGTAGCGCCGGCCCCTGATCGTGCGCTCGATCGTCGGGCCGTTGAGAATCGGCGCCTCCGTCCAGCTCGTCTGCTGGATGCCCCAGTAGTCGTTCACGCCGGTCGTGTAGGTGAGGCGAACTGCGGACCCGTCGGCCAGCTTGTAGGCGCGCACGCCCTCCTCGGTCGAGAGCGAGGAGTTCTCCTCCCGAACGGTCGGGACCATGATCGGGAAGTCGACCCTCCGGCGGAGCGGGCGCAGGAGCGGCACCGCCGAGTCGGGGTCGCGGACGACCGCCGGGGGCTGGCGCTCGGGGGTGGTGTCGCGCGGCGCCGGCCCGAGGTTCCCCTGGAACGTCTTCCCGACGATCACGCGCAGCATCCCGGGGAGCCCGGCGCCCGCCGGCGCGGCCTCGACCTCCGCGTCGCCGAAGAGGTCGGCCACGCGCCTGGCGGCCGGCTGGCCTTCCTCGACCGCGGGGTCGTACTGCACCAGCGTGTGGAAGAAGTCGAAGTTCTGAGCGTTGCCGCCGTTGGACGTCTGGTAGCCGATCTGCCCGAGCAGGTAGGCGGCCTCGTCGGCGGCGCCGGCGACGCCGTTCCCGTTCTGCACCTGCACCGTCACCTCCGACGGCGGGGGGCCGTCATCGGTCTTCACCTTGCGGCCGGTGGCCGCGGCGAGCGCCTTCTCCGGCGCGTTCACGTCGGGGTTGAGGAAGCGGTTCGCGGCCGCCTGGATCTCCTCCTCGGAGACCGTCAGCTCGTTGAAGCCGGCGATGTTCTCGAGGTCGACCTGCTGGAAGTTGCCGGCGGGCAGCTCGTAGACGAGGCGGGCGTAGCTGATCACCTCGTCGGAGTCGAGCGCCTGCTTGCCGCCCTTCGCCACCTCGACGTTCTCCGTGATCGTCTTGACGATGCCCGGGAGCTGGAAGACCGACCAGTTGCTCGAGACCTGCTGCTTGAACGACTTCACGAACTCCTGCTGCCGGACGACCCGGTAGAGGTCTGAGTCGGTGTGGCGATAGCGGACGAAGTCCAGGGCCTGCCTGCCGCCGAGGTGCTGGTAGCCCGGCTTGAGATTGATCTCGGCGTAGGTCTGGCCCGGCCCGAGCCCCGCGTTGTCGTTGAAGTAGCGCCGGTCGACGTCCATGTAGACGCCGCCGAGCCGGTCGACGATCGCCCGGAAGGCCCGGAAGTTGACCGTGATCATGTAGTTGATGGGCACGCCCGTGAGCTGCTTCACGGTCGTGAGCGTCCCGCGGGGGCCGCAGTAGGCGTACGCCTCGTTGATCCGCCCGCGCCAGGCCGGGTGGCCGCTGCAGCCTGGGATGTCCACGATCAGGTCGCGGGGGAAGGAGAGCAGCGTGACGGCGTCGTTCCTGGGATCCGCGCGCAGCAGCATCACGGTGTCGGAGCGAGAGCCGGTGCCGGACTCCCCGGCGCGCTTGTCGTAGCCGATGATGATGGCCGTGGCCGGCTGTCCGGCCTCGGGCGCGGCGTCGAGCTCCCGCTGCGCGTCGATCACCTCCGGCGAGTGCGCGCGCACGGCCGCGACGCTGTAGTCGAAGTACAGCTTGACGCCGCCGACGAGCGATCCCGCCGCGACGAGCGCGGCGACGACGAGCCACATGACCGCCTTGCCCAGCACGCGCAGCGGGTTGCGGCGCACGCGGTAGGACGAGCGTCCGGTGGCCGTCGGCGGGGGCACGCGCGGCGGCGCGGAGACCCGCAGCGGCGGCTGCGGGGGTCTCGGCGGAGCGGCGGCCTCGACGGCCGGTTCCTCGGGAGGCGCGGCCCCGTTGCCGTTCGCCGACCTCCCTATGCCTTTCTTCATGCTCGTGCGCATCTACGAAAAGTCGCCTCCCGGCGACGAGGACGAGGATACCGCAGGCCGCGGCGGGGCCTCCCCGGGTTCTACAGTCCCCGGACGGTCTCCTCCGCAATCCACTGAGCCACGGCCAGCAGGCTCTCGGTCTCATCGTAGACCTGGAGCTGCTCGTCCGCCCCCGCGCCGCGAGCGAGGATCCGCTCGACGTCGCCGAGCTCGTCCTCGCAGCCGAGCCTGCGGGCGGCCGGCTCGCAGCGCTCGACCAGCGCGAGCAGCGCGTCGCGGGCGGGGCGCTCGGTGTCGTGCTCGAGGTCGATCAGCTGCGCGGCGAGCCCGTCCCGGGCCGCCCGCCACTTGTTCTCCGCCACGAGGGTCACGGGCTGGACAGGGAGGGTCTCACCCGCCTCGAAGCCCTCCGCGAAGGTCGCCACCAGGCTCTGGGCGAGGGCCGTGAGTGCGCCGACCGACTCGATGCGCGTCTGGGCGTCGCAAACGCGCAGCTCGATCGTCCCCAGCCGCGGGTGCGGGCGCAGGTCCCACCAGATGAAGGTGTAGTCGGTGAACGAGTTCGTCTTCACGCCGCGCTCGACGAGCAGCTCGAACTCCTCGTAGGAGGAGAAGGCCGGGGGGAGGCCGGAGCGCGGGAACGCCTCGAAGATCTTCGTCCGCGTCGAGGCGAGGCCCGTCGGCCGCGCCTGCCAGAAGGGCGAGTTGACGGAGAGCGCGAGCAGCTCCGGCAGGAACGTCCGCGCCGCGTTCGCGCAGGCGATCGCGGTGTCGGGCGAGTCGAGCCCGACGTGGACGTGCAGCCCGAAGATGAGCTCTCTCTCGGCTACCCAGCGCATGTCCTCCATCAGCTCGCGGTAGCGCGGCCGGTCGGTGACGTCCTGGTGCTCGTAGCGCGAGAACGGATGCGTGCCGGCGGAGGCGATGAGGGCGTCGCGCTCGGCCGCGGCGTCCCGCATGCGCGCGCGCAGGCCGCTCAGGTCCTGCATCGCCTCCCGGACCGAGTCGGCCGGGTTCGTCGCCACCTCCACCACCGACTGGAGGAGCTCCGGCTTGACGCGCCCCTCGTGCTCCTCCTCGTCCGCGACCTCGGAAAGGATCTCGTCCACCCGCGAGACGAGCTCGAAGCTCTCGCGGCCGACGAGCTGGAACTCCTCCTCCACGCCCAGGCTGAACGGCCGCCCGTTGCCGAAGTTCTGCTCCAAGATCAGGCGGGGTCGTACGCGAGGTTCGGAGAGAGCCAGCGCTCCGCCTCCCGCACGCCCATGCCCTTGCGCGCGGCGTAGTCCTCGACCTGGTCGCGCGCGACGCGCCCGATGGAGAAGTAGCGCGCGGCCGGATGGTGGAGGTACAGGCCGCTGACGCTCGCCGCCGGGAGCATGGCAAAGGTCTCGGTCAGGTCGATCCCGAGCTCGCGCGCGCCGAGCAGGTCGAAGAGCTTGCCCTTCTCCGAGTGGTCGGGGCAGGCCGGGTAGCCGAACGCGGGCCGGATGCCCCGAAACCGCTCGGCGATCAGCTCCTCGCTCGTGAGGCGCGGCCCCTCCTCGTACCAGGAGCGCCTGCTCCGCTCGTGCAGGAGCTCGGCGAAGGCCTCGGCGAGCCGGTCGGCGAGCGCCTTCACCATGATCGAGCGGTACGGGTCGTTCTCCGCGTCGAAGCGCTCGGCGAGCTCGTCCGCGCCGTGGACTCCGACCGCGAACGCGCCCACCCGGTCGTCCTCGGGGGAGACGTAGTCGGCGAGGCAGCGGTTGGGCCGCGAGTCGCCGTAGTCCGTCTGCTGGCGCAGCAGGCAGAAGCGCGTCCCGTCCTCGAGAAGGATGTCGTCCCCCTCTGCGACCGCGCGCCAGAACCCGTGCACGCCGACCGGGCGCAGGAGCGCGCCGGCGGCGATCTCGTCCAGGAGCTCGTTCGCGTTCTCCAAGAGCTCCCGCGCGACCTCGCCTTTCTCGGGATCGTCGAGCAGCTTCGGGTACTTCCCCTTCAGCTCCCAGGCGTGGAAGAAGAACTGCCAGTCGATGTACTCCCGCAGGCTCGCGACGTCCACCTCGACCGACGCGACGCCGAAGAAGGCGGGCTCGGGGACCTCGTCGAAGGAGACCGCCTCCGGGTTCGCGCGCGCCCGCACGAGAGGGAGGAGCGGCTTGCGCTCTTTCTCGGCGTGCAGCTCGCGTAGGCGCTCCTGGTTTGCCCGGTTCTCGCCGTCGAGCCGCGCGCGGCGCTCCGGCTCGAGGAGGTCGGAGACGACGCCGACGACGCGGGAGGCATCGAGGACGTGGAGCGTCGGGCGGCTGTAGGCGGGCGCGATCCTCACGGCAGTGTGCTGCCGCGACGTGGTCGCCCCGCCGATCAGGAGCGGCAGGTCGAGCCCGCGCCGCTCCATCTCCTTCGCCACGTGCACCATCTCGTCGAGCGACGGCGTGATCAGCCCCGAGAGCCCGACGACGTCGCAGCCCTCCGCCTCGGCGGTGTCGAGGATCTTGTCGGCCGGCACCATCACGCCGAGGTCGAGGACCTCGTAGCTGTTGCAGCCGAGGACGACGCCGACGATGTTCTTGCCGATGTCGTGCACGTCGCCCTTGACCGTGGCGAGGACGAGCTTGCCACGCGCGCGCCCGTTCCCGCCGGCCTTCTCGGCCTCCATGAACGGCTCGAGGTAGGCGACGGCGCGCTTCATCGCCCGCGCGCTCTTCACCACCTGCGGCAGGAACATCTTCCCGGAGCCGAACAGGTCGCCGACGATCGACATGCCGTCCATCAGCGGCCCCTCGATGACGTCGAGCGGCCGGGGGAGCTTCTGCCGCGCCTCCTCGGTGTCCTCCTCGATGAAGTCGACGATCCCGTGCACGAGCGCGTGCGCAAGCCGTTCCCCGACCGCCGCCTCCCGCCAGGCAAGGTCGAGCACGCGCTTCGTCGCCTCGCCCTCGACCGTGCCCGCGAAGGCGACCATGCGCTCGGTCGCGTCGGGGCGGCGGTCGAAGACGATGTCCTCCACGTGCTCGAGAAGGTCGGGAGGAATGTCCTCGTAGACCGCGAGCTGGCCCGCGTTGACGATGCCCATGTCCAGGCCCGCCTGGATGGCGTGGTAGAGGAAGACCGAGTGGATCGCCTCGCGGACGACCTCGTTCCCGCGGAACGAGAACGAGAGGTTCGAGACGCCCCCCGAGATCTTCGCGCCCGGGCAGCGCTCCTTGATCCGCGGCACCGCCTCGATGAAGGACTTGGCGAAGCCGGCGTGCTCCTCCATCCCGGTGGCGACCGCGAGGATGTTCGGGTCGAAGACGATGTCCTCGGGCGGGAAGCCGACCTCGTCCACGAGGAGACGGTAGGCGCGCTCGCAGATCTCGACCTTGCGGTCGGCTGTCTCCGCCTGGCCGGCCTCGTCGAACGCCATCACGACGACGCCCGCGCCGTAGCGGCGCACGGTCCGCGCCTTGGCGAGGAAGTCCTCCTCCCCCTCCTTCAGGCTCAGCGAGTTGACCACTCCCTTGCCCTGCACGCACCTGAGCCCCGCCTCGATCACCGACCAGCGGGAGCTGTCGACCACGATCGGCAGCCGGGCGACCTCGGGCTCGGTCGCCACGAGGTTCAGGAACCGCGTCATCGCCGCCTCGGAGTCGAGGAGGTCGGCGTCCATGTTGACGTCGAGGAGGTTCGCGCCGCCGCGCACCTGGTCGAGCGCCACGTCGAGCGCCCCCTGGAAGTCGCCGGCCTCGATCAGGCGGCGAAAACGGGCCGAGCCCGTGACGTTCGTCCGCTCGCCGATCATGACGAAGTTCGCGCCCTCGAAGACCGAGAACGGCTCGAGGCCGCTGAAGCGCGTCACGCGGCGGCGCTCCGGGACTTCCCGCGGCGCGAGCCCACTCACGGCCTCGGCGATCGCCCCGGTGTGGTCGGGAGTCGTACCGCAGCAGCCGCCGACGAGGTTCACGAGCCCCTCCTCGGCGAAGGCGCGCAGGAGCGCGCTCGTCGTCTCGGGGCCCTCGTCGTAGCCGCCGAAGGCATTCGGCAGGCCGGCGTTCGGGTGGCAGCTCGTGAAGCAGTCGGCGAGCCGCGAGAGCTCCTCGACGTGCGGCCGCATCTCCTTTGCCCCGAGCGAGCAGTTGACGCCGACGACGAGCGGCCGCGCGTGCTCGACCGAGGCCCAGAACGCCTCCAGCGTCTGGCCCGAGAGCGTGCGGCCCGAGAGGTCGACGATCGTGACGGAGATCCAGAGGGGGAGCTCGACGCCCTTCTCGTCGAAGACGTCCCGCGCGGCCGCGAGCGCGGCCTTGGCGTTCAGCGTGTCGAAGATCGTTTCGATCAGCAGGAGGTCGGCGCCGCCGTCCACGAGGCCGCGCATCGCCTCGGCATACGACTCCCGCACGTAGTCGAAGGTGACCGCCCGGTACGCGGGGTCGTCGACGCGCGGCGAGAGCGAGAGCGTCTGGTTGAGCGGGCCGACCGAGCCCGCCACGAAGCGCCGGCCGTCGCCACGCTCGTCGCAGGCCTGCCGGGCGAGACGCGCGCCCTCGAGGTTCAGCTCGTAGACGACGTCCTCGAGCCCGTAGTCCGCCTGGCCGATCGACGTCGCCGTGAACGTGTTCGTCGTCGTCAGGTCGGCGCCCGCCTCCAGGTAGGCGCGGTGGACGTCCAGCACCAGGTCGGGGCGGGTCAGGTTGAGCAGGTCAGGGTCGCCGGCCACCTCGCGCGGGTGGTCGCGGAACCGCTCGCCGCGATAGTCGGCGTCCTCGAGCCCCCGGCCCTGGAGCATCGTCCCCCAGGCGCCGTCGAGCACGAGGATGCGCTGCGCGAGAAGCTCGCGCAGCGCGGTGGCCGGAGCGGCTGCCGTCGTCGCCATGAACGCATTGTGCCGTTCCCGCCGCACCCGACGGGATTTGCGCTCTCTGAGCTCGCTAGTCGCGGCCGGCCACGGCGATCTTGTTCTCGGCGTGGCGGAGGCGCTGCTCGATCTGCCAGCGGTCGAACCCCTCCTCGCCGGCGTCGGCCCGCTCGAGGAGCGCGCGGGCGTCGTCGGCCTCGCGGCGCGCCTCGGCGACGTCGATCTGCTCCGCCCGGACGGCGTCGTCCACGAGCACGAGCGCGCGGTCCTGCTGCACCTTGAAGTAGCCGGGGCCGGCCGCGAAGGCCTGCCACTCGCCCCCCGACTTCACCCGGATCTCGCCGGCCTTCAGCATCGCGACGAGCGGCGCGTGGCGCGCGAGCACCCCGATCTCGCCGGAGGCCCCGGGAACGATGAGCATCTCCGCCTCCCCCTCGTACGCCGCGCCCTCGGGCGTGACGAGCGAGAGGTCGAACGTCCTGACAGCGCCCTCCTGGGTGGCCATCGTGGTCGCCTAGACGGCGGCCGGCTCGGCCTCGCGCTCGGCGTCCGCCTCCGGCTCCTCGGCCGCCTCGGCCTCGGCGGGCTGCTCCTCCTCGCCGCTCATCTTGCGGCCCTGCTCCACGGCCTCCTCAATCGGCCCGACCATGTAGAAGGCCGCCTCGGGGAGGTCGTCGTGCTTGCCCTCGATGATGTCGCGGAAGCCGCGAATCGTGTCCTCGAGCTTGACGTACTGCCCGCTCGTGCCGGTGAAGGCCTCGGCGACGAAGAAGGGCTGCGAGAGGAACCGCTGCACCTTGCGCGCGCGCTGCACGGCGAGCTTGTCCTCGTCCGAGAGCTCGTCCATGCCGAGGATGGCGATGATGTCCTGGAGCTCGCGGTAGCGCTGGAGGATCTCCTGCACGCGCGTCGCCGTCGCGTAGTGCTCCTCGCCGACGATGTCGGGCTGGAGAGCGCGCGAGAAGGAGTCGAGCGGGTCGACGGCGGGGTAGATCGCCTGCTCCGCGATGGAGCGCGAGAGCACCGTCGTCGCGTCGAGGTGGGCGAACGTGTTGGCCGGCGCCGGGTCGGTGAGGTCATCAGCCGGGACGTAGATCGCCTGCACCGACGTGACCGAGCCCTTGCGCGTCGAGGTGATGCGCTCCTGAAGCTGGCCCATCTCCGTGGCGAGTGTGGGCTGGTAGCCGACGGCCGACGGCATGCGGCCGAGCAGCGCCGAGACCTCCGAGCCCGCCTGCACGAAGCGGAAGATGTTGTCGATGAAGAGGAGGACGTCCTGGCCCTCCTCGCGGAAGTACTCGGCCATCGTCAGCCCGGAGAGGCCGACGCGGAGCCGGGCTCCGGGCGGCTCGTTCATCTGCCCGAAGACGAGCGCGGTCTTGTCGATGACGCCCGACTCGGTCATCTCGAGCCAAAGGTCGTTCCCCTCGCGCGTCCGCTCGCCCACGCCCGCGAAGACGGAGAGGCCCTCGTGCTCCTCCGCGATGTTGCGGATGAGCTCCTGGATGAGGACGGTCTTGCCGACACCGGCGCCGCCGAAGAGGCCGACCTTGCCGCCCTTCACGTACGGGGCGAGGAGGTCGATCACCTTGATGCCGGTCTCGAAGATCTCCACGGTCGGCTCGAGCTCCTCGAACGTCGGCGCGTTGCGGTGGATGGGCCAGCGCTCGCCGGAGACGTCCTCGCCCTCGTCGATCGGCTGGCCGAGCACGTTGAAGATCCGGCCCAGCGTGTCCTGGCCGACGGGCACGGTGATCGGCGCGCCGCTGTCGACGACGTCGGCGCCGCGCGGGATGCCGTCGGTCGAGTCCATCGCCACCGCGCGGACGCGGTCGTTCCCGAGATGCTGCTGGACTTCGAGGATCAGCTGGACCTCAGGGCGCCCGTCCGCCGCGGGCATCTTCAGGGTGAGCGCGTTGTAGATCGCCGGCAGCCGCTCGTAGAAGACGGCGTCGATGACGACGCCCCTGATCTCGACGACCTTGCCGACGTTCTTCGAGTCCGAATCAGCCATGAAGCTCCTCGTCGCTTTGCGCCGCCAGTCTATCCAAGGGCCTGCACAGGCCCCCCGGCCCTACGAGTGGCTAGATGACGCCTTCAGGCGGGTTGGGCGGCACCGACTGAACCGGTGCCGGGAGCGTTCGCGGCAGCGGGCGTGGGATGTCGCGCAGCTGCCTCACGTCGTTCGTGAGCAGGCTGACCTGCGGCGACTGGCCTGGCGGGGCCGACTGGGACGGCCCCTGGAAGAACGAGCCGACGAGCGCACCCAGCACGAGCGCCGCAGCGGCGACGAGCGCGGTCCGCCTGCGCTCCACGGAGAAGGCCGCACGCCTCCGGCGGGCGGGGACGGCCGTCCGGCGGGCGGGAACCTCGGGCTGCGCCTCGCGCAGGGCGCTCGTCGAGGTGCGCATTCCCTCGGCGAAGAAGAGACACGACTCGCACACGCCGAGGTGCCGCTCGAGGAGCTCCTCCTCGAGCAGCGAGAGCTCGCCGTCGAGCCGGAGCGACGACCATTCGCGCGCCCGCTCGCAGACGGTGCCCGCAATTTGCGGGTCTCTGCCAGCCATACCACTTCTGACGAACGCCGGGCGCGGAGGTTAGATTCCCGCGATGCGGTCGATGCGCAGGCGGGCGCGCTCCGCCTTGCGCTCGCGCTGCCTCTTCGGGTCCGGCACCGGCACTGCGGTGAAGAGCGCCTTCGTGTACTCGTCCTGGGGGTTCAAGTACACCTGCTCGGCCGTGCCGTGCTCGACGAGCTTCCCCTTGTTCATGACCGCGATCTCGTCGGCCATCGTGCGAACGACGGCGAGGTCGTGCGAGATGAAGAGGTAGGTGAGCCCGAAGTCGCGCTGAAGGTCCTTGAGCAGGTTGAGGATCTGAGCCTGGATCGAGACGTCCACGGCAGAGACCGCCTCGTCGAGGACGACGAGCCGCGGCTCCAAGGCAATGGCCCGGGCGATGCCGACGCGCTGGCACTGACCACCGCTGAGCTGACCGGGATGGCGGTCCATCGTCTCCACCGGGAGACCTACCTCCAGGAGCAGCCGTTCGGCGGCCGCAGCCCCGTCAGCCTTGGACATGTCCTCCCACAGCCGCATCACCTCGGCGACGACCTGGCGGGGCGTCCGCCACGGCGTCAGCGAGCCGTACGGGTCCTGGAAGATCATCTGGACCTCCCGCCGCCGGGGGTCCTTACGC
>JBOHAM010000135.1:0-9464 GCA_050697735.1 Gaiellaceae bacterium | reverse complement strand
GTGCCCGGGATCGTGTTCCTCTCGGGCGGCCAGTCGGACGAGCAGGCGACCGCGAACCTGAACGCGATCAACGCGCTCGGGCCGCAGCCGTGGCAGCTCTCGTTCTCCTACGGACGCGCGCTCCAGGCGCCTTCGCTGAAGGCCTGGCGCGGCGACGAGGCGAACGTCGGCGCGGGCCAGGACGCCCTCGCGCACCGTGCGCGCCTGAACGGCGCCGCGCGCGACGGGAGCTACACGGCCGAGATGGAGAAGGAGCTGGCGGCCGCGTAGCGAGCTGTGCCCCTTGCCCCACCGGGACGTGCCCCGACCGGCCACGCCCGGGTGTCAGGTCTTGCAATCACGCACCCGTCCGGCGACGACGTGTCTCAGTCGGCCTGCTGAAATGCAAGACCTGACACCTCGTGGGGCCCGCCGCTAGCGGTATTCGCGGCCGGAGAAGCGTTCGAGCTTGTCGAGGGCGTGCTGGGCCTCGACGCGGCGCACGGTGCCCGAGCGTGAGCGCATGACGATCGAGTCGGTGACCGCGCCGCCACGCGTGTAGCGCACGCCCCGCAGGAGCGCGCCGTCGGTGACGCCGGTGGCCGCGACGAAGACGTTGTCGCCGCCGACGAGGTCGTCCGTCGTCACGATGCGGTCGGGGTCGTAGCCTGCCTCCACGAGTTGCTGCCGCTCTTCGTCGTTCCGCGGCCAGAGGCGGCCGAGGACGATGCCGCCGAGGCATTTCACGGCGGCCGCGGCGATCACGCCCTCGGGCGTGCCGCCGATGCCCATCATCAGGTCGACGCCCGTTCCCGCGCGGGCAGCCGCGATCGCAGGGGCGACGTCGCCATCGGTGATCAGGTTCACCTTCGCGCCCGCCTCGCGGACGCCGGCGATGGCGTCGGCATTGCGCTCGCGGTCGAGGAAGACGACCGTGATCTCGCTCGCTCCTACGCCCTTCGCCTCGGCGGCGCGCTCGACGTTCTCCCCGGGCGATGCGTCGAGGTCGAGCGCCTCGGCGACGTCGGCGCCGCCCACGAGCTTGTCCATGTAGACCGCCGCCCCCGGGAAGAACATCGTTCCGCGCTCGGCGACAGCGATGACAGCGATCGCGTTGGGCTGCCCCACCGAGGTCAGCCGCGTTCCCTCCAGCGGATCGACGGCCACGTCCACCTCGGGCGGCTGGCCGTTCCCGACGTCCTCGCCGTTGTAGAGCATCGGCGCCTCGTCCTTCTCCCCCTCGCCGATGACTACGACGCCGCTCATCGAGACGCTGTCCAGCATCGCGCGCATGCCGTCCACCGCGGCCTGGTCGGCGGCCACCTTGTCCCCGCGGCCGATCCAGCGGCCGCAGCCGAGCGCCGCCGCCTCGGTCACCCGTACGAGCTCGAGGGCGAGGTTCCGGTCCGGAGCGACGCCGTCGGCCATGACGGCGCCATCCTACGGCACTCCCGGCGCCAGCCGCCCCTGCTCTTAGGGTGCTTTTCGTGCGCGCGCTCGTCGCCTTCGCGCTCGCGGTCGCCGTCTTCCACCACACGCCCGCCGTCGGCGACGACGTCGGCGACTGGATCGACCTCGCCACGCCGTTCGTGGTCATCGGCGCCGCCTCCGCTGTCCTCGTCTCCTTCGGCGCCTGGGGGCCGTCGCTCGGGCTCGCTGTCGCCGCCGCCGTCGCCTACGTGGACGGGCACGGCATCCACCTGGCGGCGAACTCGATCCGGGCCGAGGGGCCGACGGGCGAGGTCGAGCGCGTGGCGTACTTCTGGGACGAGCAGTTCAGCCATTGGGAGTGGCACATCGGCCTGCTCGGGCTCATTCTGGCCTTCTGCCTGGCAGAGCCGTGGGCGAGGCCGATCGTGCGCGGCACGGCGCTCCAGGAAGCGCTCGTCACCCTGCTGCTCGGGGTGACGCTCTTCACGAGCACGGTCGAGGGCCAGACCTGGTGGCTGCTTCCGCCCGCCGCCGCCGTCTTCGGCGTGTGGGCCTTCGTGAACCCGCGGCCGGCGCTGCGCGCCTGCGCCGGCGGAGTCGTCCTCGCCGCCGTCCTCCTCGCCGTCTGGGCCGCCTGGCACCGAGGCGTGCCGGAGTTCAGCGAGCTCGGCTGGATCTAGCGGCGCCGCGCCCCTTTAGGATTCCCGCAGCGACGGAGGGAGCACAGCTGACTCTCAGCCAGCTGGCAGTGACGGTGACTGTCCTCGCGGTGCTCGGCCTCGTGGCGAGTCGCTTCGGCCTTTCCGCCATTCCCGCCTACCTCTTCGCTGGCCTGCTCCTCGGTCCGAACGAGCCCGAGGTGCTCGCCATCATCGAGCCGTCCGAGGTGACCGAGTTCGTCGCCGAGCTGGGGGTGATCTTCCTCCTCTTCTTCCTCGGCCTCGAGTTCACGCTGGAGCGCTTCAGACGTAGCGGCATGCACCTCGGGATCGGGGGGTCGATCGACCTGGTCGTGAATGCGGGCCTGGGCCTGATCGTGGGCGTGATCGCCTTCGGCTTCACGTTCCCGGCGCTCATCCTCGCCGCGGCGATCTACGTCTCGTCCTCGGCGGTCGCGGTCAAGGGCCTCATCGACTTCCGCCGCCTCGCCGACGACGAGACCGACCTCGTCCTGGCGATCCTCATCTTCGAGGACATCGCCGTCGCCTTCGTGCTCGCGTTCGCCGGCGGGGGCGGCGGCGAGGTCACGGAGACGCTTTCGCTGGTGACGAAGGCGATCGGCTTCATCGCCGTCTCGCTGGCCGCCTCCCGCTGGCTCGCCCGGCCGATCGACCGCCTCCTCGACGCGATGCCGCGCGAGTTCTTCCTCCTCTTCACGTTCGCGCTCCTGATCGGCATGAGCGCCGTGGCGAAGGAGCTCGGGCTCTCGGAGGCGATCGGCGCGCTGATGGCCGGCGTCGTGCTCTCCGGAACGTCGATCCGGGCCGAGATCGAGGAGCGCTTCCTCGGCTTCCGCGACCTCTTCGCCGCGCTCTTCTTCTTCGTCTTCGGGCTGTCCATCGACGTGGACGCGCTCGGGTCGCTCGGCTGGCTCATCGCGCTCGCGGTCGTGCTCAGCGTGATCGGGAAGCTCGTGGGGACCTACGGCGCCGGCCGCGTGGGCGGCTTCACCCGCCGCCAGAGCCTGAACGCCGGCACGGCGCTCGTCGCCCGGGGCGAGTTCACCGTGATCCTCGCCCAGGTGGCGGCCTCGAACCCCGCCATCGCGGCCTCGGCGCGGCGCGACCTCGTCGCGTTCTCGGGCCTGTACGTCCTCGCCACGGCGATCGTGGGCGTGCTGCTGATGAAGGAGTCCAAGCGCATCGGCCGCCGGGTGTTCCCGACGGCCCCTAAACTCAATGAAGGAGGGACTGGTGTCGACGGATCTTCGTGAGACGCGCCTGCCAGGCGTGGGGGTCAAGTACTCGTGCCAAACCGCGCACGGCGGCAGGCTCACGGTGATCCTGCACAACGAGGGCCTGCGCGAGATCTACTGGTTCCGGCACGCGGAGGACGAGGAGCCGCAGGCCGTGATCCAGCTCGAAGACGACGAGGCGCGCCAGATCGGCGCCGTGATCGGCGGGGCCTACGAGCGCCCGAAGGTCGTCGAGGAGCTCGAGATGGCCTTCGGCGAGCTGTCGATCGAATGGGTGCCCGTCCCGGACACGAGCCCGGCGATCGGGAAGACGCTCGCCGAGCTGGGCTTCCGCCAGCGCACGGGCATCACGATCATCGCCATCCTGCGCGAGCCGGAGCCGGTCGCCGGCGCCCAGCCGGGGGACGTGGTCCAGCAGGGCGACACGCTCGTGACGGTCGGCCGGCTCGGCCAGTACCCGGCGTTCAGAAAGCTGCTCACCGAGGGCTCGTCCGGCGCGGAGCAACCGGCGCCCTCCTGACCCAGAAGGGCGGCCCGGAGGCCGCCCTCTGCTTCAGGGGAGGTGCCGCTCGAGCTACGCCAACGCGGGCTCGAGCGCGGGAGCCGGCTGGTAGGTCGGCTCGAAGCCGGCCAGGCGGCCGACCGCGGCGCCGGCGGCCAGGGCTGCCTTCTGCGCGAACGCCGGCACGTAGGGCAGGCGCAGGTCGTTGAAGTGCGCGTTGGCGATCACGGCGAGCCGCAGCGGGCTCGGCATGCCCTTCCGGTTCGTCTTGCCGTCGGCGGCCAGGCCGAACATCGTCTCGATGAAGCGCTCGAACTGGAGTGCGGGCCGCACCTCGCAGACGAAGGTGGCCGGGGAATCGCCGACGTTGCGGAAGCTGTGGACCGTGCCCGCCTCGACGGTGACGACGTCTCCGGCGGTCGCCGTCGTCTTGCGGCGGCCCTGGCGGAACTCGAGCGTGCCCTCGAGGATCTCGAAGCGCTCGCTCTGGTACGGGTGGACGTGGGCCGCGGCCACGCCGCCGCCCGGCTGCACCGTGGCTTCGATCTCGACGAGCTCGCCGTCCGTGTCGGCGGCCGCGCGGAGGAAGCGGATCGTCTCGCCGGTGACGGGGTTCTCGATCGTGTCGCCGGAACGGATGGAGGTGGTGCTGGTCATGGTCGTCTCCTGCTCGCTTTCGGGGGGAAGTCGTGCACCCCACCTTGAGCGAAGGGAGAAGCCGCTCCCACCGAGACAACCCGCCGGCCCAGTCCGGCTAGCAGGCATCCGCACAGTGCGGTTGCCCGCACCTACATGCGCTCGGGCGCCTCCACTCCGACCAGGTCGAGGCTCCGTGCGATCACCGCGCGCGTGGCGTGGCAGAGCGCGAGGCGGAAGGCCTGCTCGTCGCTCCCGAGGACGCGGTGGCGGTGGTAGAAGCGGTGGAAGTCGTCGGCGACGCGGATGGCGTACGTCGGGAGCGCATGCGGGGCGCGCCGCTCGGTCGCCTCCGCTACGACGCCGGGGAAGTCGGCGAGGCGCTTGACGAGGTCGCGCTCCTCGGCGGCGAGCTCGGCCGGCGGCGAGGCGGAGGCCTCGGCGTCGCCGGCGTTCCGCAGGATCCCGGCGATGCGGGCGTGCGCGTACTGCACGTAATAGACGGCGTTCTTCTCGCTCTTCTCGCGCGCCAGGTCGACGTCGATCGTGATCGTCTGCTCGTGCCCGCGGTTGACGAGGTACCAGCGCGCGGCATCGACGCCGACCTCCTCCACGAGCTCGTCGAGCGTGACCACGTCGCCGCGCCGCTTCGACATCTTCGCCAGCTCGCCCGCCCGCGTCAGGTGGACGAGCTGGTAGATGAGCACCTCGATGCGCTCCGGGTCGGCGCCGAGGGCCAGCGCGAGCGCCTTCAGGCGCGCCACGTAGCCGTGGTGGTCGGCGCCGAGGACGTAGACGGCGCGGTCGAAGCGCGCGAGCTTGCGCCGGATGTAGGCGGTGTCGAAGGCGAAGTACGTCGGCTCCCCGGTGGCGCGGAGGGCGACGCGGTCCTTGTCGTCCCCGAATTCGGTGGTCCGCACCCAGACGGCGCCGTCCTGCTCGTACGTCGGGAGGCCGGCCAGGGCGTCGCCGATCTCGCTCTCGACCTCCGTCTGCCGCGCCCACGTGTCGAAATGGATTCGGAAGCGCTCGAGGCTCGCCTCGATCTCCGCGATCGTGCGCTCCACGGGATCGCCGTCGAGCGTCGCGAGGTACGCCACCCAGTCACCGCCGTATCCGCCCTCGGGCGGCTCCTCCCCTCTCCGCGCGGCCGCGACCGACTCGCGGAAGAGCTCCATCTGCGTGCCGCCGTCGTTGTAGTAGTACTCGCGCTCGACCTCGTGCCCGGCGAAGGCGAGCAGGCGGGCGACCGAGTCGCCGTAGGCGCCGTTGCGCGCCGACGCCACCGTGATCGGACCGGTCGGATTGGCGGAGACCATCTCGACCTGGACGCGCTCGCGCGCCGCGGCCGAGCCGCCCCCGTAGCCGGCGCCCGCGGCGACCACCTCGCCGAGCGCCTCCCCATACCAGGCGGGCGCGAGCCACAGGTTGACGAAGCCCGGCGGCGCCGTCTCGGCGCGCTCCACGGCCGGCAGGGTGGCCGCCGCCTCGGCCAGGTCCGCCGCGATCTCGAGCGGCGCGCGCTTCTCCGCGCCGGCGAGGCGAAGCGCGACGTTCGTCGCGTAGTCGCCGTGCTCGGCCTTGGCCGGGCGCTCGAGGGCAACCGGCGCACCTGCAAAGCGGGCCAGCTCCTCCTCCAGGCGGCCGAGCGCGGTTCTCGTGGTCTCCCCCACGTCCATGCGCGTATATCGTAGGGACGTGGAGGACGAGCCCCGAGAGCGGCAGCTCAACATCCATCTCGACCCGGAGAACCTGGCCGGCGTCTACGCCAATTTCGCCAACGTCAGCTTCTCCGACTACGAGTTCACGATCACCTTCGCCCGCATAGACCACGAGGTCGAGGAGGGCGACGTGCCCGGCGTCGTGGTGAGCCGTGTGAACATGTCGCCGCGCTTCATGCGCGAGGTGATGGACGCGATGGCGGACTCGTGGTCGAAGTGGTCGACCCGGGAGGGGATCAGGAACCTCCCGGAGCAGGGCGACGGCGAATAGCCATCGCGATCCGCTCCAGCGGCGGTGGGTGGGTGCCGAGCCAGTAGGTGACCCAGGCGGGCGGCGTCGGGTCGGAGAGGCTCGTCGTCACGAACCGCTGCTCGAGCGCGACCGCGCTCTCCGGGTCGCCGGTCGCCTGGAGCGCCAGCCAGTCCGCCTCGGCCTCGTACCGGCGCGAGACGGCGTTCGCGAGCGGCTGGGCAACGAGCACGTAGACGAAGACGAACAGGAGGGCGAGCGGCACGAGGCCGGGATCGCGGAGGCCACCGCGGCGCTCGGTCAGCCACGCGAGCAAGGCGACGCCCGGGACGGCGAAGAGGGCGAACCAGGCAAGCCCCTTCCAGAGGTGGCGCTCGCCGACGTGGGCGAGCTCGTGGGCCGAGACGGAGAGGATCTCGCCGCGCGTGAAGCGCCCGTCGAGCAAGGTGTCGTAGAGGACGATCCTGCGCGTTGGGCCGATGCCCGCGACGTAGGCGTTGGCGGTCGTCGTGCGTCTGCTCGCGTCGGCCACGAGGACGTCGTCCACGTCCACGCCCATGCGGTCCGCGAGCTCCTCGATCTCGGCCGCCAGCGCCTGGTCGGCAGGAGGCTCGAAGCGGTTGAAGAGCGGCTGGAGCACGAGCGGCTGCGCGAGCACGACGACGACGGCGACCGCTACGAGCGCGGGCGCCCCGGCGAGCCACCAGCGGCGGCCCAGCCGGCCGGCGAGCCACACGGCTCCGGCGACCGCAATCCCGACGAGGACGGCCCGGACGCCGAGCGAGAGGGCGCGGTCGCCGAGCCAGCCGCCCCAGCCCTGCTCGGAGAGCCGGTGGTCGACGCGGCGCACGTGCGCCGCGGCCGAGAACGGCAGCCCCACGCCCCAGAGCGCGACGACCGTCGACGTGCTGAGAAGGACGGCCGTGCGCACCCGGCCCCTCGCGATTCGGCCCAACCGCGCCGCCAGGGGACGGGCCTTCCACACGAGCAGGGCCAGGAGAAGAAGCTCGGCAGCCAGCCGACCGAGGAACAGGGCGCGTGAGCCGCGCCGATAGTCCTCGCTCCGCTCGATCTCGGCCGCCGTGAAGTAGTCGCCCGGGTCGAGCTCGGGGAGCGAGAGCGACGGCACCTCTGTCTGCCAGAGGAGCGCCGCCGCACCGACCCAGAGCAGCGCGAGCGCGAGAGCGCCCAATCCCTGCGCTAACGTCCGCCTGCCGTGCGGGTCGCGGTCCTGTCTGACATCCACGGGAACCTCCATGCCCTCGAGGCGGTGCTCGCGTCGATCGGTCGGGACGCACCCGACGAGATCTGGTGCCTCGGGGACCTCGTCGGCTACGGCCCGCGCCCGAACCGCTGCTGCGCCCTCGTGGCCGAGCGGGCGGACGTCTGCCTGATAGGAAACCACGACCTCGCAGTGCTCGGCCGCCTGGACCTCGACGTCTTCGCCCCCGACGCCGCCGCGAGCGCCCGCTGGACCGCCGAGGTGCTCGAGCCGGAGCCGCGCAAGTTCCTCGAGTCGCTCGGGCCGCAGTCGGAGCACGGCAATGCCGGCCTCTTCCACGCGAGCCCGCGCGATCCCGTGTGGGAGTACGTCCTCTCGGCGGAGATCGCGCTCGCCTCGCTCGCAGCGACGGAGCACGGCCTCGTCCTCGTCGGCCACAGCCACGTCGCGCTCCGCTTCGGCCAGGACGACGGCGCGCTCGCGCTCGGCGAAGAGGGCGCCGAGGTCGACCTCGAACGCGGGCGCTGGCTGCTCAACCCGGGCTCCGTCGGCCAGCCGCGCGACGGCGACCCGCGGGCCGCCTGGCTCCTGCTCGACCTGGACGCCGGCCGCGCGGTCTTCCGGCGCGAGCCCTACGACATCGGCCGCACGCAGGAAGAGATCCGCGAGCGCGGCCTCCCCGAGGCGCTGGCAGCGCGGCTCCAGCACGGCATCTAGACCTCTATACCCTATGAGGTATGATGTTGGCGTGATCGCCTGGGCAATCCTTCAGGAGGCGCGCCGCCGTGCCGGGCTCACGCAGGACGGTCTGGCCACGGCCGCAGGCAAGCCGCAGTCGACGATCGCCAAGATCGAGCGAGGCCGCCGGGACCCCACCTTGACAACGCTGCAGGAGCTCGTTCGGGCCGCAGGCTTCGACCTGCGCATCCAGCTCGTCCCTCGGGACGACCACGACGAGCAGCTGATCGGCGCCATGCTCGCGCTGACCCCCCCTGAGCGGCTCGCCTTGCTGGAGGAGCAGGCCGAGAGCTTCGACGGGGCAAGGATCGTCAGTGGCCCGCGGCCGTAGTACCCGACCGCCCCTCTTACGCCCACGAGCGATGCTGCGCGTTCTCAGGCGGCACGAGCTCGAGTACATCGTGATCGGGGGCATCGGTGCCCGCATCTGGGGCTCGCCCCGCAACACCGACGACCTCGACATTTGTCCGAGCCTGACGAGAACCAACAAGAAGCGGCTCGCCGCTGCGCTGACCGAGCTAGACGCGGCGTTCCGGCCGCCGGGTCTCGAGGAGGGCTACGCACCGCCGGGCGGCTGGGACGAGCGCAGCTTCGAAGCGATAGTCAGCCTCGCCCTGACGACAGAGCTCGGCTGGCTCGACGTCTGGTTCGTCCCCGACGGCACCGAGGGCTACGACGATCTGATCCGCACCGCAAGCCAGGTCCAGCTAGAGGACGGGCTGATCGTCGGGGTCGCCGATCTCGAGGACATCATCCGCTCGAAGACCGCCGCCGGCCGGAACAAAGACCTTGCCGCTCTCGACCATCTCCGCGAGCTCGAGCGACTGAGGGGCGAGCTCGGCGACGGGAGGACGTAGCGCCGAAGCGCTAGGGCGTCTTGGCGGTCGCGCGGCGGCCGACCTCGACCTCGATGCCCTCGCGCTCGAGCGCGAGCTGCACCTCCTCGCGCGCCTTGAAGATCCGCCACTTCACGGTGGCGAGCGTGATCTCCAGGGAGTCGGCGATCTCGGTGTAGGAGAGGCCGACGACGTCGCGGAGGAGGAGCGCCATCTTGAGGTCGGCGTTGAGCA
>JBOHAM010000134.1:0-6549 GCA_050697735.1 Gaiellaceae bacterium | reverse complement strand
CGCGGGGACCGCGCTCGCTATCGCGCGCTCGTCCGCTACGACGGCGTCCGCGTCCGCTCGCGGGTCGTCCGCGTGACGGTGCGCCGCTAGCTTGCGGTCCAGGAGGGTTTGCCGACACGTGGCCTGTGCCGCCGGGCCGCGCTGCTCGCCGCGATGCTGCGTCCTCAGTCGCGCCCGTAGCTCAACCGCTACGAGCGCTCCCTGCGTCCTTGCCTCGGAACGAGCATCGCACCCCGGCGACGAGCAACGTTCCGCCAATCCCTCCTACTAGACTCGCCCGGCCATGAGGGAGACCGCCAGCCCGGCCGCGGCCTGGGGCCCGACCCTCCTCATCGGCGCCTTGCCCCTCGGGCTCTTCCTCCTCTGGGCGGCGATCGACGGGGGGTATCCGCCCACCGTCTGGCATCCGGGCGCGATCGGCCTCGTCGGGCTACTCGCGCTTCTGCTCGCAAGTGCGCCACAGCTCCTGCGCACCCTGCCGCGTACCGGGTTGGTCGCGCTCGGCCTCCTCGGGGCGCTCACGCTCTGGACGTTCCTCTCGATCACGTGGGCGGCGGACAAGGGCGAGGCCTGGGACGCCGCCAACCGCACGCTCCTCTACCTCGCCGTCTACGGCGTCTTCCTCCTCTGGGCCTGGCGCGGCCGGCAGGCCGCGATCCTGCTGGGCGCGTACTCGCTGGGCGTGGCCGCGATCGCCGCCGGCGCGTACGTCCGGGCGCTCGGCGCGGAGGACCCGTACGCCTTCTTCATCGGCGGCCGCTACGTCGAGCCGGCCGGCTACGTCAACGCGGCCTGTGCCCTCTTCCTCCTCGCCTTCTGGCCCGCGGTCTTCTTCGCCGCGCGCCGCGAGACGCCCTGGTGGCTGCGCGGGCTCTTCCTGGCGGCGGCCGGCTTCCTGCTCCAGCAGGCGGTGCTGCCGCAGAGCCGCGGCTCGCTCTTCGTCTTCCCGGTCGCGCTCGCCCTCTACGTCGCCGTCGTCCCCGGGCGGACGCGGTCGCTCCTCGCGCTCGGCCCCGTTCTGCTCGCGACGCTCCTCCTGCGCGGGTCGCTGCTCGACGTCTACTCGGCGGCTCGCGCGGAAACGTTGCCGTCGGCCCTCGATGCCCTCCGGGAGCCGCTGCTCGGCTCCGCCGTGGCGCTCTTCGCGCTCGGCACCGTCTACGGGCTCGTCGACCGGTTCGCGCCCTTGCCGCGGGACGTCGCCCGGGTCGGCGCGTGGGGCCTCGGGCTGCTGACCGGCCTCGCCGCGCTGGTGGCGGCGCTCGTCCTGCTCGCCGTCTACGGGAACCCGGTCACGCGCGCGCAGGAGGCCTGGGACGAGTTCAGCGTCGGACAGCAGTTCGAGGAGGGCTCGTCCTACCTGGGCGGGAACCTGGGCAGCAACCGCTACGACTTCTGGCGCGTTGCCATGGGCGAGTTCCGCGACTCGCCGGTCGTCGGCATCGGGGCGGGCAACTTCGCGGCGCCCTATCTGCGTGAGCGCGAGAGCCCGGAGGAGCCCCTCTACCCGCACAGCCTCCCGATCATGGTGGTCTCGCAGACCGGGATCGTCGGCGGCGCCCTCTTCGCCGGGTTCCTGCTCGCCGCGCTCGCCTGCTCCTGGGCCGGGCGCGGCTGGCGCTCCTCCTTCGGGAACGCCGTCGCGGCGGTCGCGGTCGTCACCTTCGCCTACTTCTTCCTGCACGCCTCCATCGACTGGTTCTGGGAGTTCCCGGGCCTCGCGGCCCCGGCGCTCGCGTGCCTCGGCCTCGCCGGCGGGCTCGAGCGGCCGGCGGCGAGGCCCGTGGAGCGGTCGCCGGGCTGGCCGCGCAGGCGGGTGACAGCCGCCGCCCTCAGTACGCTCGTCCTCGTGGCCGCACTTGCCTCGCTTGCCCTCCCCTGGCTCGCTGCGCGCGAGATCGAGCGCGCAGCCGACGCCTGGCGCGAGAACCCCGAGGAGGCGTACGCGCTGCTCGACCGCGCCCGCGCTCTCAACCCGCTGAGCGCGCGTCCCGATCTCGTCGCCGGGGCCGTCGCCATGCGGGTCGACGACCTCGACCGGGCCGAGGACGCGTTCGAGCGGGCCCTCGAGCGCGACAGCCGGAGCTGGTACGCGGAGGTCGAGCTGGCCGTGATCGCGGCGCAGGAGGGGCGGAGCGCCGACGCCCTCGCGCACCTCGAGCGGGCCGAGGAGCTCAACCCGCGCGAGGAGGCCGTCGACCTGGTGCGCGCGGGGGTGACGAGCGGCGAGCCGATCGACCCTGGGGTGCTCGACAGGCTCTTCCTCCAGCGGGTCGAGGCGCGGACCAGTTGAGAGCGGCGGGCGCGGCGTTGACACCTGCGAGGGGACACCGATACTGTGACGTGAGCCTCTCGTTGCGGCCCGAAATCGGCGAGAGGCGACCATGCGGCACGAAAGGGAAGGCAGTAGTCTGCGGCCAGTCAATGTCCGGGCTCGGCGTTCGCGTTCCGGTCCTTCGAGGCTTATGTCTCGGGGGCTGTGGGCATACCCGTCGAATCGAGGACACGAGGGTCTCTCCGGAACGGCGTTGGCGCGCCCGCCCCGGAGGGCGAAAGGGGAGAACGAGGTGAAGAAGCGTCTGTGGGCAGTCGGTACTGCGGCCCTTGCCTACCTGGTGATGGCGTCTGTCGCCCTCGCCCAGGACCCGACTCAGAGCGGGTACGGCGGGACCGGCGGCAACATCCAGGGCGACGTCGAGGGCGGAACCGGAGGCGGCTCGCTGCCGTTCACCGGTCTCGATCTGCTGCTCCTCGTCGGCGCCGGAGTCCTACTCGTGGCGGCAGGCCTGACCTTGCGCCGCGTCGGCCGGACGACCAGCAGCTAAGCCGGGCGAACAAAGCACTGCGGCGGTGGATTCTCGCGTGGAAGCGCGTGCGATCTCCCTAGGCGCCAGGCGCGTCGTCGAGCGCGCGCGCCGCCTACAGCCCTGGACACGGGCCTGTATCGCGGTGGACGCGCTCATGCTCCTCGCGGCCGTGATCGTCGCCGACCTAGGTGCTCCGAGGGCCGGAGTCCCCTCCACGCCGGCCGTCTGGCTCGTCGCGTTTCCCGTCCTGACCTTCGCCTTCATGGCGGCGCGCGGGCTCTACCGCCCCCGCGTCTTTCTGCGTGTCCTGGACGACCTGCGCGTCGCGGTCACGGCCGCGGCGATCGCAGCCATGATCGTCCTCTCGGTCCGCGTCCTCGTCGCCGACGATCCCTGGGTCGCCGCGCAGACGGCGAGGATCTGGGCGTTCGCGAGCGTCTACCTCCTGGCCGGACGCATCGTGCTCTCGTGGGGCGAGCTCCGGGCGAGGCGTCGCGGCGAGTCGGTGCGTCCCACGCTCGTCGTCGGCGCAGGGAAGGTCGGCCGGCTGACGGCGACCCGCCTGCTCGAGCATCCAGAGCTCGGCCTCAAGCCGATCGGCTACCTGGACAAGGAGCCGCTCGAGGGCGAGCACGACGACACGCTGCCGGTCCTGGGCGCGAGCTGGGACCTCGAGCGCGTCGTCGCCGAGCACGGCGTGCGCCACGTCGTCCTCTCCTTCTCGACGGCGCCGCAGAGCGTCCTCCTGGCCGTCATGCGGCGCTGCCAGGAGCTCGGCGTCGAGGTCTCGATGGTGCCGCGCTTCTACGAGAAGGTCGTCGGCCACATCGGCGTCGAGTACCTCGGCGGCCTCCCGCTCATGACCGCCCAGCCGACCAACCCGCGGAGCTGGCAGTTCGCGATCAAGTACGCCGCCGACCGGCTGGTCGCCGGCCTGCTGCTCGTCCTCGTCGCGCCCGTCCTGCTGTTCGCAGCGCTCGGCGTCTGGGCGACCATGGGACGGCCGATCTTCTTCCGCCAGGTCCGCGAGGGGCGCGACGGCCGCGCGTTCGAGATGCTCAAGCTCCGCTCCATGCGCGCGCCCGGCGAGGAGGAGGCCGCCGTTGCAGACCTCGTCCCCGGGACGGCGCCGGGGGGCGTCGAGGGCCCCGACCGGCGCACGCCGCTCGGCTCGTTCCTGCGCAGGACGTCGGTGGACGAGCTGCCGCAGCTCTGGAACGTCCTCAGGGGAGACATGAGCCTCGTCGGCCCGCGGCCCGAGCGCCCGGAGTACGTGGAGGTCTTCAGCGAGCAGGTCTACCGCTACGGCGATCGCCACCGGGTGAAGGCAGGCATCACCGGCTGGGCCCAGGTGCACGGCCTCCGCGGCCGGACCTCGCTGGCCGATCGCGTCGAGTGGGACAACTACTACATCGAGAACTGGTCGCTCTGGCTGGACGTGAAAATCGTCCTCCTGACGTTCCTCGCCATCGTGCGCCCGTCGCCGGCCGAGTAGCGCGGGCCGGGCGACGAGAGCAGGTAGACGCTCGCGAGCCCGGCCCACTCGCCGTACGGCTCGAGGAGCGCGCGCGTGTCCTCCCCCTCGGCGCGGCGGCCGAGCAGGCCGTTGCAGAGCTTGACGAGGCCGAGGTCGCCGACGAGCCCCTGCTCGAAACGGCCGAGCCCGTAGAGGCAGACCATCCCTGCCGACCAGGGCCCGAGCCCTCGCTCCCGCTCGAGCCGCGTGGCGGCCGCCCGGGTGGGCGCAGCGTGGAGCCGCTCGACGTCCCACTCGCGCGAGACGCGGACGAGCGCGTTCGCCTTGCGCGCCACCAGGCCGTCACGGGCCAGGTGGGCCGGCGAGTGGCCGCCGAAGGTCGAGCGGGTAGGCGGCAGGCGCAGGCCGCGGAAGGGCTTCGCGGCGGCACGGAGCAGCCGCGCCTCGAGGAGCCGCGCCGTGCGGGCCTCGATGAGCTGCCCGCAGACCGCCTTCAGGAGGGCGTGCGTCACCGTCGCCGTCCGCAGCGGACGGAGGCCGCGGAGGCGGCGCAGCGCCGGGCCGAGCAGCGGGTCGTCCGCGAAGCGCGAGAGGAACGCCGAGTGGTCCTCGTCCGCCGCGAGCACGAAGCGGACCTGCTCGAGGGCCTCGGCCGGCCGTGCCCCCTCGATCGCGATCGCCAGGCTCCCGTCGTTCCGCTGGCGCACCCGGGCGAGCGCCGGGCTCCCGCCTGCCTCGAGGGCCATCGTGAGGACGCCGTCCCGGAAGTAGCGCGTCGCGTCGCTCTTCATCCGCGCCGAGACCGCGAGCGAGTAAGGCGGGCGCGGGACGACCGTATCCTCGAAGAGCACGCGCGCGAGCCTACCGCCCGCGGCAGAGGCGCGAGCCTCAGCGGCTGCGGCGGCCGAACTCGGCGACGACGATCGTGACGTCGTCCCACGAGCCGTAGTACCCGCGCGGATTGCTGACGTGCACGGCTCCGACGGCGACGTTCCGCCAGCTCGGCGCGAGGATGTTGGCGCGGTGGCCGGGGCTCGCCATCCAGCGGCTGACCGTCTGGCGCGCGCTGATCCCGGGCGCGCCCCAGGCGAGGTTCTCGCCGGCGCTCCAGGAGCGGTAGCCGGGGCCGGGCCAGTACCAGCGGATCCAGCTGCCGAACGGCATCCAGTCGCGGCTGCGGGCCGGAGTGAAGAGCTCGTGGCGGAAGTAGCTCGCGCGCGCCATCGAGTCGGCGTGGCGCTCGGCGGCCCGGGCGAGCCGCCCGACGACGCGGAGGGGGCGAAGGCCGTGGGCGCGGCGGACGGCGTTCAGGCGCTCGACCGTGCGCCGCTCGAGCGCGTTCCGGTCGTCGAAGGAGGCCGCGCCGGCTGCGGGAGCGAGCACGAGCACGACGAACGCAGCCGCCACGACCGCTGCAAGTCTCCCTCCCATGAACGGAGAATCGGCGCCGTCCGCCGGGCGCGCGTCCCCCGTTTCGGGGATCCCTCGGACGAGGGAAGGACCGGGTTCGAAATTGGCTCTGTTGAGGGAGTGTTACGAAGCCGATACCGACCTCATGGCGCGTGCGGGCACTCCCGACCGGTTCGGTACCATAGGTCCGGCTGTCGACCGGAAAGGACGCTGAAGCTTGTTCGAGCGCTTCACCGAGAGAGCCAGACAGGTCGTCGTCCTCGCCCAGGACGAGGCCCGCGCCCTCAAGCACAACTACATCGGCACCGAGCACATCCTGCTCGGGCTGCTCCGCGAGGAGGAGGGCCTGGCGGCCCGCGTGCTCGAGAGCCTGGACATCACGGTGGAGGAGGTCCGCGCCCAGGTCGCCCGCATCGTGGGCCAGGGCGACGAGGTGACCACGGGCCAGATCCCGTTCACCCCGCGCGCGAAGAAGGTGCTGGAGCTTGCGTTGCGCGAGGCGCTGTCGCTGGGCCACAACTACATCGGCACCGAGCACATCCTGCTCGGGCTCGTGCGCGAGAACGAGGGTGTCGCCGCGCGCATCCTGCTGGACTTCGACGCCGACTCGGAGAAGATCCGCAACGAGGTCATCCGGATGCTCTCCGGCCCCGGTGGCCGCCGCCAGGGTGCGGGTACCGGCGCCGGTGAGGGCAAGAAGTCCTCGAAGCTGCTCGACCAGTTCGGCCGTAACCTGACGAAGCTCGCCGCAGAGTCAAAGCTCGACCCGGTGATCGGCCGCGAGACCGAGGTCGAGCGGATCATGCAGATCCTTTCGCGCCGCCAGAAGAACAACCCGGTGCTGCTGGGCGAGCC
>JBOHAM010000133.1:0-22895 GCA_050697735.1 Gaiellaceae bacterium | reverse complement strand
GCCGAAGCCCGTCCCCACCGCTCTACTTACGTCCGATACGCCTCGATGAGGATCTCCGCGACCTCGGGCCGGGTGAACTCCTCCGGCGGGAGCTGGCCCTCCGAGAGGAGCTCGCGCACCTTCGTCCCCGAGAGGAAGACGTGGTCGTCGCCCGCGTGCGGGCAGGTCTTCGGCGTCGCCATCTGGCCGCACACCTTGCACCAGAAGGAGTGCTCGAAGAACATCGGCTCGATGTCGAGCTCGTGCGGCTCGAACTCGTCGAAGATGAGCTGCGCGTCGTAGGTGCCGTAGTAGCTGCCGACGCCGGCGTGGTCGCGTCCGACGATGAAGTGCGAGCAGCCGTAGTTCTTGCGGCAGATCGCATGCCAGATCGCCTCGCGCGGCCCGGCGTAGCGCATGGCCGCCGGGAAGGCGGAGACGACGACGCGGTCGGCCGGGTAGTACCCGGCGACCAGGATCTCGTACGCCTTCACCCGCGTCGCGGCCGGAACGTCGTCCGACTTCGTCTCGCCCACGAGCGGGTGGACGAGCAGCCCGTCCACGGTCTCGAGCGCGCACTTCGTCAGGTACTCGTGCGCCCGGTGGATCGGGTTCCGCGTCTGGAACCCGACGACCCGCTTCCAGCCGCGCTCGGCGAAGAGGGCCCTGGTGTCGGCCGGGTCGCGATGGAGCTCCGGAAAGCCCGGGTCGAGCCGCTCGAAGACGGTGACCGGCCCGGCGAGGTAGGAGCCGTGCTGCTCGTAGAGCCGCGCCACGCCGGGGTGCTCGTTCTCCGTCGTGCGGAAGCAGCGCTCGGCCTCCCGCTCCTTGTCGTAGGGGTAGACCTCCTCGACGTCGAGGATCGCGAGCGCGCGCCCGCTCTCGTCGGCGAGGACGACGCGGTCGCCCGAGGGTGCCTCGGGCACCGCCAGGCACACGGGCAGCGCCCAGGGCAAGCCGTCGGCGAGCCGCAGCGACTCGACGACGCTTTCGTAGTCCTCCTTGCCCATGAAGCCGCGGAGCGGCGAGAGCGCGCCGGAGGCGAGCATGTCCAGGTCGGAGAGCTCCCGCGAGGTGAGCGTGACGACCTCGAGCGAGTCGAGGTCGCCGGGCCGCTCGCCGGCGCGCGGGGTGAGCTCGCCGCCGTGCGGCCGGATGAGGCTGTCGGTGGTGACGGCGCTCACGCGGACACCTCCGTCCCCACGAGGCCCAGCTCCTCGAGCCTCGCCACCACGGTGCGGGCGCTCTCCTCGGGGCTCTGCTCCTCGGTGTCGACGACGATCTCGGGGTCGGTGGGCTCCTCGTACGGGTCGTCGACGCCGGTGAAGCCCTTGATCTCGCCCGCGAACGCCTTCGCGTAGAGGCCGTTCACGTCGCGGCGCGCGCACTCGTCGACCGAGGCCTTGACGTAAACCTCGACGAAGGGGCCGAACGGCTCGACCATCTCGCGCGCCTTTTGCCGCGTCTCGACGTACGGCGAGATCGCGGCGCAGATGACGGCGCCGCCGTGGCGGGTGAGCCGCGAGGCGACCCAGCCGATGCGCTCGATGTTCGTGTCGCGGTCCTCCTTCGAGAACCCGAGCCCCTTCGACAGGTGCGTGCGCACGGTGTCCCCGTCGAGGTACTCGACGACGTGGCCGCGCTCGTCGAGCGCGGGGCCGACGAGGTGCGCGATGGTCGTCTTGCCGGAGCCCGAGAGGCCCGTGAACCAGAGCGTGAACCCGCCGCCGCGCGCGCGGTCGGACTCCGGGTGCTCGTGGGCGAAAATGTGGTCGCTCATTCTCCTCCTCTTGCTGTGGTGTCTTCTTCGGTGTGGATGCCGCACTCGAGCTTGTCGGAGCCGGCCCAGCGGCCTGCGCGCTCCTCCTCGTCGGGGCGGGTCGGGCGAGTGCATGGTATGCAGCCGATCGAGCGATAGCCGACGTCGTGCAGCGGGTTGTACGGGATGTCGTTGCCGACGATGTAGCGCCAGACGTCCTTCTCCGTCCAGTCCGCGAGGGGCTGCACCTTCCAGACGCCGTAGCGCTCGGAGGGCTCGACCTTCCGCGCGGTCGCGCGCGCGGGCGACTGCTCGCGGCGGATGCCGGAGACCCAGGCGTCGTACGGCTCCAGCGCCTTGATCAGCGGCTCGACCTTGCGGATGTGGCAGCAGCGGTCAGGGTTCGACTCCCAGAGGTTCGGGCCCTCGCGCTTGTGCTGCTCGGCGACGGTGAGGACCTCAGGGACGATGAGGGTGAGCCCGTAGCGCTCGACGAGGCGCTCGCGGGTCTCGTAGCTCTCCTTGAAGAACAGGTGGGTGTCGAGCTCGACGATGGCGACGTCGAGCTCCAGCTCGGTCGCCATGTGCACGAGCACCGAAGACTGCTTCTGCCAGGAGCACGTCAGGCACAGCCGCTCGCCCCACTCCTCGGCCGCCCAGCGGAGGACGTCCTCAGCGGGCATCGCCTCGAGCTCGACGGCCTGGCTATCGGTCAGTGACAGCGGTCTCGTGCTCACCGAGCAGGACCTCCTTCAGCGTGTCCGACCGGAGCCCGACGCGGAGCGTCTCGAGCGGGATGACCTCCTCGGGCGGGACGTTCCCGAGGTTGACGTCGGGCCCGAGGTTCTGGACGAACCAGGCCTGCGCGGCGGTGGCGGGGGCCTCGAAGACGATGTCGCCCAGATCGAGCTCGTGGACGATCTCGTCGATGAGGCCGGTGCGCATGTCGCCGCTCGGGCGGTAGATACCGGAGGTGCCGCCCTCGCGGCCCTCGGTGATGACCTTCCAGGCGCCGGCCTCGAGCTCCTCTCTGAGCCAGGCGACCCACTGGTAGGGCGCGTAGACGACCGCGGAGTCCTTGGAGCCCACCTCGGAGAGGACGACGAAGTCCCGGGCAAGCTCGGCGATCAGCTCGAGCTTCTGCTCGCGGGGCAGCTCGATCGTCCCGTCGGAGACCTCGACGTGTGAGAGGCGATTCTCCGTCAGCCAGCTGCGGTACTCGTCGAGCTTCCCGCGCGCGACGGCGGCCTCGAAGAGCGTCCCCCCGCAGACGACCGGGGTCTCGAAGGAGCGGTAGAGCGCGATCTTCTTCTCCAGGTTGCGGGTCACGTACGAGGTGCCCCACCCGAGCTTGACGACGTCGACGTAGTCGCCCGCCGTGTCGAAGAGGCCCTCGATCTCGCGCAGGTTCATGCCCTTGTCGAGCACGTGCGTCAGCCCGCGGGTGCGCGGCTTTGGCGGGCGGGCGGGGATGTCGAGGAAGCCGTCAAAGCCGGGCATAGATGTCCTCCAGCCGTTTCTGCGCCTGTGCCTGGACGTCGTGGTAGAGCGAGTTGCCGTGCGCGTCGATGGCGACGGTGAGCGGCCCAAAGTCCTTCACGCGGAACTTCCAGAGGCACTCGGGCATGAGCTCCTCCCAGTAGACCTCCTCGATCTCCTCGATCTGAGTCGTCTCGAGCGCGGCGGCCCCGCCCACGATCGCGAAGTAGACCATTCCGTAGCGCCGCATCGGCTCGATCGCCTCGTCGGGGAGCCCGCCCTTGCCGCAGATCGCGCGAACCCCGTGGTCGCGGCCGAGCGGCTCCGTGAAGCGCACCATGCGCGCGCTCGTCGTCGTGCCGATGCAGACCTTCTCGTAGCGGCCCTCGCCCACCTTGCGAACGCCGGGCGCCGTGTGCAGGAGGAACGCGCCGTTCAGGTCGAGCGGCGGCTCGATCCCCTGGTCGAAGATGCGGATCTGCGTGCGGTCGCGGAGCCCGACGATGTGCCCGTCGACGAGCACGGAGTCGCCGGCCCGCAGCTCGCGGATCTGCTCCTCGGTCGTGGGGAAGGTGAGGCGGCGCTCAGGCATCAAGCTTCCCGGTCGTAGTCGACCGTGCCGTCCGCGCCGACGTGCACGGTCGCCCGGCGCGCCGCCCAGCACTGGTAGTTGACGGCCACGGGGTTCAGGGTCATGTGCGTGTCGGCGTGCTCGACGTGGCACTGCAGGACCGTTACGTCGCCCCCTAGGCCCATCGGGCCGATCCCCGTCTGGTTGAGGAGATCCTTGAGCTCGTCCTCGAGCTGCGCCACGAGCGGATCCGGGTTGCGGGTGCCGACCGGTCGCGCGATCGCCTCCTTGGCCAGGTGCATGGCGTAGTCGGCCGAGCCGCCGATCCCCACCCCGACGATCCCGGGCGGGCACGGCTTCCCGCCCGCGCCGACGATCGAGTCGAGCACGAAGCGCTTGATCCCGGCCACGCCGTCGGCGGGGACGCACATCTTCAGGAAGCTCATGTTCTCCGAGCCGGAGCCCTTGGGGACGCATTTGACGTCGAGTCCGTCCCAGTCGGGCACGAAGTCCCAGTGGACGATGGGCACGCGGTAGCCGACGTTCTGCCCCGTGTTCTCGCGCGTCAGCGTGTGGACGGTGTTCGAGCGCAGCGGATGCTCGACGGTCGCGCGCTCCGTGCCGTCGTGGAGGGCCTCGTAGATGCGCGCCGGGTGGAGCGGAAAGTGCTCGCCGACCCGGCAGTAGTAGACGGCGATGCCCGTGTCCTGGCAGACGAGGTTCTTCTCCTCCTCGGCCACCTCGACGTTCCTGAGGATCGTCTGCAGGACACGTTGCCCGGGCACCGAGGTCTCCGTCCCGGCTGCCTCGGCGAGCGCGTCGCGCAGGTCCTGCGGGATGTCCTTCAGCGCCCAGACGTAGAGGTGCGCGGCGGCGTCCTCGACGACCTTCTGGAGATCGGTGGCGACGGCCACGGTCAGCTCCTCGCCCTCTCGGCGGCGGTCGTGCCGGCGCGCCTGCCGAAGACGCAGCACTCGAGCAGCGAGTTGCCCATCATCCGGTTCCGCCCGTGGGTCCCGCCGGCGATCTCGCCGCACGCGAAGAGGCCCTCGACGGTCGTCTCCCCGTGCTCGTCAACGACGAGCCCGCCGTTTTGGTAGTGGAGGACCGGATAGGTGAAGATCGGCTCAGCGAGCGGGTCGATGCCGCCCGCACGATAGCGGCGGAGCATGTACGGAAGGGACACCTCGGCGTCGGCCTCGGCGATCCGGGTCGTGTCCAGCCAGACCGCGGGGCGGCCGTCGGGCGTCTCGACTCCTCTTCCCCGCTCGACCTCGTCGAAGATCGCCTGCGAGACCTCGTCGCGCGGGCCGAGCGAGTCGGTGAACTCCTCGCCGTCGGCGTTCAGGAGCACCGCGCCGTAGGCGCGCGTCGTCTCGGGGATCGAGTAGCCCTGCATGTTCGCCGGCCACGCGCCGCCGTTGGGGTGGTACTGGAGGGCGTCCAGGTCGCGGGCCTCGGCGCCGAGGTCGAGCGCAATCCGGGTCGTCTCGCCCGTCGCGCCGGGGTGGTTGGTGGACAGCTCGCCGCGCTCCTTCGCCTCGCGGAAGCAGCGACCGCCGGCGGCGAGGACGACCGTCCCGGCTTCGACGACCGTGTCGCCGCAGCGCGCGCGCCAGCCGCCGTCAGTCGGCTCGAGCTCGGCGAGCGGCGACTTGGGGAGGGTGCCCGTCGGCGAGCCCTCGATGGCCTCGCGCAGCGCCTTGGTGATCGCGTGGCCCGTGCGGTCGCCGACCTGGAGCAGGCGCTTGCGGCTCGCGCCGCCACAGCGGGCGAGCCGGTAGCCGCCGTTTTCCCGCGTGAACTCGACCCCGGCCTCCTCGAGCCAGTGGATCGTGTCGGGCGCCTCGGAGGTGAGGATGCGGACGAGGCCCATGTCGGCGGTCTCGTGCGAGCTGCGCCAGACGTCCTCGGCGTGCTGCTCCGGCGAGTCGTCCTCGCCGAAGGCCGCCTGGATGCCGCCCTGCGCCTTGGCCGAGTTGCAGGACTGGAGCGACCCCTTCGTGGCGAGCGCAACGCGCGCCCCGGCCCGCTGCGCGGAGACGGCGGCCGCGAGACCCGAGGCCCCGCTCCCGATCACGAGCACGTCGACACTGGCGGTCTCGGCCACGACGGTCGGACTATACCACGGCCTAGCTAATCCCAATCATTTGCGATTTTTATTCACTGACCAGTCGCTCGTGGGGCCGGCCGCGGGCCTCCCTCCGGTTTTCACCGTAACGAGCTCGAGCGCGCCGGTGTGTGGCGCCGTGTGACGAATGCGCGACGAGTCCCGCGAGAGGGCTAGGAGGGCTTGACGAAATAGGCGCTTGTGCCGCAGGGCCGCGCTGCTCGCCCCGATGCTGCGTCCTCAGTCGCGCCGATAGTTGCAACTATCGGCGCTCCCTGCGTCCTTGCCTCGGAACGAGCATCGCACCCCTGCGACGAACGACATTCCGCCAAGCCCTCCTAGTGGCTCGCGGGTTTCGAGCCGCCGAGGGCCAGGCCTCCGTCGCGCTCGGTGTCGCGCACACCCGGGACGAACAGGAAGAGCACCGTGGCCGTGGCGGCGATGATCCCGCCCGCTACGAACGTCGCCTGGACGCCGACTCCCGCGGCGATCGGGCCGGTGAGCGCGAACGAGACGGGCACGAGGCTCGTCGAGACCAGCCAGTCGAGGCTCGTCACGCGCCCGAGCAGGCCGGCCGGGACGAGCGTCTGCACGAGCGTTCCCCAGACGATCAGCCCCGCGGTCGCGAGCGCGCCGTCCACGAGGCTGAACGCCATCAGCTGCCAGACGGCGCCGGCGAGGCCGAAGCCGACGAGGGCCAGGCACCCGATCGCCCAGCACGAGTACATGAACGTGATGTGCCGCCGCGGCAGGCCGCGCTGGCCCAGGAGGATCGCCGCAAGAATCGAGCCGATCCCGCCGGCCGCGAGGACGAAGCCGAAGTCGTCGGCGCCCCCGCCCAGCTCGTTGCGGATCCGGTAGGGCACGAGCACCTCGACCGGGCCCCAGTACGCGAGCAGGAAGACGGCGGCGGCGAGCAGGGTCACCCAGAGCCACGCATGGGCGCGCACGAAGGCAAATCCCTCGCGGACGTCACGCAGCAGCGACGAGCTGTCCTCCTCGTCGCGCGCGGGCGGCCGCGGCCGCATGAGGAAGATGGCCGTCGCCGAGACGAGGAACGTGCCGGCGTCGAGGAGGAAGGCCTCCCCGGCGCCGAAGGTCGCCACGAGCCAGCCGCCGAGCGCCGGTCCCATGAGCAGGAAGGCGAACGGGCGGATGAACTGGTCGAGCGAGTTCGCCTGGAGCAGGAGCTCGCGCGGCACGATCTGGGGGACGATCGAGGTGAACGCCGGCCCGAAGAACGCCTCGCCGATCCCAAACACGGCCGCGAGCGCGATCAGGTGCCAGAGCTCGACGGCGCCGGTTACGGTGAGGACGCCCATCGTGCCGACGGCCAGCGCCCGCGCGACGTCGGCCGCAATCATCACCCGCCGCCGGTCGACGCGATCGGAGACGACGCCGCCGAGCAGGAGGAAGAGGCCGAGCGGCAGGGTCCAGGCAACCCCTACCAGCGAGAGCGCCGTCGGCGAGTTCGAGAGGTCGTAGACCTGCCAGGCGAGCGCGACCACGTAGACGCCGTCGCCGGCGAGCGACACCGTCGCGCCCGCCCAGAGCAGGGCGAAGTCCCTGATCCGGAGGGGGCGGAGGACACCGAGGCGGCCCAGTAGGCCCCGGCGCTCGGAATCGGATGCCCTGCGCACGCCCATGCCGAGCCTACTAGTGCCCCTGAGGGCACTAGTAGGCGCTCCTTCGGAGCGAGCGGGCGAAGCGGCGGCGCCGTCGCCGTTGCTCGGCGCGGGCGGCGGAATCGGCCTTGAGCTCCAGGTGCTGGAGCTCGCGCAGCAGCTTCCGATAGCTCTCCAGCCGTGCCGCGTCCAGGCGCCCGTCGGCAAGCGCGGCCAGCACCGCGCAGCCCGGCTCGCTCTCGTGCGCGCAGTCGGCGAAGCGGCATTTCGCGGCCAGCTCGGCCACGTCCGCAAAGGTCCGGTCGACGCCCTCGCCGGCGTCCCAGAGGCCGAGCTCGCGCATGCCCGGCGTGTCGAGCAGGAGCCCGCCGCCCGACACCGGGAAGAGCTCCCGGCGCGTCGTCGTGTGCCGGCCCTTGCCGCCTCCCCGCAGGCCGGCGACGTCCTGCCGCTCGCTGTCGAGCAGGCGGTTGACGAGCGACGACTTCCCGACGCCGGAGGAACCGAGCAGCGCGATGGTCCGGTTGCCGGCGAGGTAGCGGGCGAGCTCGTCGACCCCGCTCCCGTCAGCGGCGCTGACCGCGTGCACGGGCACGCCGAAGGCGACCGCCTCCACCTCGGCGAGGGCCACGGCCGGCTCCTCGTCGAGGTCTCTCTTGTTCAGGACGACGACAGGCTCGGCGCCGCTCTCCCACCCGGCAGCGAGGTACCGCTCCAGCCGGCGGAGGTTGAGATCCGGGCCGAACGCGCTGACGAGGAAGACGACGTCGACGTTCGCGGCGGCGACCTGCTCGACCGCCTCGACGCCCGCCCCCTTGCGCGAGAACGCAGTCTGCCGCGAAAGCATGGCGTGGACGATCGCGGCGTCGGCAGCGGCGTCGTCGCGCACGGCCACCCAATCCCCCACGACCGGCAGCTGCGCAGGGCCGGCTGCAGCGTGGCGGAGGTGTCCGGCGACCTCGGCGGGCCGCTCGCCGGTCTCGCCGTGAACGACGTAGGCACCCCGGTGCTGGGCGACGACGCGCGCGGGCGCACAGCCTCCGGCGGCGTGTGGGCCGAACTCTTCGTCGCGGCTCGGATTCCAGCCGAGCGCGGCAAGCTGGTGGGACAACGTAAGACTCCTTTGCATGAGGCAGGGGCGAACGACACGGGGTCCCGCGAGGTCGCTCGGGCTCGGAGGCTCAGGTTGTGCTAGCCGTGCTCGGCCGGACCACGCGGGAGGGCAGCTGGCGCACTCTCGACCATCATCGCCCTCCTCTCGTCGCGGAACCGGACGGGAGAAGCCTACCCGAGCGGCGAGCGCCTGTCAGCCGCCGAGGCCGCCGAAGACCGCGAACGGGTTCTGCGGCGTGACCTCCCACACCATCCCGCCCCCCGGCTCGACCTCGACGCGAGCACCCGCGGGCGCCTCGCCGCGCAGGCGCTCCGCGAGCTCATCCGCCTCGTCGCGGTTCGCCGCGCCGACGAGCAGGAAGGTCGAGCGCCGGACGACGGGAACGCCCTCGTCGCGGAGACGGTCGGCCAGCGCCGCCGTCGCGTCTCGATCCTCGAGGGAGACCCGCACCTCCCACTCGGCATAGCCCTGCTCCCGCGACTCGGCCGCCTCGCGGGCCTGCTGCGTCTCGTGCTCGGCCCGCACCTCCTCCGCCGTCTCCGGGAGCGGCACGGACGCGTCCTTCCAGTCCTGCTCCACCGGATGCCACCGCTCGAGCTGGACGCGCGCCTCGAGCTGCTCGGAGGAGAGGTGGCTGCGGACGACGCCCTCGGCATCGCGCGCGTCCGTCTCCGAGTCGGCGTAGAGGAAGATGCGCGGCCCGTCGCGGCTGACGACGACCCGTCCGCCCAGGCGGTCCCGCTCGTCGGCCTCGAAGCGAAGCGCGCTGAGCCACTCGACGAGCTGGGTTCCATCGCCCTCGTCGTCGAAGTCCACCGTGAGGCGCCAGTCGTCGGCCATCGGCCCCATTCTGACCTAACCTGACCCCGGGCATGCACTGGCTAGCGAAGGCGGCGTTGCACAAGGCCGTGAGCGTCCTCCCGCGCGCCGAGAGCGCGAACTACCTCCTCCAGCGGCACGTGACGAAGACGCTGCCAGCCTCGGAGCGCAGCTTCCGGCGCAAGTTCGGGCGCGCGCTGATCCACGTCGATGCCTACGCTCGGCACGGCCCTCCCCGGGCGCTCGGAGACGCGGTCTTCTACGAGTTCGGCGTCGGCTGGGATCTCACGATCCCGCTCGCGTACTGGGCCCTGGGAGTAGACCGCCAGGTGCTCGTGGACCTCCGGCCGCACCTGCGCGCCGAGCTGGTCGCGGCCACGCTGACGCGGTTCCAGGAGCTCGGGCCCGAGCTCGAGGAGGAGGCGGGCCGGCCGCTGCGCGATCCGGGGACGGACGTGCGCCTCGACCGCCTCGCCGAGCATTTCGGCATCGAGTACCTCGCCCCCCGCGACGCCCGGCGGACCGGGCTCGAGGCCGGGTCGGTGGACTTCGTCACGAGTACGAGCACGCTCGAGCACGTGCCCGCCCAGGACGTGCTGCCGCTCCTCGCCGAGTGCCGCCGCGTGCTTGCCGCCCACGGGGCGATGAGCTCCGTCATCGACCTGCGCGACCACTTCTCGTACTTCGACCGCGGGCTGTCGCCGTACAACTTCCTGCGTTACTCGGACCGAACCTGGCGGCTCGTGGACTCCGGCCTCGCGCACCAGAATCGGCTGCGCTCCTCCAACTATCAGCCGCTGTTCGAGGCGGCCGGCCTCACGGTCGTCTCCAAGCGGGGCAAGCTGCCGCGCCGAAAGAAGCTCGAGCCGCCGCAGGGCTCCGACCTCGCACCACGCTTCCGCGGCTACCGGCCGGAGGACCTCGCCGTGATCAGGCTCGACGTGGTCGCCCGGCCTGCGGACGGCCTACCAGACGCTGTGCAGGAGGTCGGCGATCTCGGCGGATGAGGCCAAGCGGGGGTTCGCCTTCGCGCCAGCGCGCTCGGCCGCCGCGGCAGCGACGATCGCCAGCTCCGGCTCAGGCACGCCGAGGTCGCGGAGCCGCTCGTAGCCGGCGAGGCGCGCGAGCTCCTCCACCCTCTCCGCCGCCCCGTCTCCCGCCCCGACCGCCTCGCCGAAGCGCGCGATCTCCTCGCCCGCGACCGGCTCGTTGAAGCGCAGCGCGGGCGGCAGGCAGACGGCGTTGAGCGCACCGTGCGAGATGCCGTAACGCCCCCCGAGTGCCTGGGCCATGGCGTGGCCGAGCCCGAGGCCGGCGCTGCCGAGCGCGGCGCCCGCGTGCATGGCGCCTTCGAGGAGCTCACCGCGGGTGTCGCGGTCGGCGCCTTCGGCGAGGACGCGCGGAAGCGAGGCCGCGATCAGGTGGGCGCCGGCGAGCGCGTGCTCGTCCGCCTCCGAATTCCGCCCTTTGACGTAGAGCGCCTCCGCGCAGTGCGCGAGCGCGTTCAGCGCCGTCCCTCCAGTCTCCTCCTCGGGCAGGGAGAGCGTCAGGCCGACGTCGTAGACGATTCCCTCGAGGCGGGCGCCGCCGCCGCTGACCTTCACGCCGCGCTCCTCGTCGCGAACGCCGAAGCCGCGCGCCCACTCGGCGCCGGAGTACGTGGTCGGGATCGACACGACCGGGAGCCCGGTCGTGGCGCTGACAGCCTTCGCCGTGTCGATCGCGCTGCCGCCGCCGAGCGCCACGAGCCCGTCGGCGTCCGCGGCCGCGGTGGTCGCCTCCTCGACCGTCTCGCTGGGAGCGTGCCGCCGGACGCCGTCGAAGCGCGCATGGGCAGGGAGGTCCAGCTCCACCCACCGCTTCGACGTGACGAGCAGCGGCTTCCCGATCCCGAGCTCGGCGAGGAGGCCCGGATACGCCTCGAGCCCCCAGCGGACGATCATCCGAGCCGCTCCCGCGCGAACGCGAGGAAGGCCTCGGCGGCGCGGCTCGGCGGTCGGCCCTTCGCGCGGACGACGTAGAGCTGGCGCGAGGGCTCGATGCCGGTCACCCGGGCGGCCGCCAGCGTGCCCGCCGCCAGCTCGCCCTCGATCGCCGTCCTCGAGATGAACGCGACGCCGTAGCCGGCAGCCACCGCGCTCTTCACGGACTCCTGCAGGCCGAGCTCCAGCTTCGAGCCCAGCGTGCGCAGCTTCAGGCCGGCGCGGCGCAGCTCCTCCTCGACCACCTGGCGCACGCCGGCGCCCTCCTGCATCACGATCAGCGTCTCCTCGCGAAGGTCGTCGAGAGCGACGCTCCCGCCGGCGGCAGGATGCCCGGCCGGCACGGCGAGGACGATCTCGTCGCGGGCGAGCGGCTCGAACGCGAGCGAGCGGTGCCGCCGCCGCGCGCCGACGATCCCGAGCTCGACCTCGCGCTCGGCGACCCGCTCGCTGACGGCGTGCGTGTCCCAGATCGAGAGCGACACGCGCAGCTCCTCGTGCCGGCGCTGGAACTCGCAGAGGAGCAGCGGGACGAGGTGCGCTCCCGGCCCGGTCGATGCGCCGAGCGCGAGCGTCCCCGTGAGCCCGCCGCCGTCCGTCGCCGCGACGTCCTCGAGAAGCTGCTCCTCGAGCTGGAGCAGGCGCCGGGCGTTGCGGTAGAGCCGCGTGCCCGCCTCGGTCGGCTCGACGCGGCGGCCCGAGCGGTCGAGGAGCTGCTGCCCGAGGCGCTCCTCGAGCGCGCGCACCTGGAGGCTGACGGCCGGCTGCGTCACTCCGAGCCGCTCCGCCGCCTGCGAGAAGCTCCGGCGGTCGACGACCGCGCAGAAGGCGGCCAGCTGGCGCGTATCCATAAGCATTCATTATGCGCACGGAGCAGCTCGCAGGGCCGGGGTGGCGTTGATCGGGCCCGTGCGCGCGCCATAATGACCTCCTCCCATGCCCGCACGGTCCTCGCCTCGGTGACCGCCGGTCCCGGCCCTGCTCGACCAGGCCCGGAGACCGAGGCCGAGGTAACCGAGCTGGCCGAGCAGTACGCAAGCCTCTCGCGGGAGGGCGAGCAGCGGCCTCACGTCGACGCCGCTCTTCGCGCCCTCGACGTCGCGATCGCCATGACCGGGCTCGTGCTCCTCCTGCCCCTGCTCGTGCTCGTGGTGGCCGCGCTTCTTCTCACGTCCCGCCGGCCGCTGCTCTACCGCGGCCTCCGGGTCGGCCGCCATGGCCGCGCCTTCACGATGCTGAAGTTCCGCACTCTGGCCCGAGACGCCGAGGTGAGGCTGGCGGCGACCTACGGGCCGGAGCTGTCGCGGCTGACCGAGGCCGAGGTGACCTCCCTAGGGCGCTGGCTGCGTGCATCGCAGCTCGACGAGCTGCCGCAGCTCTGGAACGTCCTCGTAGGCGACATGAGCGTCGTCGGCCCGCGGCCGGTCCGGCCGGCGTTCTTCGCCGAGCTGGTGCGCGACGTGCCGCAGTACTGGCAACGGCTCGTCGTCCGGCCTGGCCTCACGGGCTTCGCGCAGATGCGGATGACGCGCGAGGAGGCCTGGCAGGAGAAGCTCGCCCACGACCTCGAGTACGTCGCCGACCGGTCGGTCGGCCTCTACCTGCGGATCATCGCCGCCACCTCCTGGCGCGTACTGCGCCAGTCGGCGCGCGCCGTGGGCGGGATGGCGCTCTCGCTCCTCCCAGGGCGGCGATCGGGCGGCCGGGGCCGAGCGCGAGGCTAGACTCCGCGCCCGTGTGCGGGATCTGCGGACTCGTGTCCCTCGACGGGAGTGCGGTCGACCCCGAGCCGCTCGAGGGCCTGCGCGACGCGCTCGCGCACCGGGGCCCCGACGGCTCGGGCGCGCTCGTCGACGGTCCCGTCGCGCTCGGTGTCCGCCGCCTCTCGATCATCGATCTCGAGCACGGCGACCAGCCGATCGCGAACGAGGACGGCACGGTCCACGTCGTCCAGAACGGCGAGATCTACAACTACCGCGAGCTGCGGGCAGAGCTCGAGCGACAGGGCCACGTCTTCGCGACCGCCAGCGACACCGAGGTCCTCGTCCACCTCTACGAGGAGCGCGGGCTCCGCTTCGCCGAGGCCCTGCGCGGGATGTTCGCGCTCGCCCTCTGGGACTCGCGCGAGCGCCGCCTCGTGCTCGCCCGCGACCGCTTCGGCATCAAGCCGCTCGCCTACCGGGCCGCCCGGGGAATCCTCCACTTCGCCTCCGAGCTCACGGCCCTGCCCGCGGGCGAGATCGACCTCGACGCCGTGCAGGCGTTTCTCGCCTTCAACTCGATCCCGGCGCCGCTCACGATCTGGAAGGAGACCCGCAAGCTGCCGGCGGGCCACCTGCTCGTCTGGGCGCCCGGTGAAGAGCCGCGCCTCGAGCGCTACGCCCGGCCCGCGCCGGTCGCTGCCGAGCAGGTTCGCGGCGAGAGCGAGGAGTCGCTCGCCGGCGAGCTCCGCGAGCGCCTCCGAGACTCGGTGCGCGCTCACCTCGTCGCCGACGTCCCCGTCGGCGTCCTCCTCTCCGGCGGGGTCGACTCGGGCGCGCTGGCGGCCCTGGCGGCGGAGGAGAGCCGCGAGCCGCTGCGTACCTTCTCGATCGGCTTCGAGGACGCCTCCTTCGACGAGCTCGCCGACGCGCGCAGGGTGGCGGCCCGCTACGGCACCGACCACCACGAGCTCGTGCTGCGCCCGGACGCGGCGGAGCTCCTGCCCAGGGTCGCGGCCGCCTTCGACGAGCCGTTCGCGGACTCCTCCGCGCTGCCGACGTACCTCGTCTCCGAGCTCGCCGCCCGGCACGTGAAGGTGGCGCTCTCGGGCGAGGGCGGGGACGAGCTCTTCGGCGGCTACTACACGTACGCCGCCGACCTCCTCGCGCTGCGCTTCGGACCGCTCGCCCACCGGCTCCGGCCGCTCGTCGAGCGCCTGCCGAGCTCGTCCGCCCGCGCGAGCTTCGACTACAAGGCGAAGCGCTTCGCGCGCGCCGCGCACCTACCGCCCCTCGAGCGGCATCACGGCTGGAAGGAGATCTTCTCCGCGGAAGCTCGGGCGGAGCTCGTCGCCCCCGCCGCCGCCCGAGACTGGGACCCGCTCGCGCTCCTACGCACACGCTACGAGGAGACGCGCGGCGCCGAGCCGCTCGCGCGGCTCCAGGACGTCGACCTCGGGGTCTACCTCGTCGACGACCTCCTCGTGAAGACAGACCGCGCGAGCATGGCCCACTCGCTCGAGGCGCGCGTGCCGTACCTCGACACCGTCGTCGCCGATCTCGCGCTCGCGCTGCCGACACGGCTCAAGGTACGTGGGCTGGCGAAGAAGCGCCTGCTCCGCCGCGCGGTCGCACCGCTCCTTCCGCGCTCGGTCGTCCACGGGCGGAAACGCGGCTTCTCCATCCCCGCGGCGGCCTGGCTGCGGGGCGAGCTCCAGCCGCTCGCGCGCGAGATCCTCTCGCCGGCTGCAGTCCGGCGGCAAGGCTTCTTCCGGCCCGAAGCGGTGGCACGGCTCCTCGCCGACCATGCGAACGGCCGCGAGGACTTCTCGCGCCAGCTCTGGGGGCTCCTCTGCTTCGCGCTCTGGCAGGAGGCGGCCGCCGGACGGACGGCGATCGCCGCGTGAAGGTCTGGATCGACATGACGGCGCCGGCGCACGTACTCGTGTTTCGGCCGCTCGTCGACATCCTCCGGGAACGAGGCGACGACGTGGAGATCACCGCGCGCGACTACGCGCAGACGGTGCAGCTGCTCGAGCTACACGGGCTCGAGGCCGAGCTCATCGGCCGCCACGGCGGCCGCTCCCGCCTCGCCAAGCTCGGGACGATGGCCACCCGGCTGCGCCGCCTCGTCAAGTGGGCGCGCGGCCGCGACTTCGACGTGGCGCTCGCGCACGGCTCGCACCACCTGACGATGGCCGCCCGCAGGCTCGGCATTCCGAGCGGGACGACCTTCGACTACGAGTTCGCGCTGGTGCAGCACCAGCTCGGGTGTCGCGCCGCCACGAGCGTCCTCGTCCCGGAGGCGATCCCACCCGACCGGCTCGAGCGCTACGGCGTCCGTCCGCCGAAGCTCCGCCGGTATCCGGGGCTGAAGGAGGAGTACTACCTCGCCGGCCTCGAGCCCGACCGCGGCGTGCTCGACGAACTCGGCCTCGACCCGGCGAACGTCCTCGTCGTGGTGCGCACGCCGCCCGACGTGTCCCTCTACCACCGCAAGTCGAACACGCTCTTTCCGCGCGTGCTCGACCACCTCGGCAGACAGGACGGCCTGCAGGCGGTCGTCCTCCCGCGCACGCCGGCCCAGCGCGACTTCGTGCGCGGGCTCTCGCTCCCCTCGGTCGTCGTCCCCGAGACGGCCGTGGACGCGCAGAGCCTGATCGCGCTCTCCGACCTCGTCGTCTCGGCCGGCGGCACCATGAACCGGGAGGCCGTAGCACTCGGCGTGCCCGTGTACACGACATTCGGGGGCCGGCTCGGCGGCGTCGACGAGGCCCTCATCCGCGAGGGGCGGCTGCGCCCGCTCGTCGAGCCGGCTGCGCTCGCGCTCGCGAAGCGCGGGGCGGAAGACCGCCCCGCGCGTCGCGACCCTCGTGAGTTCCTCGACCTGCTCCTGCCCTAGAGCAACCCGCGAGACCAGGGGCCCCAGATCGCGTAGCTGATCCCGTTCGACTGCATGTTCGTGTACATGACCTGACCGCCCGGGCTGAACGTGACGCCGGCGAACTCGTCGGCGCCGCTCGCCAAGGCGTTGAGCGCGAGGTCGAACGTGAGACCCTCCCGCGTCAGGCCGCGGACCTTGTTGCCCGCCGGGCTGTCCTCGCAGAGCATCACCGTCTTCCGGCGCGGCGAGACGATGATGTTGTCCGGCGAGTCGAGCACGTCGGGGCCGGGCGACTCGTAGACGAGCGTGAGCTTCTCGTTCCGGGTGTCGTACATCCACACCTGCCCGTAGCCCTCGCCGAAGCCGGCGCTGCCCGGGAAGGGAGGCGAGTTCGGCGGGACCTCGCCGGTGAACGGCCCGCCGCCCTCGGTCGAGACGAAGAAGATCCGCCGGTTCCAGTACGCGATGCCCTCGAGGCGCGAGAAGCGTGCCGCGCCCTTGCTCTCGCCCTCCTGGTACACGATGCGGGCGGCCTCGTCGTTCGAGAGGCCCGGAGCGAAGGTGGGGTCGGGATCCTCGATGCGGATCCAGGCCACGCGATAGGTGGTGCCGGGGACCTGATTCGTGTGCAGGTCGGCCGTGACCGGCCCGCTCCCGCCGGCCGGGATGACGCCCAGCACCTCGAGCCGACCGCCGTCCTCGATCCGCTTGTCCCGGAACGGGTTGTTCGGCGGGACGTAGCGGAAGAAGCCGGAGGCGTAGGCGAAGTCGTCCTCGGTCATGTAGACGATCCCGCTGCGTGGGTCGACCGCGGTCGCCTCGTGCGCGAAGCGCCCCGCCATGCGGATCGGCACGCCTTCTTCCAACTCGCCGGGCCCCCGGCTGGCGGGAACCTCGAAGAGGTAGCCGTGCTTCTCCAGGTAGCTCAGGTCGTCCGGATCGCCGGGCCCGATGAGGAAGCTCCGCTGCTGATCGACGCCGTTCGGCGTCTCCTCGCAGGTGATCCACGTGCCCCAGGGCGACTGCCCGCCGGCGCAGTTGAACGTCGTGCCGTTGAGGCTGACCCAGCTCTCGACCTCCTCCCCCCGGGGCGAGATCTCGAGCGTGGTCGTCCCGCCGGGCGCACGCGTGTCGTAGGCCTTGCTCGTGTCGCCGAACGCTCCCACCGGATTCGGCTGGGTCTGCTCGTGGTTGCGGACGAGGCGAACCTTGTTGCCCCACCCGAACGCCGCCATGCCGTCGTGGCGGCCCGGGGTGATGGTGCTCTCCTCGGTCAGCGGGGTGTTCCTCAGCGCGAACGACCGGTACTGGAAGTCGCGCGGTAGCCAGAGGCGCACCACGCCGTCGCGCAGGTCCTCGACGGGCCCGAGCGGGCCGTACCCGCCGTTGTTCGGCGCGCTCTTCGGCGCCGCCATCGCAGATCTGGCGATGAACCCGCCGAAGGGGCCGGCGGACGCTCCGACCGTGGCCGCCGCGGCGACCGCGCTCCGGCGCAGGAACGTCCGGCGATCGATGGTGCTCATGGGTTCCTCCCCTGTCGAATCCCGAAGTGGCCGAAGCTATCCTAGGCCCGTTTCCGAGTCAATCCGAGAGGCGGGAAGGCGAATTGGCAGATCGTGAGGGAGTCGCACCGGCGGGGCTGGAGGCGTTCGTCGAGCAGGCGCGCGCGCTTCGCGACGAGGACCGGCTCGCGCTCGCCGGAGCGCGCCGCGCCGGCAACGAGGCCGTCCGCGCCGGGGCCTGGAGCGCCGCGGTCGAGCTCCTCCCCGAGCGCGCGACCGCCTACGTCTCGTGCTGGGCCCGCATCGGGCCCGTCTTCGTCCCCGAGCGGCTCGAGGAGCTCCTCCGCACCGGCTCCGGCGCGGACGCCCGTGAGATCGCCGAATGGCAGGAGGTTGCCCGGCTTACCCGCATCGCCCTCGACGAGGCGCTCCTCGCCCTCCTTCTGTCGGACACGATGATGCCGCCGGACGTCCGGGAGCTCTACCACCCGTGGCGGACCATGCTCGAGGCCGCCCACGCGGCCCGCGCGTAGCCCGCTCAGACGGTCTCTGCCTCGGGCGAGGCCACGCCGACCCGGCGCGGCGCGCGCATCAGCTCGCCGAGGCGCGCGACGATGTCGACCGTCTCGCCCGCGTCGGCGAGGCGCTCCAGCTCCGCGAGCTCCTCGTCGAGCCAGACCGGGTCGACCGGCCGGCAGGCGGCCCGCAGGATCTTCGGATGCGAGGTCGGCACGGCCGCCTCGCCCTCCGCCCACAGATCCTCGTGAAGCTTCTCGCCGGCGCGGACGCCGATGAACTCGATCGGGATGTCGCGCCCGGGCTCCTTCCCGGAGAGGCGGATCATGTTGTGCGCGAGGTCCACGATCTTCACGGGCTCGCCCATGTCGAGGACGAAGATGTCGCCGCTCTCGCCGATCGCGCCGGCCTGGACGATGAGCTGCACGGCCTCCGGGATGGTCATGAAGTAGCGCTCCATGTCCGGATGGGTGACCGTGACCGGCCCGCCCCGGGCGATCTGGCGGCGAAAGAGGGGGATGACGCTGCCGGAGGAGCCGAGCACGTTGCCGAAGCGGACGGAGATGAAGCTGGTCCCGTTCTCGTGGCGCGCGGCGGCGGCCTCGACGAGCCACTCGCAGAGCGCCTTCGTCTGGCCCAGCACGTTCTTGGGCCGCACCGCCTTGTCGGTGGAGACGAGCACGAAGCGCTTCGCGCCGTACTCGGATGCGACCTCGGCGATCACCTTGGTGCCCACGACGTTGTTCCGCAGGGACTCGAGCGGGTTCGCCTCCATGAGCGGGACGTGCTTGTACGCGGCCGCGTGGAAGACGACGTCCGGGCGGTGCCGTTCGAAGAGCCGCCGAATCTTCACCCGGTCCTTGACGTCGGCGAGCACGGGGACGGTCGCCGTGAAGCGCCGCTCGTGCTGAAGCTCGCGCTCGATCGTCACGAGCGCGTTCTCGGCGTGCTCGACGAGGACGATCTGCCCGGCGCCGAGCGCAGCGACCTGGCGGCAGAGCTCCGAGCCGATGGAGCCGCCCGCACCGGTCACGAGGACGGTGGAGCCGGTGATATAGGAGGCGATCGAGGGCATGTCGAGGTCGACGGAGTCGCGGCCGAGCACGTCCTCGACCTGCACCTCGCGGAGCTGCTGGGAGAGGTTGAGGTCGCCCGCGATCAGCTCGTGCACGCCGGGCAGCGTCTTCACGGGCACGCCGGCGTCGCGGCACGCGTTCACCACCCGCTGGCGGACGTCGCCGGGGGCGGACGGGATCGCGATGATGACCTCGTCCGGCTTCTGGTCGGCCAGCAGGCGCCGGAGGTCGCCTGTCGTCCCGAGCACGCGGACGCCGTGGAGGCGCATGTTCTTCTTGCGCGGGTCGTCGTCCACGAGCGCGGTGGGCGTGTAGCCGAGCGCGCGGCTCTTCAGCATCTCCCGGATGACGAGCTGCCCCGCGTCGCCCGCGCCGACGACGAGCGCCTCCTTGCCGCGCGCCACGAGCGCGCGCGGGCCGGGCCGCTCGATGAGCGTCCTCACCAGGAGCCGCACGCCCGTCACGAGGGCGAGGACGAGCATCCAGTCGATCGCGATGATCCCGCGCGGCAGGCGCCAGCCGTTCACCGGGTTCCAGAGGTAGAGGACGAGGACGGCGGCCGTGGACGCGACCGTGACCGCGAGGAACGAGCGCCACATGTCCCGGATGGACACGTAGCGCCACCAGTGCTCGTAGAGACCGAAGGCGACGAAGACGGTCAGCTTCACCCCCACGACGGCGATGAAGACATCCAGGCCCAGGAACTCGTCGTAGCGGCCGGGGACGCCCTTGTCGAAGCGCACCTGGAACGCGACGTACCACGCCGCCGCGATGAGGCCCGCATCGGCCACGACCTGCCAGATCCGGTGGCGGCTGACGAGCCTCACGCGCCCGCTCCCACGCCGACGGCCAAGCGGATTGTCTCAACGACCTTTTCCTGCTGCCCGGCGCTGATCCCGGCCCAGAGCGGGAGTGCGATAGTCTCGCGGCCGGCCCGCTCCGACTCGGGCAGGCTCCCCGGCGTGTAGCCGAGGTGGCCGTAGACCGGCTGGAGGTGGAGTGGAGTCGTGTAGTACGTCGCACACCCGATGCCGGCCGCCCGCAGCGCTCCGGCCAGGCGGTCGGGCTCCGACGAGCGCACGACGTACATGTGGTAGACGTGGCCCGGCTCGTCCTCCGGGAGCTCGACGAGCTCGCCGAGGCCGAGCTCCGCGTAGCGTGCGGCCGCCTCGCGACGCGCCTCGTTCCAGCGGTCGAGATGGCCCAGGAAGAGGCGAAGCGCGGCCGCCTGGATCTCGTCGAGGCGCGAGTTGTAGCCGACCGCGTCGAAGCGCTCCTTGTCGCGCGAGCCGTGGAAGCGGAGCAGCCGGACGCGCTCGGCGAGGCCCTCGTCGCCCGTCGCGACGAGCCCGCCGTCGCCGAGCCCGAAGAGGTTCTTCGTCGGGAAGAAGCTGAAGGTCGACGCCGCGCCGACGGCGCCCGCGCGCACCTCGCCGACCCGCGCGCCGAAGGCCTGCGCGGCGTCCTCGATCACGGGCACGCCGTCGGGCAGCTCGGCCAGAGCAGCCGGGCGGCCGAAGAGGTGGACGGCGAGCACCGCCTTCGTCCGCGCGGTCACCCGGTCGGCGACGTCGGCGGGATCGAGGTTCAGCGTGGCCGGGTCGACGTCGCAGAAGACCGGCGTCGCGCCCACACGTGAGACCGCCTCGGCGGTCGCGAAGAACGTGAAGGCCGGGCAGACCACCTCGTCGCCGGGCCCGACGCCGAGAGCGTCGAGGACGAGGACGAGCGCGTCCGTCCCGTTGGCGACCCCGATCGCGTCGCCGACCCCCAGGTACGAGGCGGCCTCCTGCTCGAAGGCGCGCACCTCCGGCCCGAGGATGAAGCGGCCCGAGTCGAGCACGGCCCCGATGCGCTCCTTCAGCTCGTCGAGGAGCGGCGCGTACTGCGCGCGGACGTCGACGTGCGGGATGCTCATCGGCGGGGCACTCTACCGGCCGGCACTTTCGGCGGACTGCTCCACGGCCCGACGGCGGAGCTTGGTGCGACGATGACGGTAGACGAGCGCGGCGGCGCCGGCGACGACGACCGCCAGGATCGCGTAGTCGGCGTACCGGAAGCTCTCGTGGAAGCGCTCCCACCCCGACCCGAGGGCCAGCCCGACGGCGGCGAGGCCGAAGCACCAGGGGAGGGTCCCGAGGAACGTCAGCACGGTGTAGCGCCCCAGCCGCATCTCGGCTATCCCGGCCGGGATCGAGATGAAGGAGCGGACGACGGGAAGCATGCGCGAGACGAAGACGGCGGCATCGCCGTAGCGCTCGAACCACGCGTCCGCCTTGTCGAGCTTGGCGGGCGTGACGTGGAGCCACCGCCCGTGTCTCTCCAGGTAGGGACGCCCTCCGTAGAGGCCGATCGCCCAGCCGAGAACAGAGCCGAGCGTGTAGCCGACCGTGCCCGCCGCAGCCATGGCGACGAAGGCCCACCCCGTCGACTCGATCTCCATGCCGAAGAACGTGACGCTCGCGTTGGCGAACGCGCCGGCGGCCACGGCGCCTCCGTACACCATGACGAGCTCGCTGGCCGCCGGGAGGACGGCGTCGACGAACATGAGGATGAAGACGGCGTAGAGGCCGTAGTCGCCGATGACGCCGGTGACGGCCTCGGTGATCGCGTGCACCAGCCGAGTCTACCCAGGGGCCCCGCGCGCCTCACCGGTTGTCCCGGGGAGGCTCGGAGTCCCTAGCCGGACACGCGGGTGACGCGCACGGTGTCCGCGAGGGCCACCGTGCCGAGCGCGTTTGCGGCGCTGATCCGGACGGTGTACGTCCCGCTCGGCACCACGCTCCGCGCAGCGTTGCGACCCTGCCATCGCCACGCGTGCGTGCCGCGGCCCCGCTCGCCGCGGAAGAGTCGACGCACCACTCGTCCCGAGCTCGACCGGACGGTCACGTCGAGCCTCGCCGGACGGGTGAGGGTCGCCGAGAAGCCGAGACGGCCGCCCCTGCCCGTCACGACCCGCATCCGCTCCTTCGAGAGCCGCAGGTGCCCGAGCGTCCGGTTCACGACGAAGGCCCTCGCCATGCGGCTCTCGCGGCCGCTCTGCACGTCGGTCGCCTCGGCCACCCACCGCCAGCTCCCCTCGGCCATGCCCGGGGCGCCGACCTTCCGGGTGAGCCGCTGCGGACGCACGACGCCGGTGAAACGCCAGGCGGTCGTCCCGTTCGGCCGCACGAGGCGAACGTCGACGGACGAGCGGCGCACGACCTTCGCCGTGAGCACCTGCGAGTCCGCGACCCCGTCTCCGTTGGGCGAGATGGCCGTCCGGCGGGGGCGAGGGGCGTAGACGCCGTAGTAGACGACGAAGAGGCCGCTCGCCACCGCCCGCACCGACCCGTCCGAGGGCCGGTTCAGCACCCTGCCGTCGAAGGCCATGGTGGACGACCCGCCGCCGTCGAGGCCCATGGCGGTCACCGCGCCCAGCCGCGCCATCTCGTGCGCGAGCTGCGAGTGGGTGAGCCCCGCGCTGCGAGAGGAGCGACCGTCGGCGACCACGAGCAGCACCCGTCCGTTCGCGAGCTGGCCGACGGCCGTTCGCGGATGGCGCGAGGTGAGGTGGCTCGAGGTGAAAGCCTCGTCCGGCCGGAGCACAGGCCGGCCGTTCCTGACGAGCAGCGGGCCGCCGCCGACCGCGTCGGCGACGTCCGCGGGCAGGTCGCGAAGCCGGACCCGCACGGTGACCTGACTTCCCGGCCGGGCCTCACGGGCGAGGGTGTTGGCCCAGAACCCGCGGCCGTGGAGGACGGCGCCGCCGGGGGGGACGAGCGTCCCGCCGCCGCGCC